>RDDZ01000056.1 GCA_003852775.1 Microbacteriaceae bacterium | reverse complement strand
TCGTCCCGGAGGTCTTCGCCTACCTCAGGCGTTCACAACGTGTCGAGGAAGAACAGCTAGGCGCCGACCGCCGCCGGGCGCGAAGCCTCCGCCCCCCACGAGCCGCGCGAACGCCTCGGCGGCGGGCCCGTCGAGCTCGTCGTGCCGCGCGCGGTACACCGCGAATGAGCGGTCGGCGGGCCAGTCGGGGTCCATGAACTCGCGCGGCAGGCGCGGGTCGGCCCGCAGGAGCGCGAGCCAGTCGGCGACGAGCATCGTGCGCGCCGAGATCGGGTTGGGGCTGCCGTCGGTCACCCCCGCCCGGCCCCACGTGTCGATGAAGGCGAGGTGGGCGGCGCGGATGGCCTCGACGTCCCACGCGGCCCGTACCGACTCCGCCATCGAGAAGCCCGGGAGCTCGCGCGCCCGGAACGCCGTGAGCGCGCCCGCCGGCAGGTCGACCTGCAGCGGCTCGAGCACGGCGGCCATGTCGACCTCCCCCGGCGCGAGCCACAGCCCGTCGCGAAGCGGGGCGAAGCCCGCCCAGGTGAGAGTCGCGCGCAGGCGGTGGCGCAGGATGCGCTGCCCCTCGGGCAGAGTGAAGGTCACGAGGGTCCAGCCACCGCCGTGCGGGGTGAAGGGGTCGCTCTGCCGCACGCGCTGACCGCCCTCGCACAGCACCGCCTCCGCCTCCGGCGTCAGCTCGAACTCGATCTCACGCCCCCTCCGGTACCGGTGCAGGAGCCCGCGGGAGCTCATGCGGTCGAGGGTCGAGCGCGCGGCGGGCGCCGCGACGCCGGCCCCTTCGAGCACCTCGAGGATGACGCTCGCGCGCAGCGGATCGCTGTGGCGGTCGAGCACGAACTCGCCGAGGAAGGCGAGCAGGAGCTGCTTCGGCGCACGACTCCTCATGACTCACCATCCTCCCGTGCCGACGACGGCCGTCCCGACACCCTCACGCGCCCGGCCGGACCGCTTCGCCGCGCTTGGCGCGCTGGATCTGCTCGTAAACGTGGGTGCGCAGCTCCGTGAACCGGGGCAGCGCGCGTCTGCGCGCGAGCCCACGATCGCGTTCAAGCACTTCGCCTACGAGGGCCTCGTGGCCCGCGCCCGCGCCGAGATCGAGTGGGCGGACGCGGGCCTCGCGCTCGTCGAGCGGCTCGCGGAGGGCGGGCCCGACGGCCCCGCCCGGCTCAGCGACCGAAGCGGAGACGCCGCAGCAGCTGGGCGTTGAGGGCGACGATCACGGTCGACGCGCTCATGAGCACCGCGGCGAGCCACGGCGGCATGAGGAATCCGACGCCCGCGAGCACCCCCGCCGCGAGCGGGAGGCCGACGGCGTTGTAGCCGGCCGCCCACCACAGGTTCTGCAGCATCTTCCGGTAGCTCGCGCGGCTCAGCGTGATGGTGTCGACGACGCCCCGCGGATCGGACGACGCGAGCACGACGCCCGCGGACTCGATCGCGACGTCTGTGCCCGCGCCGATCGCGATGCCGAGGTCGGCGGTCGCGAGCGCGGGGGCGTCGTTGATGCCGTCGCCCACCATCGCGACGCGGGCCGCGCCGCCGCGCTGGAGCGCCGCGACCTCGCCTGCCTTCTGGTCGGGCAGCACCTCGGCCCGCACCTCGTCGATGCCGAGCCGCTTCGCGACGTGGTCGGCGACGACGTGCGAGTCGCCCGTGAGCATCGCGACGCGCACGCCGCGCGCGTGGAGCGCCCGCACGGCCTCCGCCGACTCGGGGCGCACGCGGTCGGCGATCGCGAACACGGCGAGCACGCGCGCATCCGCGTCGCCGCCCTCGACGAGCGACACGGCGGTCGAGCCCTCGGCGCCCGCGTCGCGCACGGCGTGCACGAGGGCGGTGTCGAGGCGTATGCCGCGCTCGGTCAGGTAGCGACCGCTCGCGACGGCGAGCTCGCGTCCGTCGACGGTCGCCGTCGCGCCGCGGCCCGCGAGGGCCCGGAAGCCGGTGGAGCTCGGCACGGCGAGTCCGCGCTCGCGCGCGGCGTCGACGATCGCGCGTCCGATCGGGTGCTCGCTTCGCCCTTCGACGGCGGCCGCGAGCGCGAGCGCCTCGTCCTCGGTGACGCCGTCGAAGACGGTGACGGTTGCGACGGCCTGACGCCCCTCGGTGAGGGTGCCCGTCTTGTCGAAGAGCACGACGTCGACGTCCTTCGCATCCTCGAGGGCCGCGCGGCTGCGGATGAGGATGCCGCGGCGGGCGCCGATCGCGGTCGACAGCTGCGCGACGAGGGGGATGGCGAGGCCGAGCGCGTGCGGGCACGCGATCACGAGCACCGCGACGACGCGCTCGAGCACGAAGGCCGGGTCGTCGGGGCGCAGCAGCCACCACGCGGCGAGCGTGAGGACGGCGGCACCGAGGGCCACGTAGAAGAGCAGCGCCGCGGCGCGGTCCGCGAGCAGCTGCGCGGGAGACCGGCTCGCCTGCGCGTCGGCGACGAGGCGCATGATGCCCGCGAGCGCGGTGTCGCCGCCCGTGCGCGCGACCTCGACCGTGAGCGATCCGGAGGCGAGGGAGCCCGCGACGACCGCGTCGCCCTCGCCCTTCGCGACAGGGGTCGACTCGCCCGTGAGGAGCGACTCGTCGACCTCCGCGGTCCCCTCGACGATCGTGCCGTCGGCGGGGATCGCCGCGCCGGGTCGCACGAGCACGCGGTCCCCCACCACGAGCTCGGCGCGGGCGACCGTGACGGGCTCCCCGTGCCGCAGCACCTCTGCCTCGTCGGGCAGGAGCTTCGCGAGCTCGCCGAGCGCGTTCTGCGCACCCTGCACGGCCGACATCTCGATCCAGTGGCCGAGCAGCATGATCGTCACGAGCGTCGCGAGCTCCCACCAGAAGTCCATGCCGGGCAGGCCGAGCATCACGGCGACGGAGTACGCGGTCGACACGACGATCGCGAGCGAGATGAGGGTCATCATCCCCGGGCTCTTCGCCCGTAGCTCGTGCCACGCGCCCTGCAGGAAGACGCGGCCCCCGATCGCGACGATCGCCGCGCCGAACACCGCGGGGATCCACTCGCTGCCGGGGAAGCGCGGGCCGTCGAGACCGAGGATGTCCTGCAGCCCCGTCGAGAACACGACGGTCGGTATCGTCAGCGCGAGGCTGATCCAGAACAGCCGCCGGAATCGCAGCGGATCGTGGCCGTGCGCCGCATGATCGTGCACGCCGTGGTCGTGCGCCGCGTGGTCGTGAGCGACCGCTGGTTGAGTAGCCGCCGCAGGCGGCGTGTCGAAACCAGCCCCATGGTGCTCGTGCCCTGCGTGCTCGTGATGCTCTGTGTGCCCGTGGTGCTCTGTGTGCTCGTGGTGCCCGTGGTGCTCGTGCTCGTGCCCGCTCATCACGCACCCCGGTTCTGCTGGAGCTCGAAGACGGCGAGCAACTCGGCGACCGCCCGGTCGCGCGTCTCGCCGCCCTCGTCGAACATGTGCGACACATGGGTGCGCAGGTGGTTCTCGACGAGCAGCTTGTTCAGGCTGCCGAGCGACTTCTGGATCGCGAGCGTCTGCGTGATGATGTCGACGCAGTACGCCTCGTCCTCGATCATCTTCTCCACGCCGCGCAGCTGCCCCTGGAGGATGCGCGCGCGGTGGAGGGCACGCTTCTTGATGTCGTCGATCATGACGACAGGGTATACCCCTCGGGGGTATATCGGCAGGATCAGTCCCCGAATACCTCGTGCAGGATGCGCAGGTTCTCGCCCTCGGTGTGCGCGCCGCCGCCCTCGTGACCGTTGAAGGGGAAGACCTCGATGCTCTTGGGCCCCGCGTAGGCGTTGTAGGCGCCGAAGACCGTGGACGGCTTGCAGATCTCGTCCATGAGGGCGACCGTGAACCACGCGGGGACCGTCGCACGGCGGGCGAAGTTGACGCCGTCGAAGTACGACAGGGTCTCGAGCACGGAGGCCGTGGGCGTCCGGTGCTGCGCCAGGTAGCGCACGAGCTCGCGGTAGGGGTCGGAGTCGTGGATCGTGATGGCGCGCGGGAAGTCGCACAGGAACGGCACCTGCGGCAGCGCGGCCACGAGACCGTCGACGAGCCCCGCGACGGCGAGCGTGATGCCGCCGCCCTGGCTGCCGCCCGCGATCGCGATGCGCGAGGAGTCGACGACGTCGAGCGTGCGCACGACGTCGATGGCGCGCACGGCGTCCGTGAACAGCCGGCGGTAGTAGTAGGTCTCGCGGCTGTGGATGCCGCGGGTCATGACGCCGGGGCTCTGCGGTCCCGTCTCGCCCGAGTCGGGCGTCGCGCCGATCGACCAGCCCGAGCCCTGCCCGCGTGTGTCCATCACGAAGTGCGCGAACCCGCCGGCCGAGTACAGGAGGTTCTCGGTCGGGCGGCCGCGGCCTCCGCCGTAGCCCTGGTACTGCACGACCGTCGGCAGCGGACCCGTGGCCCCGCGCGGCACGCGCAGCCACGCGCGGATGGGCTGCCCCTGGAAGCCGGGGAACGTCACGTCCCACACGTCGACCGTGCGCAGGCCCGCGTCGACCTTCTCGAGACGGGCCTCGGCGGGGGCGGCGGCGCGGCTCTCGGCGAGGGTCGCGTCCCAGAACGCGTCGAAGTCGGCGGGATCGGTCTGGCTGCTGCGGTACTCGCGCAACTCGGCCTCAGGAAGGTCGACGAACATGCAAGAACTCCTTGGTCCTCTCCACCATAGCCAGCGAGGCATAGGCTCCCTTCCATGAACGTCACGAAGTACGAGCACTCCGCCATGGTCGTCAGCAAGGGAAGCGACCGACTCGTGATCGACCCGGGCTCGTTCCTCGCGAGCCTGCCCGACACCTCCGGGATCGTCGGCATCGTGATCACGCACGAGCACGCCGACCACTTCTCGGTCGACCGCGTCTCCGAGCTCGTCGAGGCGAACCCCGACGCGCGCGTGCTGGGTCCGCAGGGGGCGGCGGATGCGGCGGCCGCGTCCGGCGTCGAGGTCGAGGTCGTCGCGGCGGGCGACGAGGTCGAGGTGGGACCGTTCACGCTGCACTTCTTCGGCGAGAAGCACAACCTCATCCACTCCTCGATCCCCGTGATCGACAACGTCGGCGTGCTCGTGGACGGCGGCTTCTACTACGGCGGCGACTCCTACACGGTGCCCGAGGGCGTCGACGTCGAGCTGCTCGCGGCGCCGCTCGGCGCCCCGTGGCTCAAGGTCGGCGAGGCGATGGACTACGTGCTCGCCGTGAAGCCCCGCCGTGCGTTCCCCGTGCACGACATGACGCTCTCGGTCGCCGGCAAGAAGATGCACAACGACCGCCTGCAGTGGGCGACCGAGCAGGGCGGCGGCGAGTACAGCATCCTCGAGCCCGGCGACTCGATCGACCTCTGACCCGATCCGAGGGGCAGCTGCGCGCCCACCGACGACGACGGCCCCCACCCGTGCTCGACGGGTGGGGGCCGCTGCGCGTACGGCGGGTCAGCCGAGCTGCACGTAGATGTCGTTGCCCCAGATGGAGCTGATGAGCAGCACCGAGCCCGGGACCTCGTCCGCCGGGACCTCGAAGACGAGGTTGACCTCGGCGGTCTCTCCCGCGGCGAGCTCGGGGGCCTGGTAGATCGACCCCGGGTAGGTGACGTAGCTCTGGTCGTACTCCTCGCCGTTCTGCGTGACGAGTGCGGTGAAGAGCATGTAGGGCAGGTCGGTGTCCTCGCCGAGGTAGGTGACCGTCATCGGCACCACGACGTAGGTGGAGCCCGCC
Organism: Microbacteriaceae bacterium; assembly: GCA_003852775.1. Classification (GTDB taxonomy): domain Bacteria; phylum Actinomycetota; class Actinomycetes; order Actinomycetales; family Microbacteriaceae; genus Homoserinibacter. Next base: position 54,110 of record RDDZ01000056.1, on the reverse strand, counting down.
TCGGGCTGCGCGTTGTACTCGTCGGCGGCGAGCACGTCGGCGGTCGCGTCGAGGTTCGGCGCGCCGACGACGACCTGCCACTGGTCGACGCCCTCGTAGTCGGTGAAGGTGACCGTGTCGCCCGGCGCGGCGGGGTTGTCGACGCCGCCGAGCGCATCCGGGTCGTCGGCGCCGAAGTGGGGTTCGGTGATGACCGGGTCGTCGTCCCACACGAAGTCGTCGCTCGATGTCGGGATGCTCGCGAAGAGGATCGCCATGAGGATGCTGATGGCAGCGGTCATGAGGAGTGCGACGCCCGAGACGATCGTGCCCGCGATCGCGAGCCCCTTGGCCTTGTTCTTCATGACGAGCCCGACGATGCCGAGCACGATGCCGACGATGGCGAGGAACACGAAGAAGAACCCGACGAACGGGATCCAGCCGACCGTGATGCCGAACAGGAACGCCACACCGCCGAGGATGAGCGACGCGAGGCCGACGCCGTTGAAGCGCGAGGGGCCTGCGGGTGCGGCCGCGTAGGCGGGGTTCGCGTAGGCGGTCTGGGCGCCGGCGGCACCGGGAGCTGCGTAGGGGTCGGCACCGGGCGCCGCATACGGGTTGGAGGGCGCGGCGTACGGGTTCTCCGGCTGCGCCGCGGCGGGCGCGGGCGGGACCGGGGCGGCGGGGGCCGCGTACGGGTCGGCCGGCTGCTCGGCCGCGGCCGGCACGGGCGGCACGGGCGCGGCGGGAGCGGCGTAGGGGTTCACGGGCGCGGCAGGCGCCGACGTCGGGACGGTCGTCGAGGGCGGCGCATAGGGGTTCACCGGCTCGGGAGCGGCGAACGGCTCCGCGGGCTGCTCCGCAGCGGGCGCGGCGGTGTCCGGTGCAGCGGGGGCGGCGGGCGCCGGGGGCACGGGCGGCACGGAGGGCACGTCGGCGGACGGTGCGGGAGGGATCGGAGGGATCTGGTCGTCGCCGGCGGCGCCGGGCTGCTGCGAATCGGACATGAGGACGAGTCTGCCCTGTCTACCCGCCCTCCCGCGAACGGGGCACGCGGGGAGTTCTCCCCGTGGCGGATGATGAGTCGGGTGAGCGAGATCGTCGAGGTCTGGGGGCCGCTCCGGCTCCAGGAGCTCGTCGACGCCATCGCCCCGGCCCTGCGCGTCCGGGGGCGCCGCACCCAGGTCTCGATCGCAGGGGCGGAGGTCGCCACGACCATCGTCACCGAGGACGCCCTCGTCGTGACGACGTATCCCATCGACGGCGCCCGCGAGCCGTGGGAGCCCGACTGGCGCGTGTCCGTGGCGGGCGACGGGACGGTCGAGGCACGTCGCGCGCTCATGGCGGAGCTCTGCCGGCACCTCGTCGCGACGACGCCGTGGGCTGTCGTCGCGAACAGCTCCGACGACTCGACCGGGTACGTGGAGCGCCCTCCCGCGGGGTGGACGGGCTGGCGCTGAGAACGAGAGAACCCCCGCCGGAGCGGGGGTCAGGGGTGGACTGAAGAACCACCACTCATACTGTCACAACACTACCGTTTTCGGTATAGTTGTGACATGGCAGCTGAGGCGAAGTACCGAGAAGTGGTGCGCGAGATCGCGCTCGACCACTATGGCTACGTCACCACACGGGAAGCAGCGGAGGCCGGGGTCCCGCCGATCGAGCTTCCCAAGCTCGCGGCGCGGGGCGGGGTCGAGAACGTCGCCTACGGCCTGTACCGCGTGGCTGACATCCCTCCAACGCCCTACGACCAATACGCAGAAGCGCTGCTCCGGGTCGGAGAGGATGCGTATCTGCATGGCGAATCCGTCCTGGCACTGTTCGGTCTTGCCGACGTGAATCCGCGGCAGGTGAGGGTCGCCGTCCCCCGCCGTGCCAGGCCGCGGCTTCCTGCCTCCATCGAGTTGACTCAGGTCGCCCCTGGCGCACGCACCACCTTCTATGAGGGGCTGAGAGCACAACCGGTTGCCGACGCTCTCACCGAGTGCCGCGGTCGTATTCAGGGCGAACGACTCCTGTCGGCAGCCAAGCAGGCGAGAGCAGAGGGTCTCCTGACCACGGCCGAATGGCAGCACGTGCGAAAGGAACTCCAGCGATGAGCTATGACACGCCGCCGCCGAACCTCCGCTCTCTGGAGCAGCGGATCCGCAATCTCGAAGGAGACGAAGGACTCGCTTCTCGTCGGCGTGTGGGGATGGCGCTGGTCGTCGTCGGGCAGATGCTGCCCGACGGCGCCGTCAAAGGTGGAAGCGCGATGGCGCTGCGCTTCGGTCGCGGCACTCGATTCACGAGGGATCTCGATGCGGCCAGACGTGGGCCTCTGCATCAGTTCCGCAGCGATTTCGAGGAGTCCCTCGCCGCAGGATGGGCGGGATTCACAGGTCGGCTCATCGAAAAGCAAACACCGCGCCCCACGGGAGTGCCGACCGCGTACGTCATGCAGCCGTTCGAGGTGAAACTCGACTATCGGGGCCGCTCATGGTGCACGGTTGCCTTCGAGCTGGGCCACAACGAGATCGGTGACGCAGAAGAGCCCGAGTACCGGCTCGCGCACGACCTCGCGGAGCTTTTTACCGAGGTCGGCCTCGAAGCACCCCGGCCGGTTCCTGTTCTGCGGGCAGATCACCAGATCGCGCAGAAGCTTCACGCACTCTCGGCAGCAGGAAGTGAGCGGGCACACGACCTGGTCGATCTTCAGATTCTCGAGGCTGACGAACCGGTGGATCTGTCGTTGACCAAGGCGACGTGTACGAGGCTCTTCGAATATCGACGTCAGCAGACATGGCCGCCACGCATAGCCGTCGGAGATCGTTGGGAGACCCTCTACGAGGAAGCAGCCGACGGACTCGACGTCCTGGCAACGGCCGATGAGGCGATCGTCTGGGTCAACGACTTCATCGCACGCATCGCGAGGAGCTGATCCCTCAGCTCCTCACCTCAGCGGTTTATTGAGTTCCCAACGACGTTCTCCGTAGCCGGGCTCGACACCCATCAAACGCGCTGCTTGCGCGCGGCGAGGAAGCGCTCAACCCGTTCAGAGCGAGTGACACCGACCGGCACCGACCTGTTCTCCAACCAGCAGGTGGGCGGGCACCGACGTGCTCCGCGAGAATTGATCGCGATGGTGCGTCCCGACGTGATGTGCCCGAGCCGGAAGAAGGAAGATGGCATCCGAGAAGTTCGAGGCACCGGATCTTCAGAAGTTCAGCGCCGCGCTGCGCCCCGACGCCGATCATCTGGACGACCTTTGGCGTCGTCCCGAGCCACAGCTTCTCCCTGTCCCCTCGGTGGTGCGGGGTTTCCGCATCCGCATCGATCTGCAGCGCACGAAGCCGCCGGTGTGGCGACGTATCGAGGTGCCCGGCGACATCCTCCTCCCGCGGTTGCACGAGGTGATCCAGGCGGCGATGGGATGGACCGACAGCCACCTGCACCGTTTCCGCACGAGCAATGACCGGAACCCTCCCGAGTTCCTCACGCAGTTCGACCTCGACGAGGGCGACGAAGGGATGCTCGAAGACGACGTGCGTCTCGATCAGGTCCTGTCTGCCGAGGGCGACCGAGTCTGGTACGACTACGACTTCGGAGATGACTGGAAGCACGTCCTGCGCGTCGAGAAAGTGCTCGACAACGCGCCTTCGACTCCGGTGTGCGTCGGAGGGAGGCTCGCCTGCCCTCCAGAGGACTGCGGCGGCGTCTGGGGTTACGCCGAACTCGCGGACTGGGTGCGCAGCGACTACGACGACGCGCTCCGCCCTGAGGTGTTCGACAGCACAGCGGAGGGACGCGCCTGGCTGCCCGGCGGCTGGCACCCCGACGTATTCGACATCGATGGGGCGAACGAAATGATCGCCGCGGTCACCGCAGAGCCGATCCCGGTCGTCGAGGAACTCGAGTCTCTGCTCGAACTTGCCCGAAACCGCGGCGCACGCGGCCTGCGCGACGCGCTCGCTCATCCGGCCGCCGCCGGTGTGACCGATATCAGCACCGACGAGGCTGCCGACCTCACCGAGCCGTTCCGTGTGCTGCTCGACACCGTCGGGGACGGCGTGGCGCTCACCGGCGCCGGGTACCTGAAGCCCGCCGCCGTCGAGCAGATCGCACACCGCACAGGCATCACCGAATGGTGGATCGGCAAGGCCAACCGCGAAGACCTCACCTGGCCCGTCTGGGAACTCCGCGCCACGGCGCGGGCACTGGGGCTCGTGTCTGTGCGCAAGGGCGGCATCGCTCCGACTCAGGCCATCGCCAAACGCCGAGGCGACCCGCGCGCGATCCTGCGGCACATCACCGGCAGACTCCCGCTCGGAACAACCCCCGCCGAACGGCACGCCGGATGGATGGCACTCACCGTCGTCGCCAATGAGACACCCGCGGAACTGTGGGAGTCACGCATCAGCGAACTCCTCTTCGACCTCGGCTGGCGCGACCGCGAGGACCCCTACCGTGCACCCTCCCCCGACAGCCCCACGCTCGATGCGCTCAACCTGCTCGCGGGCACGATCCGCGCGAACTGGAGGCCCGAGGGCGTGAACGCCGCCGTCGCAGCCATCGCCCGGGCCGTCATACGGGCTTGACCGTGTGGTCACCGGATCGGCTGCGGCCAGGTCCGACAGAAACCGTCACAGGTCCGTCCTACCTGTGGCGGATCCTGTCGGGTCGGACGGCGTGACGGATGCCGTCGAGGTATGCGCGCCCTGCGGCGCTATCTCGCGTGGCACGACTCATCGGGCACTCGCAACATCGAGCGCAGCGCGCATCGGCCCAAACGTCCCCAGCGCTTCCGCATACTCCAGCAGCAGTGCCGGCTTCGAGTTCGGCGCTGCCAGGTATCGGTGAAGCGCGGCGTTCGCAGTCGGCTCACCAAGGCGTCTCCGAAATCTCATGAGATCCGCTACCGTCCTCGCCGCACTGTAGATTCGCACCGGTTCTCCCGGCCCCGCCTCAAACGCGGTCACACCGAGTTCGAACGTGGCCTCCTCGAATCGGAACACTGTCACGGGCGGGTAAGCGATCACCGGCGTATGCGACCGTTTGGGAACCGCGATCTGTAGCGACGCCGGCATCTCGACCACGACAACGTGCCGTTCTCGGCACGCACCCTCACCGTCGGCAGCCGCGCCTCCGCCGCCTCCGCGATGGTCGATGCGGCGGTGACGATGGCCTTCGTGTGCGTCGTCAGCATCTTCGCGCGTGACAACAGCTCGTCGCGGGCGTCAGACTCGGTTGCACCTTCGGCGCGGAGCTGCGCCAGCTCGCCGGAGTCGTCGCGCATCCGGGCGCGTGCCCGCCACTTGCCGCTCGCGAGCTGTGTCACCTGCACCTGGCCGACCTCGCCCGCGGCGATCTTCGGCCTAGCCATGACGCTGCTCCCGCGCCCAGGCGAGTGCGTCATCACGGTCGTACTTCACGTGTCGGCCGAGCTTCAGCCATGGCGGCCCCGACTTCGTGAGCCGCCAGCCTTCGAGCGTGCGCTCGGGCACGCCCAGCAGCGCGGCGACCTCGGCCTGGGTCAGGAACGCGGGCTCGACCTCGATGCGTGCATGAGCTTCCATGCCAGACAGGTGCGAAGCGCGTACCCACGCGAACCAGCGGGGGCGAGTGCGTACCTCATCAGCAGAGACGACCGCGAAACTCGCCCCGTGGAGGTTTCTGGTCACCAATCTGGTCACTGGACGCCAGATCAGGCCACTCGATGGAGTGAGGAGGGAGCCGGACTTCCTAGGGAACTCTAGCGATTCGTTGCTGGGGTACCTGGACTCGAACCAAGAACAACTGAACCAGAATCAGCCGTGTTGCCAATTACACCATACCCCACCGTTCCGGCCGGGGGCCGAGCGGTGCTGTCCGGGCGAACCCGAACCGACTAGACACTTTACCCTACGGATGAGGCCCCTCCGAACCGAGGGGCCGCCCCGCGTCAGAGCGCCTGGCGGAAACGCTCGAGGCGGGCGAGCGTCGACTCCTTGCCGAGGATCTCCATCGACTCGAAGAGCGGCGGGCTGATGCGGCGCCCCGAGATGGCGGTGCGCAGCGGGCCGAAGGCGGTGCGCGGCTTGAGGCCGGGGCCGCCCTCCTCGACGGGGGTGAGGAGGGCCTTACGCAGCGCCTCCTCGATCTCGACACGGCCGAACTCCGTGAGCCCCTCGAGAGCGGCCTCCGACGCGTCGAGCACGAGGCGCGCCTCGTCGGCGTCCTTCGGCATCGCGTCATGCTCGTACTCGAGCCCGTCGTCGGGCGTGAAGAGGAAGGCGAGCATGCCGCGCGCCTCGCTCAGCACCGTCACGCGCTCCTGGATGAGCGGCGCCGCCTCGCGCAGGATCGCCTGCTCGCGCTCCGTGGGCGGGTCCGAGAGGTAGCCCTCGAGGTACGGCACGATGCGCTGCTCGAAGTCGGCGACGTCGAGCATCCGGATGTGGTCGCCGTTGATCGCGTCGGCCTTCTTCTGGTCGAAACGCGCGGGGTTCGGGTTGACGTCGCGGATGTCGAACGCCGCCACGAACTCCGCCTGCGTGAAGACGTCGCGGTCGGGGCCGATCGACCAGCCCAGGAGCGCGAGGTAGTTGAGTAGGCCCTCCGGGATGAAACCGCGGTCCCGGTGGTGGAAGAGGTTCGACTCGGGATCGCGCTTGCTGAGCTTCTTCGCACCCTCGCCGTACACGAGCGGCATGTGCGCGTACTGCGGGATGAAGTCGGTGACGCCGAGCTCGATGAGCGCGAGGTAGAGCGCGATCTGGCGCGGGGTCGACGACAGGATGTCCTCGCCGCGGAACACGTGCGTCACGCCCATGAGCGCGTCGTCGACGGGGTTCACGAAGGTGTACAGCGGGGCGCCGTTGGGCCGCACGACGACGAAGTCGGTGAAGCTGCCGGCGGGGAACGTGATCTCGCCGCGGATGAGGTCGTGGAAGGTGAGGTCGGTGTCGGGCACGCGCAGGCGCAGGCTCGGCTTCCGCCCCTCGGCCCGGAAGGCCTCGCGCTCGGACTCGGTGAGCTCGCGCTCGAAGTTGTCGTAGCCCTGGCGCGGGTCGCGGCCGTTGGCGATGTTGCGCGCCTCCATCTCCTCCGGGGTCACGAACGACTCGTAGAGGTGGCCGGAGGCCTTCAGGCGCTCGATGAGGTCGAGGTAGATCTCGGTGCGCTGCGACTGGCGGTAGGGCGCGTGCGGGCCGCCTTTCTCGACGCCCTCGTCCCAGTCGATGCCGAGCCAGGTGAGCGCGTCGATGAGCTGCAGGTAGCTCTCCTCCGAGTCGCGCGCGGCATCCGTGTCCTCGACGCGGAACACGAGCTTGCCGCCCGTGTGGCGGGCGTAGGCCCAGTTGAAGAGAGCGGTGCGCACCATCCCGACGTGGGGGGTGCCGGTGGGCGAGGGGCAGAACCGCACGCGCACATCCGCGCCGGTCGCCGTGGAGAAGGGGAGCGACATCCCCTCGATCCTACTTGGGCCGGGTGGGCGCCGATTGCGAGACCTCAGCCCCAGGCGAGGGCGGCGGATGCGGCGAGCGCGAGCACGACGCCCACGATCTGCACGGGCATGAGCCGCTCCCGCAGCACCGTGAGCGCGAGCAGCACCGTGCCGAGCGGGTAGAGGGATGCGAGCACCCCCATGATCGCGAGCTGGCCCTGGTGCAGCCCCCACAGCAGGAGGGCGTTGGCGACGGCCATGAGGAGTCCCGCGGCGAGGGCGAAGAGGAGACCCGGGCGGCGGGCCTCAACGGGCGGAGCCTCGCGCCCGCCCCACCACGAGTCGCGGCGGACGACGCGGAACACGGCGAGCACGACGGCGAACAGGAGCGCGCCGCCGACGAGGTCGACGAGCAGCGGCGCATACTCCGACTCGGGCGGGGTCCACTCCATGAGGACGTTGTAGCCGCCGAAACCGACCCCCGAGGCGACGGCGAGCACGACCGCGCGCGCGCCGACGCGACCGCCCTGCTGCTCGCGGGTCACGCCGAGCAGCACGGCCGCGACGACGAGAGCCGCGAGCGCGACGTAGCCGAGCGGACGGAACCGCTCCCCCTGCAGGATGCCGCCCACCGCCGGGATGAGGGCCGCGACGGCCGCGGTCGTCGGCGAGATGACGCTCATCGGGCCGATCGCGAGGGCCGCGTAGAACGCCCAGATGGCGACCGCGCCCGCGAGGCCCGCGGCGAGCCCGAGCCACACGGCCTCCGCCGACCACACCGAGCCGACGGCGAAAGTCAGCACCGCGATCGGCGCCGCCGCGGCCGCGAAGCTCACGAGGCTCACGAGCAGCGGCGAGACGCGGCGCGACCCGAGGCCGCCGAAGAAGTCGGAGACGCCGTAGACGATCGCGCTCGCGAGGCCGACGAGCACGATCATGCGTTCATCTAAGCGGATGCCGCGGCGCGGGCCGAACGTCCCTGTCGGCGGGCGGCGTCCGGGGGGACGATGGGCGCGAGACGAAGGAGGACGCCATGGACGACGTCGTGAACCCCGTGGAGGTGCTCGACGAGCGGGAGTGCTGGGAGCTGCTCGAGCTCGCCCCGATGGGCCGGATCGCGCTCGCGGCGGCCGGCGAGCTCGACATCTTCCCCATCAACTTCGCGGTGCACGAGGGCGCGCTGTGGTTCCGCACGGCACCCGGCACGAAGCTCGTCGAGCTCACCGTCAACCCCGAGGTCGCCCTCGAGATCGACGGCTGGGACGAGGGCGAGGCCTTCAGCGTCGTCGTGAAGGGCGAGGCGGAGCGCCTCGAGCGCGGGAGCGAGATCGACGCCGCCGAGCGCCTGCCGCTCGCGCCGTGGGTGCCGACGCTCAAGTACCGCTGGGTGCGCATCCGACCGCGGACGCTGACCGGGAGGCGCTTCCGCCGCGGTCCGGAGCCCGAGCGCTTCTGAGCGGCCCCCCGCGGCCGTCGTCAGTAGATGTCGACGGTGAAGGCGGGCGGGTAGACCGCGATGCGCGGCGCCGTGAGGCCCGCGTCGGAGAACAGCTCGCGCACGCGGTCGCGTACGCGCTCGTTCGCGACCGTGATCGCGGCGACCGCCGAGAGCGGCACGGGTCCGCGCACGAGCAGCTCGGCGTCACGGAAGTCGGGGTCGGTCGCGTGCAGCCGGCGCAGCGCCTGCGTGCCCCCGACGACACCCACCGAGAACTGCGTGCCGACCGCGGCGGCGTCCCCGTCCGCGAAGACGATCTCGTCGCCGAGCGCGTCGACCGGCACGGCGAGGATCACGAAATCGGTGGCTTTGGACGCGCGGGCCGCATCCGACCAGTGCGCGCCCTCGGCGCCCTCGCGCAGCTCCTGCCAGCGCGTGGAGTCGGGCGAGATCGCGAACGACACGAACGAGGCGACGCTGAGGCCACCCGGCACGGTCGCCGTCTCGCGCAGCTCGCGCGTCGTGGCCGAGCTCACGTCGACGTCGGGCTCGGCGCCCGCGCGCAGCTCGCCGTCGAGCGCGATCGACTCGAGCGTGCGGATGTGCGTCACGTGGTGCACGCGACGGCCCGGCAGCTTGAGCGAGGCGGGGGCGCCGGCCGTGACCGGGGTGCGCAGGCTCGTCGTCCGGCTCGACGCACGCGGCGCGCTCGCGCGGGTCGCCGCGGGCCGCACGGCCTTCGGCGCCGGCGCGGGCGTCCGCGGGAAGCAGACGTCGCAGAGCCCCTCGTCGAAACCGTGAATGCACTCCGCCACCCCTCCACGCTACGTCACGCGCGGAGGGGCGGCGGCAGGGGATGCCGAGCCGTGGAAGCCGCGGCCGTCCCAGCCGTGGTGGTGCTTCCACTTCTTCCACTGGCCGTGGTCGTGGTGACGCCACTTGTGCGTCTTCACGTCGGCCGAGGTGTACACGGCGTGCGCGACGGCATCCGCCATCTCCTCGAGCACGACCGGGTCGATGTTCGCGGTCGTGTCGCAGGCCTGGTGGTAGCACGGGTCGCACGGCTCGCCCGCGGTGCCCCCGAAGATCGCGGCCTGCTCGTCGGTCTTGATGCCCTCGGCGCCCGTGAACAGACCGCCTGCGGGGATGCCGGCGTCGATGAAGGCGAAGTAGTCGCTGCGTCCGTCGAACGCGGTCGGCGCCGTCTCGAGGCCCTGCGATGCGAAGTAGTCGAGGAACAGCTGCTCGATCTCCGCCGAGCCCTCCGGACCCGTCTCGCCGAACGCGTCGCCGTCGTAGACGAACCGCACCGCGTTGGGCGAACCCACCATGTCGAAGTTGAGGTTGAGCGCGGTGTTCGCCACCTGCTCCTCGCTCAGCTGCGAGACGTAGTAGTCCGAGCCCTGCAGGCCGTCCTCCTCACCCGACCACCACGCGAACACGAGCTGGCTCGCGGGCTTCGACTTCGTGACGTCGAGGTGCGCGCCCACGACGACCTGCTTGGTCGGGTCGCCCTTCTTGCTCGTCGCGACGAGGTTGAAGGTGTCGACCGTCACCTGCGTCGTCTCGAGGACGATGCGGGCGGTGGGTGCCTCCGCGAGCGCGAAGGCCTCGCCGATCTCGAAGCTCGTCCCGATCACGGGGATCGTGCGCCCGAGCTCGCCGAGGGTGCCGAAGAGCACACCGAAGCGGTCGTCGCCCTCCACCTCGTTGCCCTGGTTGAACACGATGACGGCGGACGCGCCCGCGGCCTCCGCGTTCGCGGCCTTCGTGGCGAAGTCGCACGTGCCGCGCTGGACGAGCGCGATGTCGCCCTCGGCCTCCGCGATCACCTGCAGCTTCGCGAGGTGGAACCGGATCGACGTCGCGGTGACGGCTTTCCACAGCGTCGCGGAGCTGTTCTTGTCGTCCTTGCCGGGGCCGTGCCCATGGCCCGGTCCGTGTCCTCCCCCTTTGCCGGGCCAACCGCCCGCCGTCGCCGGTGAGGCGAGCCCGACGGCGAGGATCGCCCCCGTCAGGATTCAGCCCTGCTGGGCCTTGCGCGCGCGGGCCCGCTCCTCGTGCAGCCACTGCGGCGGGTCGGCGAGGATCGCCTGGATCTCGGCGGTCGTCATGGCATCCGCGACCCCGGCGCGGGCGAGGCCCGAGTTGGTGATGCCGAGTCGGCGCGAGACCTCGGAGCGCGGATGCGGCCCCTCGGCCCGCAGGGTGCGCAGCCACGCCGGCGGGTCGGTCTGGAGCGCCGCGAGCTCGTCGCGGGAGTGCTGGTTCTCGCGGAACTCGGCGGGGGCGGCCGGCAGGTAGATGCCGAGCTTCTTCGCCGCGGTCTGCGCCGAGAGGTACTGCACCTTGGGGGGCTTGGGCTGCTGGCGGCGGTCTTCGCGCGGCTCGTCGGTCATGTTCCGAGGGTAGCCTCGTGGACGTGCCCGTTCCCTTCGTCGTCGCGTTCGTGCCCGGGGCGACGCCCGGCAAGTGGGAGCGGATCTGGCGCGAGCGGATGCCGCGGAGCCCGCTCGAACTGCGGCCGCTCCCCCAGGAGGCGGCGCTCGCATCCCTCCGGGACGCCTCGGCGCACATGGCGCTCCTGCGCGACGTGACGGCCGACGACGAGCTCCACGCCATCCCGCTCTACCGGGAGCGCCCCGTCGTTGTCGCCCCGAAGGACCACCCTGTGGCGGCGTTCGACGAGCTCGCGCTCGCCGACCTCGAGGGCGAGACGATCCTCGAGGGGCAGGGCACCGACACGGTCGAGCTCGTCGCCGCGAACGTGGGCCTCGCGCTCATGCCGATGTCGGTGGCGCGGGCCCACTCGCGTCGCGACGTCATCGCGCGCCCCGTGATCGACGCGCCCGACTCCGGCATCGCCCTCGTCTGGCCGCGCTCCCTCGACGACCCGCGCGCCGACGCCTTCATCGGCATCGTGCGCGGCCGGACCGCCAACTCCTCCCGCTGACGCTCCCGTTTGTTGCACGCGCGCCGCGATTGAGCGGCGCGCGTGCAACAAAGCGGATCAAAGGACTGGTTGAGGCGGTAGTAGGCGGCGTTCGCGCGCACCTGGTCCTCGAACGAGCGGATGGTCGTGGTCTCGTCGATCACGAGGAGCTCGACGCTCGCGATGCGCGCGAAGTCCTCCCACGCCTCGATGCCCACCTGGTTCGTCATGACCGTGTGGTGCGCCGCACCCGCGATGAGCCACGAGGCGGAAGCGCTCGCGCTGGTCGCTGAGCGCGACCACGACGGCGGGGCCCGCCTCCGCCGTGAACACGAGACGCACGGGGTCGTCCTTGCCGCCGATGCCGAGCGGGTGGATCTCGAGGCTCGGCTTCATCGAGGTGAGGGACGGCGACACCTCGAGCATGTGGGCGCCGAGGATGAGCTCCTCGCCCGGGGTCATGTCGTAGGTGTAGTCCTCCATGAGGCTCGCGCCGCCGGGGAGGCCCGCGCCCATGACGGCGGCGATCCGCACGAGCACGGCCGTCTTCCAGTCGCCCTCCGCGCCGAAGCCGTAGCCGTCGGCCATGAGGCGCTGCACGGCGAGGCCCGGCAGCTGCTTGAGGTCGCCGAGGTCCTCGAACGAGTCGGTGAACGCGGTCGCGCCGACCTCCTCGAGGATCGAGCGGAGGCCGAGCTCGGTCGCGGCGCCGTAGCGCAGCGACTCGTGGCGCTCGCCGCCCGGCAGCAGCTCGGGGGCGACGTCGTACTCGTCGAGGTACACCTGCACGAGGGCGTCGATGTCGGCGTCCGCCTGCGCGTCGACGCGCGCGACGAGCTCGTTGACGCCCCACGTGTTGACGCTCACGCCCAGGCGGATCTCGGCCTCGGTCTTGTCACCCTCGGTGACGGCGACGTTGCGCGTGTTGTCGCCGAAGCGCGCGACGCGCATCCCCTGCGACGCGGTCCAGCCGGCGGCTGCGCGCGTCCAGGTGCCGATCGCGGCGGTGACGGCCGGGTCGGACGCGTGGCCGACGACCGCACTCGCTCGCGGTGCAGCAGCTCGTCGCGATCGCGCGCGCCATCCGCGCCGAGCTGTCGCGCGTGCTCAACGACCTCCCGAACGTGCGCCCCGCCACCCGGGCGCGCGTCGAGCAGGCGATCGCGCAGCTGCGCTACAGCCCCTCCCCCGCCGCGCGCGCACTCGTGACGCGCCGCACGCGCACAATCGGTCTCGTGTCTCCCGGCGTCTCGGATTTCGGGCCCACCTCGATCGCGATGCACGTCAACTTCGCGGCACGCGCCGCGCGCTACAACGTGGAGACGGTGAGCTCCCTCGACGAGGACCCGGGCGCCGTGCGCCTCGTCGTCGAGTCGCTGCTGCGCCAGCGCGTCGACGCGATCGTGCTCATCGTCGTCGACGTCGCCGTCCTCGAGGTCGTGCGCGGGCTCGACCTCTCGATCCCCGTCGTCGCGGTGGCCGCCTCGCCCCGCCCGAGCCCGCTCATCGTCTCGATCGACCAGTACCGCGGCGCCCGCTCCGCCGTGCGCCACCTCGCGGAGCTGGGGCACACGCGCATCCTGCACCTCGGGGGGCCGCCGAGCAGTCCGGATGCCATCGAGCGCGAGCGCGGCTGGCGCGACGAGCTCGTCGCCCACCGGCTCGACATCGTCGAGCCGCCGCACGGCGACTGGTCGGCGGAGAGCGGGTACCGGCTCGGGCCCGAGCTGGGCGTCGAGGCAGGGGACGCCGTGTTCGTGAGCAACGACCACATGGCCATCGGGCTGCTCTCGTCGCTGCGCGAGCGCGGCCTCCGCGTTCCCGAGGACGTCAGCGTCGTGGGGTTCGACGACGTGCCCGAGGCGGGCTACCTCTTCCCGCCGCTCACGACCGTGCGTCAGGACTTCGCGACGCTCGGCGAGCTCGTCATGCAGAAGGTGCTCGTCGCGGTCGAGGACCCCGACACCGTCACCGAGGACACCCCGCTTCCGACGAAGCTCATCGTGCGGCGCTCGACGCGCGAGGCCTGAGCCGCCTCGGACAGGTCAGCCGAGCGACTGCGCGGCCCGCTCGGCCACGAGCAGGACCGCGAAGACGGCGACGAACGCGATCGCGAGCATGTCGACCGCGAGCAGCCCGAGACGGAGACGGCTCGGGGGCGTCGCGAAGCGCACGATGATCATGCACCCGTAGAGCACGGCCACGACGACGGCCGCGGTGGCCGCGACCCCCATGGGCGGCATCTTGAGCACGGCCATCGGGACGAGCACGGCGAGCGAGATGAGCGCGAGGAGGCCGCCGAGGATCAGCCAGGAGCGCCCCTGGGAGGTCGTGAGCGCCGGCTGATCCCGCATACGCGTGGGATCTTCGGGGGGCTGCGCCATGCGACCAGCCTGCCCCTCCCGCCTGGACGGTTGCCGGAAATTCGGGAGATCAGGCCGTCGGCCGCGGGCGCGCGGCGCGCGCGATGAGCGCACCGAGCACGATCGCCGCGAGCGCGGTCGAGGCGAGCGCGAGCCCCCCGTAGCCGAGCTGCGCGAGCACGAGGCCCGCGGCCCCGCCGCCGAGCGCCCCTGCGGTCGACATGAGCAGGTCGGAGCGGCCCTGGATGCGCGCGCGGTCGACGACGCCGACCGACTCGGTGATGAGGGTCGACCCCGCGACGCTCGCCGCGCTCCAGCCGAAGCCGATGAGGAAGAGGCCCACGGCCACCCACAGCTCCGACTCGGATCCCGCGGCCAGCAGCAGGAGGGCGCCGAGCAGGAGCACCTGCCCGATCGCGATCGTGACCTCGCGGCCGAGGCGGTCGGCGAGCACGCCCCACAGCGGCGAGAACGCGTACATGCCGAAGACGTGAAGGCTGATCGTGACGCCCACGAGCCCCAGGCTCGCGCCGTGGCTCACGAGGTGCACGGGCGTCATCGCCATGATCGCGACCATCGTCGCGTGGCTGAGCGAAGTCGCGACCATGCCCGTCGCGACGCCGTTCGCGTCGGCCTCGCGCGGTGCGGCGTCCGTCGCGGGGGCGCGCTCGAGACCGATCCGCGTCGCAAGGCGCAGCGGATCCGGCCGCAGCCAGACGAGGTAGACGACGACCGCGGCAGCCTGCGCCGCGATCGTGAAGAGGTAGACGCCGGAGAGAGGCGGCAGCCCCAGGAGCTGGCCCACGGTGTCCCCCAGACCGATGAGGTTCGGCCCGAGCACGGCCCCGACCGTCGTCGACCACACGACGACCGAGAGGTCGCGCCCGCGGCGCCCCGGCTCCGAGAGGTCGGTCGCGGCGAACCGCGCCTGCAGGTTCACGGCCGTGCCGCTGCCGAGCATGACGACGCCCGCGAGCAGCAGGAGGGTCCAGCCGAGGACGGCGGCGACGATGCCGACGACGGCGCCGAGCGTCGCCACGAGGGCGCCGGTGGCGAGGGCCGGGGCGCGACCCGAGCGCGTCGCGAGTGCGGCGAGCGGCACCGCCGCGATCGCCGACCCGATCGTCGACATCGTCGCGGCCATGCCCGAGAGCGCCTCCGAGCCGGACACCTCGGCGATCAGGAGCGCGCCCGCCGACATCGTCGACCCCATCCCGACCCCCGCGAGCACCTGCCCGGCGATGATCGCGGCGCGGCTGCGCGTGCGGACGCGCGCGATCTCCGCCTCGTCGAGCGGGGCAGGGGCCGCAGCGGCCTCCTCGGTCACTCGGAGTGCTCGTCGCGGGCGAGCGCCGGGTTGCTGAGCGTGCCGATCCCCTCGATCTCGATGTCGACCTTCTGGCCGTGCACGAAGCCGCCGAGCCCGGAGGGCGTGCCCGTCATGATGATGTCGCCGGGCAGGAGCGTCCACACGTCGGAGATGTAGGCGATGAGCTCGGGCAGCTTGTGGATCATGTCGCGCGTGTTGCCCTGGCGGCGCGGCTCGCCATCGACCCACGTGCGGATCTCGAGGCCGTCGGGCTCGAGCTCGGTCTCGATCCAGGGGCCGATGGGCGCGAAGGTGTCGTAGCCCTTCGCCCGCGCCCACTGGCCGTCGGCGAACATCTGGTCGCGCGCCGAGACGTCGTTGCCGATCGTGTAGCCGAAGACGTAGTCGGCCCAGTCCTCCGCGCGCACCTGCTTCGCGATGCGGCCGATGACGGCGACGAGCTCGCCCTCGTGCGTGATGCGCCCCTCGACCGGCGGGATGCGGATGGGGTCGCCCGGTCCGATGATCGCCGTGTTGGGCTTGAGAAAGATGAGCGGGTTCTCGGGGGCGTCGACATTCGCCATGTCCTTGCGGTGCTCGGCGTAGTTGAGACCCACGCACACGACCTTGGAACGCGGGATGACGGGGGCCAGGAGGCGGGCCTCGGCGAGCGGGACGCGCTCCCCGGTCGGCTGGTAGCCGCCGAACATGGGGTCCCCGGAGAGGACGACGAGGTCCTCATCGTCGACGATGCCGAACCGCGGGTCGCCTCCGGTGCTGAAACGTGCGACTCTCACCCTCCGAGCCTAGTCGTCCCCGCATGCCGGGATACTTGACCCCGTGACGACCCTGCTCTGGACCGGCCCCGTCGACTCCGACCGCCTGATCGTGCTCGCCCACGGGGCGGGCGCCCCCATGGACTCCGCGTGGATGGACGACATGGCCTCGCTGCTCGGCGACCGCGGCATCCGCGTGGCCCGCTTCGAGTTCGCCTACATGGCCGCCCGACGCGAGGGCGCGCGGCGTCCCAACCCGCGCGCCGAGGCCGTGCTCGACGAGTACCGCGCGGCGCTCGAGCAGGTGCGCTCCGAGACGGATGCCGTGCCCGCGATCGGGGGCAAGTCGTTCGGCGGGCGCGTGGCCTCGATGATCGCCGACGAGCAGCACGCAACGGGACGCATCCGCGGGCTCGTGTGCCTCGGCTACCCCTTCCACCCGATGGGCAAGCCCGAGCAGCTGCGCACGGCGCACCTCGCCGAGCTCGCGACGCCGACGCTCGTGTGCCAGGGCGAACGCGACGTCATGGGGTCGCGCGAGGAGGTCGCCGGCTACGCCCTCTCCCCCGCGATCGGGTTCTCGTGGGCGCCCGACGGCGACCACGACCTCAAGCCGCGCAAGGCGTCGGGGCGCACGCTCGCCGAGAACCTCGCGCAGGCCGCCGACGCGATCGCCGCGTTTCTGCCGCCGCGGTGACGCGGTGACGCGGTGACGCGGGCTACGCGTCGAGGCGGTACAGCCAGCCGTGGCGGTCCTCGACGCGCCCGTACTGGATGCCCGTGAGCTCCTCGCGCAGCGACATGGCGAGGCGGTCCTCGACCTCGGGCATCACGATGCCGCGGTCGTCGGCCGTCTTGATCTCGGCGATGGGCGTCACGACCGCGGCGGTGCCGCACGCGAACGCTTCCACGATGTCACCCGAGGCGACGCCCTCGCGCCACTCGTCGTAGGCGATCGGACGCTGCTCGACCGCGTGGCCGCGGTCCTTCGCGAGCTGCAGGATCGAGTCGCGCGTGATGCCCTCGAGGATCGAGTCGGATGCCGGTGTGAGCAGCGTGCCGTCCTTGCGCACGAGGATGAGGTTCATGCCGCCGAGCTCCTCCAGGTAGCGGCCCTCCTGCGAGTCGAGGAAGAGCACCTGGGCGCAGCCGTTCTCGTAGGCCTCGGCCTGCGGCAGGAGCGACGCGGCGTAGTTGCCGCCGGTCTTGGCGGCGCCCGTGCCCCCGTGGGCGGCGCGGGCGTAGCTCGTCGAGAGCCAGATCGACACGGGGGTCACGCCGCCCGTGAAGTAGGCGCCGGCGGGCGAGGCGATGAGGTAGTAGTTGACCTTCTTCGCGGGGCGCACGCCGAGGAACGCCTCCTTCGCGAATGCGAAGGGGCGCAGGTAGAGGCTCGTCTCGTCCTGCGTCGGCACCCAGTCGCCGTCGACCGCGATGAGCTGCTTGAGCGAGTCGAGGAAGTACTCGGTCGGCAGCTCGGGCATCGCGAGGCGCTTGGCCGAACGCTGCATGCGGGCCGCGTTGGCCTCCGGGCGGAAGGTCCAGATCGAGCCGTCCGCGTGGCGGTACGCCTTGAGGCCCTCGAAGATCTCCTGCGCGTAGTGCAGCACCGCGGCGGCCGGGTCGAGCTGGATGGGCCCGTAGGGCTGCACGCGCGGGCGGTGCCATCCGCCCTTCTCCGACCAGCAGATGTCGACCATGTGGTCGGTGAAGTGCTGCCCGAAGCCCGGGTTCGCGAGGATCGCCTCGCGCTCCTCGGGGCTCTTCGCGTTCTCGTTGCGGGTCACCTGGAACTGGAGGTCCTGGTTGGCCATGGGGAGGAGGTTGAGGGTCATGGGTCGGCTCGTCTTCCGCTGGTTCGTGAACTCTATTGTGCGCCCGTCGTCTCGACGTCAGCCGAGACGGGCGGCGATGGCGCTTCCGACCTCGGCGGTCGTGCGCGGGCTGGTCCCTCGTTCGGCGAGGTCGGCGCCCACCGCCGCCTCGACCCGGCGCGCCGCATCCGCGAGACCGAGGTGGTCGAGCAGGAGCGCGGTCGACAGGATCGCGGCCGTGGGGTCGGCCTTCTGCTGCCCGGCGATGTCGGGCGCGGATCCGTGGACCGGCTCGAACATGCTGGGGAACGTGCCGTCGGGGTTGATGTTGCCCGAGGCCGCCAGTCCGATGCCGCCGCTGATGGCGCCGGCCAGATCGGTGAGGATGTCGCCGAAGAGATTGTCGGTGACGATGACGTCGAACCTACCAGGGTCGGCCACCATGTGGATCGTCGCGGCGTCGACGTGCTGGTAGTTCCACGCCACCTCCGGATGATTGGCCGCCTCCGCCTCGACGAGGCGCGACCAGAGGCCGCCGGCGTGGGTCAGCACGTTCGTCTTGTGCACGAGCGTGACCTGCTTGCGGCGGCGCTCGGCGAGCTCGAAGGCGTAGCGCACGACGCGCTCGACGCCGTAGGCGGTGTTGACGCTCACCTCGTTGGCGATCTCGTGCGGCGTGCCCTTCCGGATGCTGCCGCCGTTGCCCACGTAGGGCCCCTCGGTGCCCTCGCGCACGACGACGAAGTCGACGTCGCCCGGGTCCGCGAGCGGGCTCGCGACCGTCGGGTAGAGCACGGTCGGGCGCAGGTTGACGTAGTGGTCGAATGCGAAGCGCAGCTTGAGCAGCAGGCCGCGCTCGATGATGCCGCCCGCGAGGCGAGGGTCGCGCGGGTCGCCGCCGACGGCGCCGAGCAGGATGGCGTCGTGCTTCGCGAGGGCGGCGAGGTCCTCGTCGTCGAGGATGTTCCCGGTCTCGAGGTAGTGGGCCGCACTGAACGGGTAGGACGTCACCGCGAGCTGCGCCTCGCCGGCGACCGCCGCATCCAGCACCTTCACCGCCTCGGCGATGACTTCGGGTCCGATGCCGTCTCCCGCGATCACGGCGAGGTCGATGGTGCGCGTCATGCGTTCAGATTATCGGGCCGCGCATGCGCCTCCGCGCCCGCGTATAGCGCTCCGGGGGTGCGGAGTCAACGGGCTGTCCGCACGCTGTGCCCGTCCCTAGTTTCGTAGCAGCCCCCACGAGGGGACCGAAACCAAGGAGGCCATCATGAGCATCGGGCTCGGCATCTTCCTCTTCGTCGTCGGCGCGATTTTCACGTTCGCGCTCAACGTGCAGACGGACGTCATCGACCTCGACCTCGTCGGCTACCTGCTGATGGGCGCGGGCGTCATCGTGACGCTCATCGGGCTGGTGCTGCTCATGCGCAAGCGCCAGTCGATCACCACCGTCCGGTCGGACGTCGACCCCGCCACGGGCACGCGGGTCGACCAGCGTGCGACCGAGACCGACCCGCTGCCGTAACGGCGGCGAGAGTCCCAAGCGGCACGTGCCTTTCGGGTGGGCACGTGCCGCTTTCCCGTTCGCGCGGTATCCCGGGTCGGGCGTCAGCCCGCGACGATGTCGATCTCGCGCACCTCGTCGGCCGCGATGGAGGTGCGCACGCGCTCAAGCACGTCGTCGGGCACCGGCGAGTCGACCGTGATGATCGAGAGCGCCTGACCGCCCGCGCTCCGGCGCGCGATCTGCATGCCCGCGATGTTGATGCCCGCGTCGCCGAACTCCTTGCCGTAGACGGCGACGATGCCCGGGCGGTCGGTGTAGAACATCACGATGTGGTGCTCGGCGATCGGCACCTCGATGTCGTAGCCGTTGAGGCCGATGAGCTTCTCGGCCATCTTCGTGCCGGCGAGCGTCCCCGAGACCTCGACGGCCGTGCCGTCGGACAGCACGCCGCGCAGGGTCGTCGTGTTGCGGTAGTCCTTGCTCTCCTCGGAGACGTTGAGGCTCGAGGTGATGCCGCGCTGCTCGGCGAGGAGCGGTGCGTTGACGTACGAGACGTTCTCGGTGACGAGGTTCGTGAAGTACCCCTTGAGCGCCGCGAGGCGGTACACGCTCACGTCGTAGGCGGCGAGCTCGCCCCGCACGTCGACCTCGAGGTCGGTGAGGGCGCCGTGGCCGGCGACGGCAGCGAGGATCTGGCCGAGCTTCTCGACGAGCGCGATGCCGGGGCGCACGAACGGGTCGATGACGCCGCCGGCCACGTTGACGGCGTCCGGCACGAGCTCGCCCTCGAGGGCGAGGCGCACGCTGCGCGCGACCGAGACGCCCGCCTTCTCCTGCGCCTCGTCGGTGGAGGCGCCGAGGTGGGGCGTGACGACGACGTTCGGCAGCGAGAGGAGCTTCGTGTCGACGGGCGGCTCGGCGTTGAACACGTCGAGGCCGGCGCCCGCGATGGTGCCCGCGGTGAGGGCGTCGTAGAGGGCGTCCTCGTCGATCAGGCCGCCGCGCGCGACGTTGACGATGTAGGCGCTCTTCTTCATCTTGGCGAGCTGCGCGGCCGCGATCATGCCCGTGGTCTCGGGCGTCTTCGGCATGTGGATCGAGATGAAGTCCGACTGCTCGAGGAGCTCGTCGAGGCTCACGAGGCGCACGCCGAGCTGCTGGGCGCGGGCGGGCGACACGTAGGGGTCGTAGGCCACGACCTCGACGCCGAACGCCTGCAGGCGGGCGGTGATGAGCGCCCCGATGCGGCCGAGGCCGATGATGCCGACGGTCTTCTCGTAGAGCTCGGTGCCCGTGAACTTCGAGCGCTTCCACTCCCCCGCGGCGAGGCTCGCGTGCGCGGCCGGGATGTGGCGGGCGAGACTCAGGATGTGGCCGATCGTGAGCTCGGCGGCGCTGATGATGTTGGAGGTCGGCGCGTTGACCACCATGACGCCCGCCTCGGTGGCGGCCTTGATGTCGACGTTGTCGAGACCCACGCCGGCACGTGCGACGACCTTGAGCGCGGGAGCCGCGGCGAGCGCCTCCGCGTCGATCTGCGTCGCCGAGCGGATGAGCACCGCGCTCGCGTCGGAGAGCGCCGCCAGGAGGGCCGGACGGTCGGTGCCGTCGACCTCGCGGATGTCGAAGTCGGGACCGAGGGCCTCGACGGTGGCGGGCGAGAGTTGTTCGGCGATCAGGACGATCGGCTTTGCCACGGAAGTTCCTTCGTGCGGGGACTGCGGCGCCAGGCCGCGGAGAGCGGATGCCGCGGCGCGCGCTGGCGCGGCACAGCCAGCGTACCGGACGCCGCATTCCCGTTTCGGCGGGTGACGACCCGGGCGGATCAGGCGAGCACGTAGAGGCTGAGCGCGGCGGCGGCGGTCGCGGCGAGGCCCGCCGCGAACACGACGACGCGGGCGCTCAGCGCCCGGCCCCGGCCCATCAGGAGGGCCGCCAGGTAGGCGACGGGCGGCACGATCACGCCGAGCACGAGGGGCGTCCACGGGATGTACTCCGCGAAACCCTGAGCGGTGTAGAGGGCGGGGAGCGCGACGAGGTTGCTCACGGCCGAGAAGAGAAACCAGCCGTAGAGCGCCGCGAAGATCACGGCCACGCCGATCCGCCAGCCGAGGGGCACGGATGCGGCCTGCACCCGGGTCGCGTCGTGTGCGCTCACTGCATGCTCCCGATCCAGTAGCCGAGGGCGGGCCACGGCACGAGCACGAGCGCGCCCACGAGGAAGGCCACCATCCGCTTGGCGCCGCGTCGCGCGACGCCCTCGGGCGTCAACGTTAGGACGGCCGCGAACCACAGGGCCGCCGACACCATCGCGAGGAACTCGCCGAACTGCCACATGATCTCGCCGAGCAGGTCGAGGCCCGGGTAGAACATGAGCTGCACCGAGAAGATCCAGCCGATCGAGATCGCGAGGTAGACCGCCCCGAAGGCGTAGGTGCCGAACTGGAGCACACGCTCCCCGGGCGCGCGGGGTGCGACGTGCGGCTCGTCGGGCTCCGGCTCGACGGCGGCCGCGGGGACGTCGTCCGCCGCGTCGCGCAGGCGCGGCGTCATGCGGCCGCGGTCGTCGTCTCCCGCCCAGGAGAGCGCCGCGTCGTCGTCGTCCGTCTCGTCGACGGGCTCGGGGTCGCGGGAGGTCACCCGTCCATCCTCCCCCATCCGCACGGTGTCAGGACGACAGCCGCAGGCGGAACACCTCGGTCAGCGGTCCGTGCAGCGGGTGCGACGCGTCCACGCCGCACAGCTCGGCGGCGAGCTGGGCCGGGGTCGCGCCGGATGCGAGCCTCGCCTGGAGCTCGACGGCCTCGGGGTCGTCGTCCGGGTCGAAGTGCAGGGCCGCCCCGATCGCGGTGAGCAGGTTCCACGCGGGCTCGCCGCGCTCGGCGAGCTGGGCCGCGGGCTCGACGAACCGCTCGTGGCGGCCGAGCTTGCGCAGCGGAGCGCGCCCCACGCGCGCGCACGTGTCGGGCAGCTCGGGGTTCGTGATGCGCGCGAGGGTCGTCTCGACGTACTGCGTCTGCTCCTCGGCCGTGAAGCCGTGCTTCGCGACGAGCAGCCCGCTCGTCTCCGCGAGCACGGCACGCACCTCGGCCATGACCTCCGGCACGGCGAGGGCCTCCGCGATCGTCGCGATCCCCCGCCGGTAGCCGAGGTACGCGGTCGCCGCGTGGCCCGTGTTGACGGTGAAGAGCTTGCGCTCGATGTAGGGCTCGAGGTCGTCCACCCAGTGCACGCCCGCGAGCTCGGGCACGTCGCCGGCGAAGGGCGTGCGGTCGACCGCCCACTCCCAGAAGGTCTCGAGCGTCACGTCGAGACCGCCGCGCTGCTCGGGCACGATGCGGTCGATCGCGCAGTTCGCCCAGACCGCCCGATCCATGTCGCCGCCGAGCTCGCGCACCGCGGCCGCGAGGATGTCGGTGCCCCCGATCGCGTTCTCGCACGCGATCACGATGAGCGGGCGCGCGTCGGCCGGCCGCTGCGCGAGCCCCTGCGCGATGAGCGGGGCCACGAACTGCAGGATGCGGGCGCCCACCGCGGTCGTGACGATGTCGGCGCGCGCGATCTCGGCGGCCACGTCGTCCGGGTTCTCGCGCGAGTTGATCGCTCGGTAGCCGTCGATCACGAGCTCGCGGCCGCCCTCGCCGACCTCGTGCACGCGGTAGCTCGGCTCAGTCTGCAGCGCCGTGATGAGCTCGTCGCTCACGTCGGCGAACACGACCTCGTAGCCGCTCTCCCTGAGGAACGGCGCCACGAACCCGCGCCCGATGTTGCCAGCTCCGAAGTGCACCGCAGTCGCCGTCATGCTCCCATTCAATCGGCCAGCAGGCGTGGCGGCCAATCCGCGCCCTTCCGCACCCCCCGGAACCGCGCGAGAGCGGGAGGCCGCGGGTCGGCGGCCGCCGCCTGAGACGCCACGAGGGCGGGAGCCGAAGCCCCCGCCCTCGTGTCGCGGCTCACGCCGCGGGATCGGTCGATCAGCGCGCGGCGCTGCCCTCGACGTAGTCCTCGTCCTGCTGCTTCCAGGCGAACAGGGCGCGCAGCTCCTTGCCCGTCTTCTCGATCGGGTGCTGGGCCTCCTTCTCGCGGAGCTCGAGGAACTCCTGGGCACCGTTGTCCTGGTCGGCGATGAAGCGCTTCGCGAACGCACCCGACTGGATGTCGGCGAGCACGCCCTGCATGTTCTCCTTGACGCGCGGGTCGATGACGCGCGGGCCCGAGACGTAGTCGCCGTACTCGGCCGTGTCGGAGATCGACCAGCGCTGCTTGGCGATGCCGCCCTCCCACATGAGGTCGACGATGAGCTTGAGCTCGTGCAGCACCTCGAAGTAGGCGATCTCGGGCTGATAGCCGGCCTCGACGAGCGTCTCGAAGCCGTACTGCACGAGGTGGCTCATGCCGCCGCAGAGCACCGCCTGCTCGCCGAAGAGGTCGGTCTCGGTCTCCTCGGTGAAGGTCGTCTTGATGACGCCGGCGCGCGTGCCGCCGATCGCCTTGGCGTACGACTTCGCGGTCTCCCACGCGGTGCCCGAGGCGTCGACCTCCACGGCGATGATGTCCGGGATGCCGCGGCCCGCGACGTACTCGCGACGCACGGTGTGGCCGGGGGCCTTCGGCGCGACCAGGATGACGTCCACGCCCTCGGGGGCCTCGATGTAGCCGAAGCGGATGTTGAAGCCGTGAGCGAAGGCGAGGGTCTTGCCGGGCGCGAGGTTCGGCTTGATCTCGTTCGCGTAGATGCCGCGCTGGTGCTGGTCGGGCGCGAGGATCATGATGAGGTCGGCCCACGCGGTCGCGTCGGCGACCGACTTGACCTCGAAGCCGTCTTCCTGCGCCTTGGGGGCCGACTTCGAGCCCTCCTTGAGCGCGATGGCGACCTCGACGCCCGAGTCGCGGAGGTTCTGGGCGTGGGCGTGGCCCTGCGAGCCGTAGCCCACGATCGCCACCTTCTTGCCCTGGATGATCGACAGGTCGGCGTCCTGGTCGTAGAAGATCTCAGCCATTTTCTTTTCGTTCTCTTTCTCGGTGGTTGAGTAGCCGCGGAGCGGCGTGTCGAAACCACCCCGCGGTTGCTGGTTTCGACACGCGCCTCGCGGCGCTACACAACCAGCGGTGTTCTGTTGTCAGTTCTTGTAGACGCGTTCGGTGATGCTCTTGCCGCCGCGGCCGATCGCGAGGAGGCCCGACTGGGCGATCTCGCGGATGCCGTACGGCTCGAGCACGCGCAGGAGCGCCTGCACCTTGCCCGAGTCGCCCGTCACCTCGATGACGAGCGCGTCGGGCGAGACGTCGACGACGCGGGCGCGGAACAGGTTGACGGCCTCGAGGATCTGGCTGCGGGTCGTGTTGTCGACGCGCACCTTGATGAGCAGGTGCTCGCGCTGGACCGACGCCTCCGGGTCGAGCTCGACGATCTTGATGACGTTGACGAGCTTGTTGAGCTGCTTCGTCACCTGCTCGAGCGGCAGGTCCTCGACGTCCACGACGACCGTGATGCGGCTGAGCCCCTCGATCTCGGTGGGGCCCACCGCGAGCGAGTTGATGTTGAAGCCGCGGCGCGCGAACAGGCCGGCGACACGGGTCAGCAGACCGGGCTTGTCCTCGACGAGGAGGGAGAGCACGTGATGCGACATGGTCTTACTCCTCTTCCCACGCCGGCGCGTGATCGCGGGCGTACTGGACCTGCGAGTTGCCGACGCCCTGCGGGACCATCGGCCACACCATGGCGTCGCGGCTCACGATGAAGTCGATGACGACCGGGCGGTCGTTGGTCTCGATCGCGAGCTTGATCGCGTCGTCGATCTCCTCCTTCTTCGTGACGCGGATGCCGAGGGCGCCGTACGCCTCGGCGAGCTTCACGAAGTCGGGCACCATCCGGGTCGAGCGCTCCTTGTCGAGCGCGCCCGTATTGAGGTCGGTGAACGAGTGGCGGCCGTCGTAGAAGAGCGTCTGCCACTGGCGCACCATGCCCAGGGAGGAGTTGTTGATGATCGCGACCTTGATCGGGATGTCGTTGATCGTGCAGGTCGCGAGCTCCTGATTGGTCATCTGGAAGCACCCGTCGCCGTCGATCGCCCACACGAGGCGGTCGGGCTCGGCCACCTTGGCGCCCATCGCGGCGGGCACGGCGTAGCCCATCGTCCCGGCGCCGCCCGAGTTGAGGAACGCGTGCGGACGCTCGTAGCCGATGAACTGCGCGGCCCACATCTGGTGCTGGCCGACGCCCGCGGCGTAGATCGCCTCGGGGCCCGACAGCTCGCCGATCCGCTGGATGACGTACTGCGGCGAGAGGAGGCCGTCGTCGGGCTCGCTGTAGCCGAGCGGGTAGTTCGCGCGCAGCTGGTCGAGGCGCGTCCACCAGTCGGCGAGGTCGGGCTTCTGCCCGAGCTGACGGAACGCGTCGATGAGGTCGATGATCACCTCGCGCGCGTCGCCCACGATCGGCACGTCCGCGTGACGGATCTTGCCGATCTCGGCCGGGTCGATGTCGACGTGCACGATCTTGGCCTCGGGGGCGAACTCGGACACCTTGCCCGTGACACGGTCGTCGAAGCGCGCGCCGAGCGAGACGATGAGGTCCGACTCCTGCAGCGAGAGCACCGCGGGCACCGCGCCGTGCATGCCCGGCATCCCGAGGTGCTGCGTGTGGGAGTCGGGGAACGCGCCGCGCGCCATGAGCGTCGTGACGACGGGGGCGCCCGTGAGCTCGGCGAGCTCCAGCAGCTCCGCGGCCGCTCCCGAGCGGACGACGCCGCCGCCCACGTAGAGCACGGGCCGGCTCGAGGTCGCGAGCAGCTCGGCGGCCGACAGGATCTGCTTGCCGTGCGCCTTCGTGACGGGCCGGTAGCCCGGGAGGTCGACCTTCGGCGGCCAGATGAACGGCGCCGACTTCTGCTGCGCGTCCTTCGTGATGTCGACGAGCACGGGGCCGGGGCGACCCGTCGTGGCGATGTGGTACGCCGCGGCGAGCGTCGCCGGCACGTCGGCGGGGTCGGTCACGAGGAACGAGTGCTTCGTGATGGGCATCGTGATGCCCGTGATGTCGACTTCCTGGAACGCGTCGGTGCCCATCGAGGTCGAGAACACCTGGCCGGTGATCGCGATGAGCGGCACCGAGTCCATGTGCGCGTCCGCGATCGCGGTCACGAGGTTCGTGGCGCCGGGGCCCGACGTCGCGATGCAGACGCCGACCCGGCCCGAGGCCGCGGCGTAGCCCTCGGCCGCGTGGCCGCCGCCCTGCTCGTGGCGGACGAGGATGTGGCGGATCGAGGTCGACGCCATGAGCTCGTCGTAGAAGGGCATGATCGCGCCTCCGGGGATGCCGAAGACGTCGGTGATGCCGAGCTTCTCGAGGCTCGCGAGGACCTGGCCGGAGCCGGTGAGGATGGGCGCGGCGTCGCGCTTGGCTGCCGCTGAGGGCGCCGATGGGGCAGGCGAAGATGTCATGGATGACCTTCCGGAACGTTCACAGTCGGTGGGAAACCAGGGCGTCGAGCGCGCGATGACGCCGTCACCCTGATCAGAATGCCGACGACCGCTGGTGTCGCGGTCGACGCCCACGCCAGGACTGGTTGTGCCACCCGGGTGCCTATCGGTGCAATGCTATCCGATCATTCATGCCCGCTCGCCGGGTGCACCCGAGGCGAGCCCCGGAATCAGCCCGTGACGGCGCCCTCGGCGGCCGAGCGGACGAGCTTGGAGTACTTCGCGAGCACGCCGCGCGTGTAGCGCGGGGGCAGCGGCTCCCAGCCCTCGCGGCGGGCGGCGAGCTCCGCCTCGTCGACGAGCAGCTCGATCGAGCGCGACGGGATGTCGACGCGGATGCGGTCGCCGTCCTGCACGAAGGCGATGGGGCCCGCGTCGACGGCCTCGGGCGCGATGTGGCCGATGCAGAGACCCGTCGTGCCGCCGGAGAAGCGGCCGTCGGTGAGCAGCAGCACGTCCTTGCCGAGTCCCGCACCCTTGATGGCCGCGGTGATGGCGAGCATCTCGCGCATGCCGGGGCCGCCCTTCGGGCCCTCGTAGCGGATGACGACGACGTCGCCCTTCTGGATCTCGCCGTTGGTGAGGGCGTCCATGGCGGCGCGCTCGCGGTCGAAGACGCGCGCGGGGCCCTCGAAGGTCGCGGCGTCGAAGCCCGCCGTCTTCACGACGGCGCCCTCCGGCGCCATCGTGCCGTGCAGGATCGTGAGGCCGCCGGTCTCGTGGATGGGGTCGTCGAACGTGCGGAGCACCTCGCCGTCGAGCGGCGGGATCGGCCCGATGTCGGCGAGGTTCTCGGCGAGCGTCTTGCCCGTGACGGTGAGGGCGTCGCCGTGCATGAGGCCCGCGTCGAGGAGGGCCTTCATGAGCACGGGGAGGCCGCCGCGGCGGTCGACGTCGTTCATGACGTACTTGCCGAACGGCTTGAGGTCGCCGATGTGCGGCACCTTCGAGCCGATGCGGTTGAAGTCGTCGAGCGTCAGCTCGACCTCGGCCTCGTGAGCGATCGCGAGCAGGTGCAGCACGATGTTGGTCGAGCCGCCGAGCGCCATGCCGACCGCGATCGCGTTCTCGAACGCCTTCTTGGTGAGGATCTGGCGCGTCGTGATGCCCTTGCGCAGCAGCTCGACGACGGCCTCGCCCGAGCGGTGGGCGTAGTAGTCGCGGCGGCGGTCGTAGCTGGGCGGCGACGCCGACCCGGGGATCGAGAGGCCGAGGGCCTCCGCGACCGACGCCATCGTGTTGGCCGTGTACATGCCGCCGCAGGCCCCCTCGCCGGGCGCGAAGGCGCACTCGATCGCGTGGGCGTCCGCCTCCGACATGATCCCGGCCTTCACGCCGCCGACCGCCTCGAAGGAGTCGATGATCGTGATGTCCTTCTCGGTGCCGTCCGAGAGGCGCACCCAGCCGGGCGCGATCGATCCGGCGTAGAGGAAGACGGATGCCAGGTCGAGCCGCGCGGCGGCCATGAGCATGCCGGGGATCGACTTGTCGCAGCCCGCGAGCAGCACGGAGCCGTCGAGGCGCTCGGCCTGCATGACGGTCTCAACGCTGTCGGCGATGACCTCGCGCGACACGAGCGAGAAGTGCATGCCCTCGTGGCCCATCGAGATGCCGTCCGAGACGGAGACCGTGCCGAACTGCAGCGGGTAGCCGCCGCCCGCGTGCACGCCCTCCTTGGCGGCGCGCGCGAGACGGTCGAGGCTCAGGTTGCAGGGAGTGATCTCGTTCCACGAGCTCGCGATGCCGATCTGGGACTTGTCCCAGTCGGCGTCGCCCATGCCGACCGCGCGGAGCATGCCGCGGGAGGTCGTGGCCTCGATGCCGTCGGTGACGGTGCGGGAGCGGGGCTTGTGGTCGATCGCGGGCGCAGGGGTACCCGAGGCGGTGCTGTCCGGCATGGGATCGAGGTTACTCCGACACGCCTACTGCTCGTGGACGTCGCCCTCGCGGAACGTCGCGAGCGTCGCGAGCACGTGCGCCACGTCGTCGGGGCCGGGCACGCGGTAGGAGGCGAGCGTCGGCCCGTCCCCCGACTTGAGGCCGAGGTCGTGGGGCTGGAGCGCGTCGAAGGCGTCCTCGTCGGTGACGTCGTCGCCCGCGTAGAACACCGCGTCGGCGGCGACGTAGCGGCGCAGATGCTCGATCGCCTCGCCCTTCGTCGTCGAGCGCACGGCGAACTCGAGCACGTTCTTGCCCTCGCGGATCGTGAGGTCGTCGAGCTCGGCCTGCGCCTCGCGCAGCGCCACGAGATGGGCGAGGCGGGAGTTCTCCTCCGTCGCGAGGCGCGTGTGCAGCGCGAAGCCCGCGGGCTTCGCCTCGAGCCACACGTCGTCGATCGACTCGGCGACCTGGCTCAGCACCTCCTGCAGCACGTCGACGCGCTCGAGCTCCGCGGTGTCGAGCGAGACGCGCGCGTTCGGGTCGTCGAGCCGCAGCTCGATGCCGTGCGAGCCGACGAGCAGTACGTCGTCGGGCAGGTCAGAGACCTCGATGAGCGAGCGGAGGGCGCGGCCCGACACGAGCGCGACGCGCGTGTTCGGGAGCGCCCGCAGCCGCAGTACGGCGGCGCGGGCCTCCGGAAGGGCGCGCGCCTTCTCGGGCGAGTCGACCTCGGGTGCGAGGGTGCCGTCGAAGTCGAGCGCGACGAGCAGGCGCCGCACCCGGGCGATCTCGCGGAGCGCGCCGACGAGCGGCTCCGGCAGCCGGCCGGTCACGAGCGCGGCGGGCGCTCGATCGTCCACTCGAGCGCGTCGAGCGGCCCCGCGCCGCCCCATCCGATGTACTGGCCGCGGGTGCCCCGGAGAGTCGCCAGGAAGCTGTCCGACCAGTGCGTCACGTCGTTCTCGGCGACCTTCTTCCGCAGCGACCGCATCCGCTTCCGCCGCTCCTGCCGGGGCATCTCGATCGCGCGCAGGATCGCGTCCTTGACGCCCTCGATGTCGTGCGGGTTGACGAGCAGCGCGGCGCGGAGCTCGTCGGAGGCGCCCGTGAACTCGGACAGGATGAGCACCCCGTCCTCATCGGCGCGCGCCGCCACGTACTCCTTCGCGACGAGGTTCATGCCGTCGCGGAGCGCCGTGACGAGCATGACGTCGGCGGCCACGTAGAGCGCCGCCATCTCCTCCCGCGGGAAGCCGTGGTGGAGGTAGCTGATGGCCTGGTGGCTGATCGTGCCGAAATCGCCGTTGATGCGCCCGACCGTGAGCTCGATCTCGTCGCGCAGCTGGCGGTAGCTCTCGACGCGCTCGCGCGACGGCGTCGCGACCTGCACGAGGGTGACGTCCTCGACCTTCAGCCGACCGTCGCGCAGCAGCTCGCCGTAGGCCTTGAGCCGGTGGCCGATGCCCTTGGTGTAGTCGAGGCGGTCGACGCCGAGCAGGATCGTCTTCGGGTTGCCGAGGTCGTGGCGGATCTGCGCCGCGCGCTCCTGCACGCGGGGGCTCGCCGCGAGCTCCTCGAACCCCTTCGTGTCGATCGAGATGGGGAACGCCTTCGCGATGACGCGGCGGGACTCCCCCTCCTCCTGGCCCGGCACGTCGATGTAGGGGGTCTTCGTGGGGTAGCCCTTGAGGCGGCGGACCGCGCGCGAGAAGTTGCCCGCGTCGGCGACCCGCTGGAAGCCCACGACATCCGCCCCGAGCAGTCCGTCGACGATCTGGGTGCGCCACGGCAGCTGGGAGAAGATGCCGTACGCGGGGAACGGGATGTGGTTGAAGAAGCCGATGAGAAGGTCGGGCCGCAGCTCGCGCAGCATCGCCGGGACGAGCTGCAGCTGGTAGTCCTGCACCCACACGGTCGCGCCGTCGTCGCAGATGCGCGCGACGGCGTCGGCGAAGCGGCGGTTGACCTGCACGTAGCGGTCCCACCACTCGCGGTGGTAGCTCGGCTGCGCGATGACGTCGTGGTAGAGCGGCCAGAGCGTGTCGTTGCTGAAGCCCTCGTAGTAGAGCTCGAGGTCGGAGGCCGACAACGGCACGGGCACGATGCGGATGCCCTCGTTGTCGAAGGGGTCGAGGTCGACGTCGGCCTGTCCCGCCCATCCGACCCAGGCGCCGTCGGCGGCGCGCATGACGGGTTCGAGCGCCGTGACGAGGCCCCCCGGAGACTGTTTCCAGCTCGCGGTTCCGGCCTCGTCGACCACGCGGTCGACCGGGAGGCGGTTGGACACGACGACGAAGCTGTAGCGTTCGTCGGGCATGGCGACCACGGTACACGCAGGGCCGGATCGCGTCCGGGGGCTTGCGGTTTGGGGCTTCCTGTGACTTCACCTGGCTGTCATCTTCGGCGGCTACCGTGGAACGCATGATCTCCGTCGGCATGAGCACGACGTGCGTCTACCCGTTCGCGGTGGAGCATGCCTTCCGCATCGCGCGCCTGGCGGGGTTCGACTCCATGGAGGTCATGGTCACGAACGACCCCGTGACCCAGGACGCGGCGAAGCTGCTCGAGATCAGCGAGCGCTACGGCCTCCCCATCTCCGCCATCCACGCCCCGGTGCTGCTGCTCACGACGTTCGTGTGGGGCCGCGACCCGCAGGTGAAGCTCGAGAAGTCGGGCGAGCTGGCGGCCGCGGTCGGCGCCGACACGGTCGTCGTGCATCCGCCGTTCCGCTGGCAGTCGGGCTACGCGCAGAACTTCGAGCGGATCGTGCGGGAGGCGGCGCGGAACTCGGGCGTCAAGGTCGCGGTCGAGAACATGTTCCCGTGGACGGTGCGCGGTCGCAGCATGAAGGCCTACGCCCCCTCCCCCGACCCGCTCGACCTCGACGTCGACCACATGACGCTCGACTTCTCGCACGCCTCGCTCTCGGGCCGCGACAGCCTGCAGATGGCGATGCAGATGGGCGACAAGCTCACCCACATCCACCTGTGCGACGGTGCGACGGCGGCCGCCGACGGCGCGATCCTCGACGAGCACCTGCTGCCGGGTGAGGGCACCCAGCCGGTCGCCGAGACGCTGCAGCACCTCGCCGCGAGCGGCTGGACGGGCAACGTCGTCGCCGAGGTCAACGTGCGCCAGGAGAAGGACGAGCAGTACCGGCTCGACAAGCTCGTGCAGACCGTGGCGTTCGCGCGCGAGCACCTGAGCCAGGAGCACGCGACGCGCGAGCCGATCCCGATGCGCGAGCTACCGCTCAAGATCCGCCAGGCGCGTCGCGCCGAGAAGCGCGCCGGCCGCCGCTGACCCGCGCCCGGGCCGTGCGACCTCCGTGGGAGCACGCGCGTCGGCGCACCCCCACGAGGGTCACGAGGCGGGGAGCAGCATCCGCATGACGGAGGCGCGGCGCGCGCGGCGGATGACGACGCGGCTCAGTAGGACGCTCAGCAGGCCGAACGCGGCGAGCCCGAGGGCGCTGCCGACCGCGAGGCCCGTGTCGCCGCCCGCGACGATCTGCTGCAGGCCCGTCGTCGCCCAGCCGAGCGGCATGACCTGCCCGAGCCACGTGAACGGACCCGCGAGCGCCTGACTCGGCAGCACGCCCCCGACGGAGGCGAGCTGCACCGCGAGCAGGAGGAGCGAGATCACGAGCCCCGCGCGGCCGAGGCCGACCGTGAGCAGCTGGTGGAACGCCGTGAACGCGAGCGCCGCGACGAGCGCGAAGCCGAGCGTCGCCGGCAGCAGGGCCCACGACACCCCCGCCGCGACGTGCAGCAGCAGGACGAGCAGCACCGCCTGGATGACCGCGACGGCGCCCGCACGCACCCCCTCCGAGCCGATCACACGGCCGGAGCCCGCCGTCGAGGCGAGCACGCGGCGGCTGAGGCGCGGGAGCACGAGGAAGATCGCGAGCGCGCCGGCCCACAGGCCGAGCGGCACGAAGTAGGTGCCGATGATCTGGCCGAGCTGGGTGACGGCGTTCCGCGTCGTCACCTCGAGCCCGACGGGGTCCGCGGCGACCTCGGCGGCATCCGTCGACGGCGTCTCGCCGCCCCCGCCGAGGCGGTCGGCGCCCTCGCGCAGGCCCGTGGCGAGCTCGGACGCCCCGGTCGCGAGCTGCGCGGTGCCGTCGGCGAGCTCGCGCGCCCCGGAGTCGAGGGCCGCGCCGTTCGAGGCGAGCTGCGCGGCGCCGCTCGCGGTCTGCGCGATGCCCGACGAGAGCTGCCCGAGAGAGCCGGCGCCCGCGGCGAGCGCGGAGCCGTTGCCCGCGAGCTGGGCGAGGCCGCCGCTGAGCTGCTGGAGGTTCGCGAGGTAGGGGGCGAGCGTCGGGTCGCTCGTGAACCGCGGGTCGGCCGCCATGTTCTGGGCGAGCGCCGTGAGGCCGCCGGACATCTGCGAGACACCGCCCGCGTAGCCCTGGATGCCCGCCCCGAGGTCGCCGAGCCCGGCGGTCTGCTGACGCATCGTCTGCAGGCCCGACGAGAGCCGCGAGACGCCGTTCGTGTACTGGTCGAGGCCCTCGGCGAACTGCTGCGCGCCGGCCGCCGCCTGCGTCGCGCCGTCGGCGAGCTGCTCGGCGCCGTCGGCCGCCTGACCGAACGCCTCGCCGACCGAGCCGAACTGCGTGTAGATGCCCGCGATGTACTGCTTCGTGAGCTCCGACCCGAAGGCGCGCACCATGCCGTCGCCGAGCGACTGCGCGACCGAGCCCGCGAGGTAGGAGTGGGCGTCGTCCGTCTCGAGCTCGAGCTGCGCCTGCACGGGCTCGGTGCTCTGCAGCGACACGACCGACGCGGAGAAGTCGGAGGGGATCGTGAGCACCGCGTATACCTCGCCCGCGGCGAGCTTGGCGGCCGCCTCCTCGGCGTTCGAGAGCTGCCAGTCCATGCCGGGCGAGTCGGTCCCGGTGAGCTCGGTCACGAGCAGGCGGCCGGCGAGGATGACGGTCTCGGTGCCGTCCTCGGCGGTCTGCGTGACCATCTCGTCCTCGTTCACGATCGCGGCGGGGATGCGGTCGACGCCCGTGCCCGCGTCGCTCAGGGCTGCCATCGTGAGGCCCGCGAACGCGAGCGGGACGGCCGCGGCGGCGACGATCGCGAGCACGCGCGCCCAGCGGCGCGGGGGTCGCGGGGCGGCCGGGATGTCGTGGGGGATCATCGGACGGCTCCTTCGGTGAGGTCTGCGGGTCGGTAGCTGGCGACCGGCCGGGAGAGCGGCGGGGGCGCGACGTCGTCGGCGTCGGCGGCGCCGATCACGACGGTTGTGACGGCCGGGGCGAGGCGGTCGGCCGCCTGGAGGAAGGCGGCACCGCCGTCGGCACCCGGGAGCGGGTCGACCGAGTCGAGCACGACGACGGGCGTGCGCTCGGCGAGGGCGATGCCGAGGGTCGCGATCGCGCGCTCGACGGGCGGGAGCGCGGCGAGGGTCGTCGACCAGCCGACCGCGGTGTCCGAGCCGGAGGCGGCGATCACGTCACGGATGCGGGCGACCCAGGCGCGTGCGCGACGGCGGGCCGTGAAGGCGCGGTGCCACGGGCCCGTGATGCGCAGGCGCTCGGCGAGCAGCTCGCCGAGGGGGCGCTCGCCCTCGCGCGCGGCCCCGCCGAACTCGGCGAACGACACCCGGCGCGCGACCTGCGACGCCTCGCTCGGGAGCGGGCGTCCGGCCACCTGGGCGCGGCCCTCGATCGCTGGGAGACGTCCCGCGACGGTCGCGGCGAGCAGTCGGCGCCGGGCGGCCTCGCCGCCGACGAGCGCGATCGACCCCGCCGGCACGCGGCCGTCGTAGGGGCCGATGCGCGTGCCGCCGACGCCGCCGACGAGCCCCTCGAGGGTGACGGCGTCGCCCTGGGCGACGCGACCCTCGGCCCACGCGAGGTCGTCGAGGTGCGCGCGCAGCCCCTCGCCCTCGACGTCGACGTCGGGCAGCAGCCGGTCGAGCCAGCGCGGGAGGTACCAGGCGCCCTTCCCGAAGAGCGCCATGACGGCGGGGACGAGCGTCATGCGGATGAGTAACGCGTCGACGGCGACGCCCACCGCGAGGCCGAGCGCGATGACCTTGATCATCGACATCCCCTCCGGCACGAACGCCGCGAAGACGAAGAACATGATGAGCGCCGCCGCGGTGACGACGCGCGCCGCCCCCGCGAAGCCGCGCGCGATCGCCTGGCGCGGGGTCGCCCCGTGCACGTAGGCCTCGCGCATGCCCGAGACGAGGAACACCTCGTAATCCATGGCGAGCCCGAACAGGATCGCCATGAGCAGGATCGGCATGAAGCTGAGGATCGGCCCCGGCTCGACGTGGAGCAGCTCGGCGCCCCAGCCCCACTGGAACACCGCGACGACGACGCCGAACGACGCGAACACCGACAGGAGGTAGCCGAGCGCCGCCTTGATCGGCACGACGACCGAGCGGAACACCATCATGAGCAGCACGATCGAGAGCCCCACGACGACGAGGCCGAACGGCAGGAGGGCCTCGTCGAGGCGCTTCGAGACGTCGATCGCGACGGCGGTCGAGCCGGTGACCGCGATGGGGGTGTCGTAGGCGCGCTCGATCGCGGGCGCGAGGTCGCGGATGTGCTCGACGAGCGCCGTCGTCTCCGGGTCGGACGGCCCGGTCTCGGGGATCACCTGGATGATCGCGGTGTCGACGGTGGCGTTCGGGATGGGGGTGCCGACGGATGCGACGCCCGGCACCTCCGCGAGCTCGTCGGCGATCGCCTCGAGGTCCTCGAGCACGTCGGTCGTCTGGGTGATGTCGACCGTCACGACGAGGGGCCCGTTGCGGCCGGGACCGAACGCCTCGGCGGTCAGGTCGTACGCGCGGCGCGCGGTCTCCTCCTCCGAGTAGCTGCCGCCGTCGGGCAGGGCGAGCGCGAGTTGCGTCGCGGGCACGGCGGCGACGCCGAGCAGCGCGACGACGCCGATGATGAACGGCACGGGCGCCGCGAGCACGATGCCGACCCAGCGCTCGCCGAGGGTGCGGCGGCGCCCTCGCGCGGGGGCGCTCCCGGCGGGGGCCGCATCCGCTGCGCCGCCGTCCTCGTGCGCGTCCTGCGCGAGGGCGCGCAGGGCCGCGCGCGACCCGGGCTTCGGCGCGAGTCGATGGCCGAGCAGGCCCATGATCGCGGGAAGCAGCGTGACCGCGGCCGCCATCGCCATGAACACGGCGAACGCCGCCGTGACGCCCATGAGGCCGAGGAACGGGATGCCGACGATGAGGAGGCCGACGAGCGCGATCATGACGGTGACGCCTGCGAACACGACCGAGCCGCCCGCGGTCGCGACGGAGGTCGCCGCCGACTCCTCGGGGTCGACGCCGTGCGCGAGCTGGTTGCGGTGCCGCGACAGGATGAAGAGCGCGTAGTCGATGCCGACCGCGAGGCCGATCATGAGCGCGAGGATCGGCGTCGTCGTCGAGAGCGTCGTGAAGGCGGCGAGCGCGAGGATCCCGCCCATCGAGGCTCCGAGCGCGACGAGCGCCGAGATGAGCGGCAGGCCGGCCGAGAGCAGCGATCCGAAGGTCACGATGAGCACGAGCGCCGCGAACACGACGCCGATGACCTCGATGATCGAGAGGCCGAAATGGAAGGCCTGGAACACCTGGCCGCCGTACTCGACCTGCACGGTGCTCGACGCGAGCTCGTCGCCGACCTCCTGCACCTCGGCGAGCGTTTCCTCGGACACCTCCTCGTGCGAGCCCTCGAACTGCACCTGGATGACGCCGGTCATGCCGTCGTCGCTGATCGCGTCGGTCGCGTACTCGTTGAAGGGCGAGATCGTGTTGCTGATGCCGTCGATCCCGGCGATCTCCTCGGCGACGCGCTCGAGCTCGTCCTCCAGCTCGGCGATGCGCGCGCCGGTCGAGTGCACGATGATCTGCCCGCTCGCGCCCGAGGTCTGGGGGAACACCGCGGCGAGGCGGTCGATCGCGTTCTGCGACTCGGTGCCGGGGATCTTGAACGAGTCCTGGAGGGTTCCGCCGAGCGCGAGACCGCCGACGACCGCGCCGGCCGCGAGCAGCAGCCAGGCGACGAGCACGGGGATCGCGCGCCGGTAGGCGAAGCGTCCGATACGGGAGAGCAGGATGGCCATGCGGGGCGGGCTCCTTAGGGGACGGGCACAGGGGCGAGGAGTTCGCCGAGGATGCGGATGAGGGACTCGCGCAGCCGTGCGTCGTCGGCCGAGTCGGGCAGGTAGCTGCCTGCCTGCGCGAGCAGGTAGGCGGCGCCACCGAGGGCGACCGCGAAGCGCACCTGGTCGTCGAGCGTCTGGTCGGGTCGCGCGTCCGCGATGTGGCGGATGAGCTCCTGGGCGCGCGCGACGACCGGCACGTCGCCGAGCGCACCGGACTGGGTGATGAACACCTGCGCGGCCAGGCGGTGCTCAAGCAGGAGGTCGACGAACTCGACGAGGAACCCGGTGCGCTCCTCGGGGCTGCCCGCGAGCTGCGCGGTGCGCGGCAGGATCGCGGCGAGCTGCTCCATCGCGGGGCTCAGGGCGGCGTCGAGCAGCGCCTCCTTGGAGGAGAAGTGGTAGAGCACGCTCGCCTTCGAGACGCCCGCGCGGTCGGCGATCGCCTGGATCGAGGTGCCGAGGTAGCCGGCGGACGCGAACTCGCGCAGGGCGACGTCTCGGAGCTCGGATGCAGTGGTCACCGGACGACCGTAGCTGACCGATCGGTCAAGAAACTGACCGATCGGTCGAACTCGGGGCGAACATTCAGGTGATACGCATCTCGGGCGCTCGGCGCAACCCCCGCGCGGGCGGACAGTCGGCCGGGGTAGCGTGGGCGGAGGCCGAAGGAGGGTCACACCGTGCGCAAGTTCATCTTCAACACGAGCGTTCTCAGCTCCCTCTTCGGGGCCGTCGGCGTCGTGCAGGCCACCCGCAAGGGACCGCGCGACTGGCGCCTCATCCTCATGTGGGTCAGCTGGGCCTGCTCGGTCGCGATCGCCGTCGGCAGCGTGGTCGAGGAGTCGAAGACCAAGGAACTGGAGTGGTGATGTACGGATACGGACAGGGCTTCGGCAGTCTCCTCCACACGATGGGGGCGATCGCGCAGATCATCGGCACGCTCGTCATCGCGGCCGTCGTCATCGGCGTCACCGTGCTGCTCGTGCGTTTCCTGCTCGTCGGCACACGCGCAGCGCAGCTCTACCTCGACCGCTACGAGCCCCGAAAGCCCGAGGCGCCGGACCCCGACCGCTACCGCCCCGAGCCCCCGACTCCCGCGCCTGCCCCGGCAGCCGCGACGCCCGCCGCAACGCCTGCGACGCCCGCGGCGACCGCCCCGGCGAGCTCGAGCGCCGATGCCGCGACCGCGGGGCCGTCGAACCCCGAGGGCGCGGAGGCGAAGGCCGAGGCCGCGGAGGCGCTCGCGACCCCGGCGCCGAAGTCGGCCGCCACGCACGCCTCGGCATCCGCGGCGACGCTCGTGCCGGACGCGAAGCCGCCCGTGTCGAAGGTGTCGGCGGCGAAGCGCACGGCCGCACCGAAGACGGCGACGCCCGAGACGTCCGCGACCAAGGCCGCCGCGCCGAAGAAGACCGCCGCCCCCAAGGCCGCGGCACCGAAGGCCGCGGCCCCGAAGCCGACGGCGGAGGAGCCCGCCACGGCCCCCAAGCCCGCGACCAAGCGCACGCCGAAGGCGCCGCCCGCGAGCTGAGCCCGCGGCTACACGATGTTGTGGTTGCGCGCGAGCAGGTTGTCGGGGTCGTACCGCCGCTTGACCGCCCGCAGCCGCTCGAGCGTGGCCGGCGGGTAGAGCAGGGGCAGAAGCTCGGGGTCGGCCGTCTCGCTGAAGTTGCCGTAGGTCGCGGTGATGCGCGCGCGCATCGGCTCCCACGGCGCCTCGGCCGCGGCCACGAGCTCGGGGGCCGCGTCCGGCGGAAGCATCGCGACGCGGAACAGCATGACCTCGCGATCGCGCACGGCGAAGGCCGTGGCGTCCGGGTCGACGCGCGCGAACGCCCCGCCGAGGTAGCGGATGGACGCCACCGTCGGGCCGTCGAAGCCCCGCAGCGCGGCGGCGTAGTCTGCGATGACGTCGTCGCCGAAGTCGCTCAGACCGTGACCCCCCACCATCGTGACGGGCGGGGGTGCCGTGACGTCCTGGACGAGGTCGCCGTAGGGACGACGCGAGATGTCGACGGAGACGACCCCGGGCAGCTCGAGCAGCGGTGCGATGGCGGCGCGCCCCGCCGCCTCGTCGTCGCCCGCGTAGCAGACCAGGAGCAGCGCACGCGGCTGGGCGCCCGGTTCCTTCGCGGGCAGCGCGAGGAAGGAGGTCGTGAGCTCGTCGGGTGCCGCCCGCATGACGTCGCGCCAGCCCCGCAGCGCGCCCTCGAGGTCGTCGAGGGCGAGCACGATCTGCCCGCCGACGACGGCGGCGAGCCTCGACGCGCGGAAGACGAAGTGCGTCGCGACCCCGAAGTTGCCCCCGCCGCCGCGCAGCGCCCAGAACAGCTCGGGCTCGGAGTCGGCGGATGCCGTGAGGTGCCGCCCGTCGGGGACGACGATGTCGATCGACTCGACGGTGTCGATCGTGAGCCCGACCGAGCGCACGAGCCAGCCCATGCCACCGCCGAGCGTGAGGCCGCCGACGCCCACGTCGCGCGTGTCGCCCGAGGTGATGACGAGGCTGTGGGGCGCGAGCGCGTCCGCCACCTCGCCCCACGTCGCGGCCGTCCCGACGCGGACGGTGCCGTCGTCGTTCACCTCGATGGAGTCGAAGGCCGCCATGTCGATGACGAGCCCGCCGGGGTTGGGGAACGTCTTCGCGCCGTGGCCGCCGGAGCGCACCGAGACGGTCAGGCCGTGCTCGCGCGCGAGGCGCAGCGCGTCCGCCACCTGCTCGGGCGCGCCCGGTCGCACGATGACGGCGGGTTCACCCGCTCCCGCGTAGACGGGGAGGGCTTCGTCGTAGGCCGCGTCGCCCGGCAGCAGGATCTCGGCATCGGTGGCGTCGCGGAGAGCGGTCAGGTCGGTCATGTGATGGTCCTCTCGGAACGGCACGTTACCCGCGAGGGGCGACACTGCGACGGCTAGAAGACCGTCTGCAGGAACCCCACGACCCGCGGGTCGGGCCCGCGGGCGTCGTCGACCTCGGGCACGAGCCGCCAGCGGTCGAACGCGCCGCACGGATGCGAGACGCCGAGCAGCACGACCTCGCCCACCGCGAGCGCGGCGTCCGCGGGCAGTGCGAGGTGCGCGTGCTGGTCGTTGAGCGCGACGACACGGGCGCCCGGGAGCGCGCGGCCGTCGGCGGAGCCGAGCACGACCGGAGGGTCGTAGTCGTACGGCGCATCGCGCTTGCCGGCGTCGAGCACCGCGAGGCCGGGCTCGGGTCGGGAGACGACGCGGGCGATGACGGTGAGCGCGGGTGCGAGCGGCAGGCCCGCCGTGTGCGCGTAGAAGACGTCGTCGTGCGCCTGGAACGCCCCGGAGCGCAGCACGATCCTCGCCCGGTCGGCGAGGGGCGCGAGCTCCTCGGCGACGAGGTCGAACCACGTGGACCCGCCCGCCGACACGATCGGGTCGGCCACGTCGTGCGCGGTGAGCACGGTGTCCGCGAGCGCCGCGAGCTCGCGCAGGTAACCCCGCACGCGCGCGACCGTCCCGGGGCGGCGGTCGGAGCCGTAGCTCCCCTCGTAGCCGGCCACCCCGCGCAGCCGCACCCGCGGCGAGGCCGCCGCGGCATCCGCCACCGCGAGCGCGGCCTCGACCCCGCGCGCACCCGTGCGCCCGCCCGCGTCGCCGAGCTCGACGAGCACGTCGAGC
Source organism: Microbacteriaceae bacterium (assembly GCA_003852775.1). Classification (GTDB taxonomy): domain Bacteria; phylum Actinomycetota; class Actinomycetes; order Actinomycetales; family Microbacteriaceae; genus Homoserinibacter. Next base: position 13,444 of record RDDZ01000056.1, on the reverse strand, counting down.
GGTCGCTCCCCCGCGGTCGCCGCGAGCACCGCGACCGACTCCGCGGAGTCGACCCAGCACGCGAGCTCGAGTTCCGGATGCGCGTCGAGCTCGCTCGCGATCCACGCGGCGCCGACCGGGTCGACGACCTCGTTCGCGATGAGGATGCGGTCGACGCCGACCGCCCGTGCCACCTGGGCCTGCCACGGGGTCGCGAGCGTGAGCCCCCAGCATCCGGCGTCGAGCAGCCGCCGCCAGAGCTCGGGCGCCATCGTGGTCTTCCCGTGCGGCGCGAGCTGCATGCCGCGCTCCGCGGCCCATGCCGTGAGCGTCGCGACGTTGGCGTCGGACGCGGCGCGGTCGAGCACGAGCAGCGGCGTCGCGAACACACCCACCGGATGCCGCTCCGCCGCGACCTCGGAGGAACGCCTCCCCCACAGCGCGGGCGGCACCGACTTGTGCACCGGCCCGAGCACGGGGTCGGGCTCGAGTCCGGGCACCGGCGCCGACGTCGTCATGCGCCCATCGTGGCAGGGTACGGCGCCGCCGGTCGGCGGCACGCGCTCAGTAGCCGAGGTAGCGGTCGGGCCGGTGGTTGAGCACGAGGCTCACGTTGATGACGACGACGCCGATCGCCGACACGAGCACGAGCAGCGGCTCGACGGCGAGGATCGAGCCGATCACGACGGCGCCGTCGAGGATCATGAGCGTCCACCCGGCGCGGAAGCCCGTGCGCTCCTGCAGCACGAGGGCGGCGATGTTGAACCCGCCGAGGCTCGAGCGGTGGCGGAAGATGATGACGACGCCCACGCCGATCACGAGGTTGCCGACGATCGAGGCGAACAGCGGGTCGAGCCCGAGGCCGCCGAGCACGCCCGGCAGCGCGTAGAGCCCGCTCAGCAGCGAGACGCCCACGATCGTGATGACCGTGCGCAGGGTGAAGCTCCAGCCCTTGCGGCCGATCGCGAGGAGGAAGAACGGCACGTTCACGACGACGAACAGCACGGCGTACGGCAGCCCCGTGAGGTAGCCGACGAGCAGCGCGAGGCCGGCGGTGCCGCCCGTCACGACGCCCGCCGAGTGCAGCATGAAGAGGCCGAGCGAGACGAGGACGATCCCCGTCAGCAGGCCGACGACGTCCTCGATCGGGGTGTGGCGCTGCGGCGCGGGCGCCGAGCCCTCCTGCGGGGCGACCGGCGGCGCGGGGGTGGAGGCGGGGGCGGCGGTCACATCCCGATGCTCGCCGCGCGACGCCACCGAGCGCAAACGAGGCGGATCGCGTTGGTACTCTTGCTCAATCTTCAGCGAGGAAGTGAGCAGGATGACCAACGCGACGCCCATCGATGCGACGGATGCCCGCATCCTCCGCGCCCTCGACGATGACCCGAGCGCGACGGCCCTCGCGCTCTCGCGCACCCTCGGCCTCGCGCGCAACACCGTGCACGCCCGCCTGCGCCGACTCGAGGGCGGCGGAGCCCTCGGCCCCGTGAGCCGGCGCGTGCGGCCGTCCGCGCTCGGCTACCCGCTCGTCGCGTTCATCGAGATCGCCATCAGCCAGGGCACCCTACGCGAGGCGTACGGGGCGCTCGCCGAGATCCCCGAGATCGTCGAGATGCACGCCACGACGGGTGCGGCCGACCTGCACGCCAAGGTCGTCGCGCGGGACACCGCCGACCTGCACCGCATCACGACGATGCTGCTCGAGATCGAGGGCGTCCAGCGAACGAGCACCTCGGTGTCGCTCGAGGAGGTCGTCCCCCCGCGGCTGGCGCCCCTGCTCGCGCGGCGCGCCGAGGGCTGAGCGCGGGCCGGGGAAAGCAGAAAGCCCTCGACATCTGGCGAGAGATGCGAGGGCTTATCCGTACACCCCCCGGGACTTGAACCCGGAACCCACTGATTAAGAGTCAGTTGCTCTGCCAATTGAGCTAGAGGTGCTCGGCCCGAAATCCCGGGCCGGAGAACAAAGATAGCATGACCGCGACATGATTTCTAACGCGCCCTCCCCCGCCCCGGCTTCCGACCCGATCCGCCTCGAGGAGGGGACGCTCGCACCCGACTTCACGGCCCTCGACCAGCACGGCGAGCCCGTCACCCTCTCGCAGCTGCGCGGGCGGAAGGTCATCCTCTACTTCTACGGCGAGGCGGGCACCCCGGCGTGCACGGGCCAGGCGTGCGACTTCCGCGACCGGCTCGACGCGTTCACGGCGGAGGGCTACACGGTCGTCGGCGTCTCGCGCGACGAGGTGCCCGCGATCGCGCGGATGGCGGAGGCCGAGCAGCTCACCTTCACGCTCCTGTCCGACCCCGACCGCCACGTGCACGGCCTCTACGGCACGTTCGGCACGAAGCTGCTCTACGGTCGCGAGGTGCAGGGCGTCATCCGGGCGACGTTCGTGATCGACGAGGAGGGCGTCATCGAGCGCGCCTTCTACAACATCAAGGCCACCGGGCACGTCGCGATGCTGCGCAAGCGCCTCGGCCTGCCCGCCTGAGCCGCGCGACTCACCGGGAGGCGGAGGGGCGCCCGCGACGTCAGAGCGCCGCGAGCACGCCCTCCGCGATGGCGGTCGCTGCCGCGAGGTGGTCACCGGCAGCGAACCGCACGTCGACGCTGAGCCAGTCGTCGCCCGCGCGCACCGACACGAAGCAGCCGCCGCGCTCGTAGCATCCGGCCTTCGCCGCGTCCCCGAGCTCGGGGGCGTCGCTCCACACGACCTTCGACGACGGATGCGGGGCGACGGCCCAGTGCGCATCCCACGCGGCCGCTCCCCCGGGGAGCAGGCCCACGTGCACGGACGCGTCGCCGCCCGCGTCGCCCATCCAGAAGCAGTGCACGCCTCCCTGCTGGAGCACGGCGCCGTGCAGCAGCACGGGCTGGGTGGGCGCGAAGCGGGCGTCGGCCGCGAGCGGGACACCGAACGCGGAGACGCGCACGCCGTCGGGCACGAGGGCCGCGCAGTCGGGAGTGGCCCCGGCGGCGACGGAGGGTTCATCGCCGGGGCCGGCCGCCGCGATCGCCGACACGGCCCGGTCGACGAGCGACCAGGCGGCTTCTTCACCGGCGGAGCCTGAGAGGGTCGCGCTGAGCCAGCGGTCGCCGACGAGGACGTCGGCACGGCAGCCGGCCATGCACGCGTGGAACGAGGTGCCGAAGCGGCCCTCGTGGGGCTGGAAGGTCGCGAGCTCGGGCGCGAGCGCCCCCCACGTCGCGGTCGCCTCCGGGAGCACGACGAGCTGCACGAGGTCGGCCGACGACTCCCACGCGCACGCGAGCCCGCCCGCGTGCACGGTCGCGGCGGAGGCGAGGCCCAGGTAGTCGCCGACGCCCGCGCCCGACACGGTCGTGGGCCGGAAGTCGCCGCCGTACGTCTGGGCGGGGTCGACCGCCGCGAGGAGGGCGTCGCAGTCGAGGTCGATCGCGGGGCCGCGCAGCTCGGCGGCGGCGGGGGTTGCGCCGTCGGACACCGCCTCGCCTCCCCCTCCGGACGGCGCCGTCGCGGGCGCGCAGCCGACGAGCACGAGCACGACGGCGAGCGCCGCCGGCATCCCGGCACGGGTGGTGGTCCGTCGCACGACTCCCCCTGTCATCTTCATGCCAACTCGCGCGATGTGTGTCACGATGATGCCACACCTCGGGAAGAAAGCGCCATGGCCCTCACGACCACCGACTGGGACGCCCAGGAGACCGCGATCCGCGATGCGCTCGCCCGCCTGCGCGAGCTCGCCTCCGCGACCCCGCCCCCGCCCGTCCACGGCGTCGTCGACGTCGTGCACGGCAGCGCCGGCGCCTGGCACGCGTGGTGGACGCGCGGCGGCCTCCAGCAGGGCGCCGACGTGAGCGCGATCGTGCCCGACCTGGAGCCCCTCCTCGCGATCGCGGCGGGCGACCGCGACGAGCAGGGGCGCGACCTCGTGACGGCGCTCGCGAGCGGTCGCATCCGGGTGCGCGTCATCCTGCCGTCCGCGGCGCGCGACGACGTGCGCGCGCACCCGGTGATCGAGGGCCTCGCCCACGCGGGCGTCGAGGTGCGCACGGGCGACGCGCGCGCGTGGTACTTCGTCGTGCGCGACCGGATCGCCGTCGTGCCGACCACGTGGGACGAGCCCGGCGACGTCGACGCGCTCGTGCTCTCCACGCCTCCCGTCGTCGCAGCCCTCGGCGAGCTCTACGAGCGCCGCTGGGCGGGCGCCTCGCCGTGGGCCGCCGCCGATCCCGCCGAGCCCGTCCTCCTGGCCCTCGAGCGCGGCCTCGACGACGCGGAGGTCGCCGCCGAGCTGGGCGTCTCGGTGCGCACCGTGCGCCGCCGGGTCGCGGACGCGATGGCGGCAGCGGGCGCCCGCACGCGCTACGAGCTCGCGCACCTGCGCGCGACGCGGCGCGGCTGAGCCTCGCATCCGAACCGGCGCACCAGGCGCCGGCGGGGAGACGCGGCGAGACCGGAATGCTGCCGCCTGCTCAGCCGAGCGGCAGGGCCTCGACGATCGGGCTCGGAGTGCCGAAGCGGTGGGCCGTGATCGACACCGCCTGCTCGCGCAGGAACGCGAGCAGCTCGACGCGGCCGCTCTCGGTCACGGCGCCCTCGTACACGGTCACGTCCGGTCGGCCGCCGAGGGCGCGCAGCAGCTCGGCGCCGCCGCCGCCGACGAGTCGGATGCGCGCGTCGCGTAGCACCGCCGCGGTGCGCCGCCAGTCCTCGGCCCCCTCGAGGCGGACGTCGACGCCGACCGCCCGGAGCGCATCGAGCTCCGCGGGGGTGAGCGCGGCATCCGTCGAGAGCGTGAGGGGTGCGCCCGCCCGCAGCCCCGCGAGCACGACGCGCGCGACCTCGACGGGGTCGGCCGCGGCCTCCGCCCGCACGAGCACGGGGAGCGTCCGGTACCGGAACGCGTTGCGCTCGGCGGCGAGTCCCGTGACGTCGTGCACGACGCCGAACTCTGCCTCCCACGCGCGGCGGTCGCTCGCGGCGGCGCGCAGCAGCATCCGCCGGGCCCCGTCGCCGCGGGCGCCGAACACGGCGATGAGCCGCTCGGTCACGGGATCGGCGGCACCCGGCTCGACCGCCGCGGGCGCGGGCTCGACGCGGCCGAGGCCGAGCAGGTAGTTCGGGCCGCCCGCCTTCGCCCCCGCGCCGACGACCGAGCGCTTCCAGCCGCCGAACGGCTGCCGTTGCACGATCGCACCCGTCGTGCCGCAGTTGACGTAGAGGTTGCCCGCCTCGACGTGATCGATCCAGCGCGCGACCTCGTCGGCGTCGAGCGAGTGGAGGCCGGCCGTGAGCCCGTAGTCGACGGTGTTCTGCAGCTCGATCGCCTCGTCGAGCGTCGCGGCGTGCATGATGCCGAGCACGGGACCGAAGTACTCGGTGCGGTGGAACGCGGAGCCCGGCGCGACGCCCGTCTTGATGCCGGGGCTCCAGACGCGCCCCTCCGCGTCGAGGCGGCGCGGTTCGAGCAGCCAGCTCTCCCCCGGCGCGAGGCGCGTGAGGGCGTCGAGCAGCTTGCCGTCGGCGGGCGCGATGAGCGGGCCCATGCGGGTCGCCGGATCCCACGCCTCGCCGACGGGCATCGACCGCACGGCGTCGAGCAGCTGCTCGCGGAACCGCCGCGAGCGCGCGACCGAGCCGACGAGGATGACGAGCGACGCCGCCGAGCACTTCTGCCCCGCGTGCCCGAAGGCCGAGTACGCGACGTCGCGCACCGCGAGGTCGAGGTCGGCCGAGGGCGTGACGACGATCGCGTTCTTGCCGCTCGTCTCGGCGAGCAGGCGGAGCTCGGGGCGGAACGAGCGGAATCGCTCGGCCGTCTCGTAGCCGCCCGTGAGGATCACCTGGTCGACGCGCTCGTCGGCCACGAGCGTCTCGCCGAGCGCCGCGTCGCCGAGCACGACGAACTGCAGCGCCTCGCGCGGCACCCCGGCCTCCCACAGCGTCTCGGCGAGCACGGCGGCCGTCCGGGCCGTGCGACGCGCGGGCTTGAAGACGACGGCCGATCCGGACGCGAGCGCCGCGAGCGCCCCGCCGCCCGGGATCGCGAGGGGGAAGTTCCACGGCGGCACGACGAGCGTCACCCGCCGCGGCGCGTAGCGCGCCCCGTCGAGCCGCTCGAGGCCGAGCGCCTGCTCGGCGTAGTAGTGCGCGAAGTCCACGACCTCCGAGACCTCGGGGTCCGACTGGTCGACGGTCTTGCCCGCCTCGGCCGCCATGATCTCGACGAGCTCGCCGCGACGGGCCTCAAGCAGCTCGCCCGCCCGGTGCAGGATCGCGGCACGACCTGGGGCGCCCCGCGCGGCCCACGGCCCGGATGCGGCGACGGCGACCTGGAGCACGCGGTCGACGCCCGCCGCATCCGGGATCCGCGAGGCCGCGACGGTCTGCTCGCCGAGCCGCGTCGTGCGGCTGCGCGCGAGCGCCGCGCGCGCCCACGCCCGGTTGGCGGCGACGGCGGGATCGGTGTCGGGCGCGTTGCGGAAGCCCTCCCCCGCGCCGGGCGCCGGTGCGGGGGGCTGCGTGCGGTCCTGCACGCGGTGCGGCGCGGGCACGGAGCGATCGACCTCCGCGAGCGAGGCGAGGAAGCGGTCGCGCTCGCGGGCGAAGAGCTGCTCGGAGCTCTGGAGCTCGAACACGGCCGACATGAAGTTCTCGCTCGCCGCGCCCTCCTCGAGCCGGCGGATGAGGTAGGCGATCGCGGCGTCGAAGTCGGAGGAGGCGACGACGGGTGTGTAAAGCAGGAGCCCACCGACGTCGCGACGCACGGCCTCCGCCTGCGCGGGCGCCATGCCGAGCAGCATCTCGATCTCCACGGCATCCGCCACCCCGCGCTCGGCGGCGAGGAGCCGCGCGTAGGCGAGGTCGAAGAGGTTGTGGCCCGCGACGCCGAGGCGCACGTGGGCCGTGTTCTCGGGGCGGAGAGCCACGTCGAGCACGCGCTTGTAGTTGGTGTCGGTCTCCTGCTTGGTGTACCACGTCGCGAGCGGCCAGTCGTGCACCGAGGCGTCGACGCGCTCCATGGGCAGGTTCGCGCCCTTCACGAGCCGCACCTTGATGCCGGCGCCGCCCGCGGCCCGGCGCTCCCGGGCCCAGTCGCGCAGGCGCAGGTACGCGCCGAGCGCGTCGGGCAGGTAGGCCTGCAGCACGATGCCCGCCTCGAGGCCGCGCAGTCCGGGCTCGTCGAGGATCCGCTGGAACACCGCGATCGTGAGGTCGAGGTCCTTGTACTCCTCCATGTCGAGGTTCACGAACTTCGGCGGGGAGGCCGCGGCCGCGTCCCGATAGAGGGGCGTGAGCGCGTGCACGATGTCGTCGACGGCCTCGTCGAACGCCCACGGCGAGTGGGGCGCGACGGTGGCCGAGACCTTGATCGACACGTAGTCGACGTCGTCGCGCGCGAGGAGGCGGCGCGTGCCCTCGAGCCGCCGGGCGGCCTCGCGGGCGCCGAGCACGGCTTCGCCGAGCAGGTTGACGTTGGGCCGCGCTCCGCGTTCCCGGATGCGGCGGAGCGCCCGGCCGAGCCGCGGGTCGTCGGCGTCGATCACGAGGTGGGCGACCATGCGGCGCAGCACCGCGCGCGCGACCGGCACGACGACGCCCGGCAAGAGCGGCGCGACGATCCCGCCGACGCGGAGCGCGGCGCGCAGCGGCCAGGCGAGGAACCGGGGCGGGCGACGCGCGAGTCGCGTGAGGGCCCGGGCGGCGACGTGCGCGTCCTCGGGGCGGATGACGCCGTCGACGAACCCGACCGCGAACGCGAGCCCGTCGGGGTCGCGCAGCAGCCCCGCGAGCCGCTCGGCGGAGGGGTCGACGGGCAGGCGCTCGGCCTCCGCGAGCCAGCGCAGCACCTGGGCGACCACGGCATCCGCCACCCCATCGCGATCACCCGGCGGGGAGCCGGCGGACGCAGGGGCGAGGGATGCGGTGGATCGCTTCGGCGGGGTCACGCGACCAGTGTGCGCGCCGGGATCCCATAAGCAACAGCAATGTCTTCTTCGCGGTATTCGTCAGTCTTGCTTAACCTTCTGATTGACTGTCCGCATGCTCGACGTGCGCCGCCTCGCCCTCCTCCGGGAGCTCGCGCTGCGCGGCACGATCGCGGCCGTCGCCGCGGCCCTGCACCAGACCCCGTCGGCCGTGTCGCAGCAGCTCGCCCAGCTCGAGCGCGAGGCGGGCGCCCCGCTCCTGCGGAAGGCCGGACGACGGCTCCAGCTCACCCCGCAGGCCGAGATCCTCGTCGAGCACACCGAGCAGATCCTCGCCGCGCTCGAGCGCGCCGACACCGAGCTCGCCGCGTCGCTCGAGCAGGCGACCGGCGTCGTCCGGGTCGCGATGTTCCAGTCGGCCGCGCTCGCGCTCCTTCCTGCCGCGCTCGACGTGCTCGAGCGCGAGCACCCTGCCCTCACGGCGATCGTCACGCAGCGAGAGCCCGAGACCGCCCTCCACGAGACCTACGCGCGCGACTTCGACCTCGTCATCGCCGAGGAGTACCCCGGCCATGCGGCACCGCCGCTCGCCGGCCTCGACCGCCGCCCGCTCACGACCGATGCCATCCGCCTCGCGGTGCCGCCCGGGAGGGCGGGCCGCTTCGCGATCCACGACATCCGGGATGCGCGCGACGCCCCCTGGGTCATGGAACCCCACGGCGCGGCGTCGCGGCACTGGGCCGAGCAGGCCTGCCGTCGAGCAGGGTTCGAACCGCACGTCCGCTTCGAGACGGCCGACTTGCAGGCCCACGTGCGGCTCATCCAGACCGGGCATGCCGTGGCGCTGCTGCCCGACCTCATCTGGCAGGGCGCGGAGCCGAGCGTCGAGCTCGTGCCGCTCCCCGGCGACCCGCGGCGCACGGTGTTCACGTCGACGCGGCACGCGATGGCGGGGCACCCCGCCGTCGTCGCCTTCCGGGACGCGCTCGAACGCGCGGCGGGCTAGCCGCGGCGACGATCCTGCGTGCCGCGCACGACCGACGGCAGGAACAGCAGCGCGAACGTCAGCATCGCGACGATGAGGATCGGCCAGCCCCACGCGGGCTGCGCGAAGCTGCCCTGGAGCGCGCCCAGCCCGATCGCGAACTGGAGCACCTGCCACACGATCGCCGACGCCCGCACCCACGCCTGACCGCGGAACAGGCCGACGAGCGTGGCCGCCATCCAGGCCACCGCGATGAGCACGAGCACGGTGAGCGCGAGGGCCGTCGCGAGCGACGCCGGCTCGAGGGCGACGAGGTCGACGAGCAGGACGATCGCGACGACGGTGACCGCTGCGAGCTCGATCCCGAGCATCACCGCAAGCCCCCAGAAAACGGGCGGACGAGCGGGGTTTTTCACAGCGAGATCCCAACCGGAGACTATTGATAAGACGTTACAAGTATGAAACAGTGTTGACGGTTGATGTGACGCTCACGACGTGGTGAGTGCGTTCGAATCGACTAATCCCCCGCCACATTCGAACCCTCTTCAGCCATGCGCGGAAACGGGTAGCCGTTCCGCGGAATGCGTCAACAGCAACACGAAACGGAGCACCTCACCATGGACTGGCGCGACAAGGCCGCCTGCCTCACCGTCGACCCGGAGCTCTTCTTCCCGGTCGGCAACACGGGACCCGCCGTCGACCAGATCGAGAAGGCCAAGGCCGTGTGCGGTCGGTGCACCGTGTCGGAGCAGTGCCTCCAGTACGCCCTCGAGACCAACCAGGACTCGGGCGTGTGGGGCGGCCTCAGCGAGGACGAGCGTCGCGCCCTCAAGCGCCGCGCCGCTCGCGCCCGCCGCGCCAGCTGACCGAACCCTCCCCTCCGCTGCGTCACGTCCGCAGAGCCTGAGCGGGGGCCCGGGCTGGGGCGTGCCCGGCGTCAGTACGGGTAGTCGTCCATCCGCGTGCGGAACTCGTCGATATCCGCCTCGCTGAGCACCTCGGGCACGAGGAAGCCCAGGCGCAGTCCCTCGACGGGCTCGTCGGTTCCCGCCACGACCGCCTCGCGCGCCGCACGACGGCTGCCGTCCGGATCGTGGGTGAGGTCGGTGATGTTCGCGTAGAACCGCATCGGCCCCGGGTAGTCGTCGCTGTACCACTCCCAGTCGGTCTGCGTGCGCGGGTCGGCGCTGCCGTAGAACCGCTCCAGGTAGGCGGGGTCGAAGCCCGTCGCGGGGTCGTTGAGCGGGATGAGCGGATAGAAGCCGTACACGACGATGACCTCCTCGATGAGCTGCATCGCCGCGAGCTTGAGCTCGTGGTCGCGCAGCGGCTGCGTCGTCGACCACGTCGTCGAGCTGAACGAGACGAGCATCGACTCGCCGCCGTAGCCGTTCCGCTCGGCGCGCGTGCTCTCCGCCGCCCCCTCGACCCACGAGAAGCCGAACTCCGCCGTGAGCCGCCTCCGCACCTCGGCCATGACCTCCTCGGCCATCGCGCGCGCCTCCTCGAGCGAGATGCGCGCGAGGATCTCGCTCTCGCTCTGGCCCTTGATGCCCGGGTAGGCCGCCCAGTACTCGTCCTCGGGATCGGCGCCGACCGCCTGCGACGACCCCGGCCGCAGGGCGCTCGCCGCGCCGATCGTGCCGACGTTGACGACGAGCGCCACGGCGAGCGCGATCGCGCCGAGCGCGCGGGCGCGCGCGTTCACGAGCGCGGCGACGATCGCCACGACGAGCGCGAGCTGCAGCGCGAGCATGAGCAGACCGTAGATGGCCGCCGTCGCCCCCGCCGCCCACATGATGAGCAGCACGAGGGCGAACAGGACGGAGGCGCCGAGCACCGTCCAGCCGAGCGCGCTCGGGCGCGGGCGCGGCGCCGCGCCGGCGGGCGGCGCCGACGCGGGAGCGACCACCCGCTGGGCGGCGCGGTAACCGCCCGGCGGCGGAGGCGGCGGCGCACCCTCCGAGCCGCCGATGTACTGCGCACGTTCGTGAGACCTCACCATGGTCGATCCGTCCCCCAGCCGCCGCCGTCGCCCTCGTTCCGCTGGTCCCGCTGGTCGCGCTCCTGCTGACCCTGCTCGAGCTGCTCCCTGATGTCGTCGAGCTTGTCGCCGTCGGGTGTCTGCTGCTCCTGCGGATCGTCGGAGTCGTCCGGCTCGTCGGGCGAGGTGCTGTCCTCGAGCTTCTCGCGCAGGCGCTGCTGCTGCTCGTCGAGCGTCTCCTCGAGGTCGCGTTCCGGGTCGGGCGAGTTCTGCTGCGCCTCCTCCGAGTCGCACTCGGCCGGGGCGTCCTCCGACACCGTGAGCGCCTCCTGCCACGCCCGCGACGCCGCGGCGCCGTCGCCCTCGCGGAGGGCGCGGTCGCCGATCCGCTCGAGCACGATCGAGAGGTTCACGCGGATCGCGCACTCCTCGAGTCCGCGCGCGAGCGTGAGCGCCTCCTCGAACTCGGCGCGGGCGCCGTCCAGGTCGTCCTGCTCGGCGAGGCCGACGCCCGCGTTATAGGGCGCCTTCCAGGGCTCGAAGATGTTGACCACCTCCTGGCCGCGCGCCGCCTGGACGGTGCCCGCGTGGTCGCCCGTCGCGTTCGCGGCGATCGCCTGGTGCGCGAACGCGTACATGCTGAGCACCTTGGCGCAGAACAGCAATGCGACGAGCAGCAGGGGCGTCGACGCGAGCAGCAGGATGCGGCGCAACCGCAGACGACGGCGGTTCGCGTGCACGAGCGCGGCGGGGTCGGTCACGAGGCGCCACCCCCTTCCGCGCGGACGCGGCTCACGCCCGCGGCCCGCGTCAGGTGCGCCGTCACGCGCGCGAGCTCGAGGGCGAGCAGGGCCGCCGCGACGAGCGCGACGATCCACGTGAGGTCGACGACGGTCTCCGTGCTCCCCTGCGCGGTCGTCGCCGTCGCGGGCGCGGGCGGGAGCTCGAGGCGCGCGCCGGCCGAGCGCTCGAGGTAGGCCACGCCGAGCTGGTCGGCGATGCGCTCGAGGTTCTCGGGGTCGATGACCGAGAGGGCACGCTCCCCCTCGTACTCGATGTACGAGCCGGGGCCGTCGATCCCCGCCGAGGTCGAGCGCATCGGCCCGCCCTCCGAGGTGCCGTAGCCCAGCACGAGCCCGCCCGAGACCTCCGACGCGCTGCCGGCGAACGACTCCGGCTGACCGGTCGACGTCTGCTCGCCGTCCCCGAAGTAGAACACCATCCGGGCGCGCTCGGGCGAGACGGCTGCGGCGTTCCGCAGCGTCTCGGCGAGCAGCGAGGCGGCCGCGCCGACCGAGCTGCCCTCCGAGTTCGCGGTCACCTCCGGCCGGAGCACCGAGAGCGAGGTCATGAGGGCCGTCGTGTCGGTCGTGAGGGGCACGCGGGTGACGGCGTCCGAGTCGAAGGTGATGAGGCCGAAGCGCGCGCCGGGGTACTGCGTCACGATGCGCTGCACATCCGCGCGCACACCCTCGATGCGCGGGCGGTCGCCGTCCCAGTCCTCGGCGACGATGCTCGCGGTCGTGTCCACCACGAGCAGGATGTCGACGTCGGTCGCGAGGGTCTCGGACGTCCCCGGGATGCCGGGGCGCAGCAGCAGCGCGCCGCACGCGACGACGAGGGCGAGCCGCACGGCCCACACCGGGCGCGCATCCGCTCGACGGACGAGCGACCACACCGCGAGCGCGACGAACGCGAGCACGACGAGCACCACGATCGCGGCGGGGATGACGGGCTGGAAGGTCATACGCGCATCCTCCAACCGACGAGCACGAGCGCGAAGGCCGCGACCGCGATGACGACGGGCCAGGCGCCCGGTGCGTCGACCTTGACGATGCGCGGCTGCCCGCGCAGCACGGCGGCGTCCTGCGCGTGCACCTCCTCGACGATGCCGGCGACGGTCGTCGTGTCGTGCAGGCCGTAGTAGCGGCCTCCCGTCCCCTCGGCCATCGCCTTCAGCGCCGCGCCGGTCTCCGAGCCCTCCGTCACGGGGTCGATCGCGTACACGCGCACGCCGAGCGACGCCGCGTAGGCGCCCGCCTCCTCGAGGGTGACCGTCTCGGCGCCGTTCACCTCGTTGTCGGTCGCGAGGATGATCGAGCGGGAGCGCTCCTGATCGGGGTTGTCGAAACCGAGTGCGCACGCGGCGAGCCCGTCGCCCACGAGCGAGGCCCCGGGACCGTTCAGGGTGCCGACCCAGAACTCGGGCACGTCCTCGATGTAGTCGAAGCTCGCGCGGATGCTGTCGAGGTGCTCGCGCACGAACGCGTAGTCGTCGGTGAGCGGGAACACCTGCACGGGCGAGCTGTTGAAGATCGTGAGTCCCACGCGCTCGCCCTCGAAGTCCTCCGCGAGGCGCGAGAACAGCTCGAGCACCTCGGCGTCGACGTCGGTCATCGAGCCCGAGACGTCGAGGCACAGCATGACGTCCCGGCTGCGGGTCTCCGGCTGGATGACCCGCTCCGCCATCGGGCGCGCCGCCACCACGGCGGAGCCCGCGAGCGCCACGACCGCGAGGGCGAGCACCCCCGCGAGCGCGACGATCCGCACCCGCACGGCGCGCGCGACGCTCGGCAGGGCGGAG
>RDDZ01000153.1 GCA_003852775.1 Microbacteriaceae bacterium | reverse complement strand
GGGTCGTCGTACCAGGAGATGAACGAGGTGATGCCCGCCTGGGCGACGAGGCCGACGGCACTGCGTCGCCCGGGCGGCATCTCGCGGTACCAGGGCAGCGTCTCGTCGAGACGCTTGAGGGTCGTCGTTGCGAGCTCGCCTGACAGCGTCCGCAGCCAGGCGAGCGTCTGCGCCTTCGTCCTCTCCGCCACCGCCGGGTTCGGCCTAGCTCTCGCCGCCCGCGGACCCGGTCGTGCCGGCGTTCACGTCGTGCAGCTTGTACTTGTCGATCGCCTGGAGCACGTACGCCGGGTCGACCTGGCCGCGGCGCGCGAGCGACTGCAGGATGCGCACCACGATCGACGGGCCGTCGATCTTGAAGTGGCGGCGGGCAGCCGGACGCGTGTCGCTGAAGCCGAAGTCGTCGGCGCCGAGCGTCGCGTACTCACCGGGCACCCACGCGCGGATCTGGTCCGGCACGGCGTGCATGTAGTCGGTGACGCCGAGGAACGGACCCTCCGCGCCGCTCAGCTTCTGCCACACGTACGGCACGTGCGGCTGCTGGGTCGGGTTGAGGAAGTTGTGCTCGTCGGCGGCGATGCCGTCGCGACGCAGCTCGCTCCACGACGTGACGCTCCACACATCCGCGGCGACGCCCCAGTCCTTCGCGAGCAGCTCCTGAGCCTCGAGGGCCCACGGCACCGACACGCCGGAGGCGAGGATCTGCGCCTTCGGCCCGCGGATGGTGGCGTCCTTGAGCTTGTAGATGCCGCGCAGGAGGCCCTCGACGTCGAGCCCCTCGGGCTCCGCGGGCTGCACGATCGGCTCGTTGTACACCGTGAGGTAGTACATGACGTTCGGGTCGGGGTGCTGACCGCCGTACATGCGCTCGAGACCGGCGCGCACGATGTGCCCGATCTCGTAGCCGTAGGCCGGGTCGTAGGCCACGACGGCGGGGTTCGTCGACGCGAGCAGCGGCGAGTGGCCGTCGGCGTGCTGGAGGCCCTCGCCCGTGAGCGTCGTGCGCCCCGCGGTCGCGCCGATGATGAAGCCGCGCGCCATCTGGTCGCCCGCGGCCCACATGGCGTCACCGGTGCGCTGGAACCCGAACATGGAGTAGAAGACGTACACCGGGATGAGCGGCTGGCCGTGCGTCGAGTACGAGGTGCCGATCGCGGTGAAGGCCGCGAAGGCGCCCGCCTCGTTGATGCCGACGTGGACGATCTGGCCCTGCGGGCTCTCCTTGTAGGCGAGAAGCAGCTCCCGGTCGACCGAGGTGTAGTGCTGGCCGTTCGGGTTGTAGATCTTCGCCGTCGGGAAGTAGGCGTCCATACCGAAGGTGCGCGCCTCGTCCGGGATGATCGGCACGATGCGCTGGCCGATCTCCGGGTCGCGCAGGAGGTCCTTGAGCAGGCGCGCGAACGCCATGGTCGTCGCGACCTCCTGCTTGCCGGAGCCCTTCTTCGCGACCTCGTAGGCCGAGTCGCCCGGCAGGTTGAGGTCGACGTACTTCGAGCGGCGCTCCGGGAGGTAGCCGCCCAGCTCGCGGCGGCGCTCCTGCAGGTACTGGATCGCCGGGTCGTCTTCGCCCGGGTGGTAGTACGGCG
>RDDZ01000055.1 GCA_003852775.1 Microbacteriaceae bacterium | reverse complement strand
TCCGCGATCGGAGCCCCGCCCATCAGCAGGCTCAACAACCTGCCCGGACATCACATCTAGGCGAGCCGCCCCAGCCAGGCAGCGCAGGCCTGCGTCCACGCCGCGGCGGGGGTGCCCTCGGCGAGTCCGACGCCGTGCGTCGCACCGGGCAGCACGTGCAGCTCGTGGGGCACGTCGGTGCCCGCGAGGGCCATGCCGAGCAGGTAGCTGTGCTGCACGGGCACGACGGAGTCCTCCGCGGTGTGCCACACGAACGACGGCGGCGCGTCGCCGGTCACGAGCTGATCGAGCGAGGTGGCGCGGCGGGCGTCCCACGTCGCCTTCTCGCCGAGCAGGTTCACGCGCGACCCCTTGTGCGTCGGCAGCAGCATCGACACGACCGCGTAGCCCAGCACGACGGCGTCGACGCGCTCCTCGGGCGCGGCCCCCGGCGCGTAGGCCGCCATCCCGGCCGCGTGGCCGCCCGCCGAGAACCCGAGCAGGGCGACCCGCCGCGCGCCCGCCGCGCGCACCCTGCGCACCTCGGCGCGCACGGCCGCGAGGGGCTCCGGATGCCGCGTCAGCACCGGGTAGGCGAAGACGCTCGCGTCGTGGCCGAGCCCGCGCAGCCACTCCGCGACGGGCTCCCCCTCGTGCGGGGCGTGCCGGTGGTAGCCGCCGCCCGGCAGCACGATCACATGGAGGTCGGCCATCGGTCAATCATGACCCCCGGATGCCCTAGCCTGCATCCATGACCGCCCCCGTGCTCTTCATCGGCGACTCGATCACGGACGCGGGGCGCCGCGACGATCCCGAGGGGCTCGGTCACGGCTACGTGCGGCTCGTCGCGGAGGGGCTCGTGCGTCGGGGCGACCACCGCGCGATTGTCAACCGGGGGATCGGCGGCGACCGCGTCGGCGACCTCGCCGCCCGCTGGCAGACGGACGTCATGGACATCGCGCCGAGCGTGCTCACGGTCTACGTCGGCGTCAACGACACGTGGCGGCGCTTCGACAGCGGGCTGCCGACGAGCGCCCAGCACTTCGAGACGGTCTACCGCGGCCTGCTCGAGGAGGCCCGCGCGGCCTTCAACCCCCGGCTCATCCTCGTGGAGCCCTTCGTCGTCCCCGTCGACGAGTCGCAGCAGGAGTGGCTCGACGACCTGGCGGGCAAGCGCGAGGCCGTCGCGTCGCTCGCGACCGAGTTCCATGCGGCCTTCGTGCCGCTGCACCGCATCCTGACGACCGCCGCCGCCCACCACGGTGCGGCCGCGATCGCGGAGGACGGCGTGCACCCGACGCCCCTCGGCGCCGAGCTCATCGCTGAGGCGTGGGAGGCGGCGGAGGGCGCGCAGCCCGCGATCTGAGCGGCGGAAAGGGCCGACACCTGCCAGCATGGAGGGATGCTCGATCTTCCGCTCGAACCCATCACCGTCGGCACGTCGGGCCTCGGCAAGCGTCCCGGGGCCGACCTCGGCCTCGCGAAGGCCGTTCTCACGTCGTCGTTCCACCAGGTCGACACGTCGAACAACTACGCGGGAGGCGAGAGCGAGCGCCTGATCGGCGCCGCCATCCGCGAGCTCGGCGGCCTGCCCGAGAACCGCCACGTGTTCTCGAAGGGCGACCAGGACCCGGTCACGGGCGCCTTCTCGGGCGACCGGATGCGGCGCAGCTTCGAGGAGTCGACGGCGCGCCTCGGGCTCGAGACGCTCCCGCTCTACCAGCTGCACGACCCGTACACGCTCACCGTCTCCGAGGCGACGGCCCCCGGCGGCCCCGTCGACGTGCTGCTCCGCCTCAAGGAGCAGGGCCGCATCGGCGCGATCGGCATCGCGGCGGGACGCACCGCCCTCGTCGAGGAGTACGTCAAGACCGACGCGTTCGACGTCGTGCTCACCCACAACCGCTACACGGTGGTCAACCGGGCGGCCGAGCGCATCATCGAGCTCGCGACCGAGCGCGGCATGACGGTGTTCAACGCCGCGCCGTTCGGCGCGGGCATCCTCGCGGGCGACAACTTCCGCGGGCGCACCTACGGCTACTCGGAACCGAGCCCCGAGTTCCTCGCGCACGTCGACCGGTTCCGCGCGCTGTGCGCGGAGTGGGGCGTCGAGCCGGCGGCGGCCGCCCTCCACTTCTCGCTGCGCGAGCCGCGCATCCACACGACCGTCGTGGGCGTCAACTCGGTCGAGCGCCTCGCCGAGCTCGAGAAGCACCAGCACGCGGTGATCGACGTCGAGTTCTGGAGCGCGCTCGACGCGCTCGGCACGCCGCCCGCCCCGCCGACCGACTGACGTCGGCACCGGCGCCGCGCCGGGAGCGGGTCAGGGCTCGGCGTAGAGCACGCGCGCGAGGGCGTCGAGCACGCGCGCCGAGCGCGGGCCGAAGCTCAGCACCTCGCCGTCGCCCATGTCGATGATGCGGCGCTGCTGGCCGGCTGTCGTGAGGGCCAGCGCGGGCTTCGCGCTCAGCAGTCCGTCGACGCCGCCGGCCGAGGCGAGGCCGTCGGTCATGACGAGGATGACGTCGGGGTCGGCCTCGACGAGGGCCTCGTCTGTCATGGGCTTCATGCCCTCCCACCCCATCTCGCCCGCGACGTCGCGCGCCCCGAGGGCCTCGATGAGCTTGTCGGCGCCCGACTCCGAGCCGAAGAGGTAGTAGATGCCGCTGCCGCCGCGCAGGTAGAGGAACACGATGCGCAGCTTCTTCTCGTGCTCGGTCGGCGCGATCGCGGCGATCTGGCCGCGGATGTCGTCGATCTGCCCGGCGATGCGCTCGGCGAGCAGCTCGCCCGCCTCGGGCGCGCCGAGCACCTCGGCGATGTCGCGCGCGAGCTGGGCGGCACCCTCGAAGCTCGGCTCGTTCTCGATGAAGACGACGGTGACGCCCGTGTCGCGCAGCTGCTGGAGCACGTCGCGCGGTCCGATGCTGCCGTCGGTGATGACGAGGGTCGGGCGCAGCGAGAGCACGGCCTCCGCGTTGATGGAGTGCGCGCCCGAGGTGACGACGGGCAGGTCCTCGGTGCCGGGGAAGGTGGTCGTCATGTCGCGGCCGACGAGGCTGTCGCCGAGGCCGAGGCCCCACACGGTGGCGGCGAGGGAGCCCGCCATGTCGATCGCGAGCACGCGCGACGCGTCGGTCACCGTGATCTCCTTCTCGCCTCCCGGGTCGTGCGAGACGACCGTCGAGGGGAGGGTCTGGGTCGGGTTCTCCGTGACGGGCTCGATGACCTCGAAGCCGGCGACCGCCGTGCGTGGGCCCTCGGCGGCGCGCGGGTCGGGGTAGAGTGACAGCTCGGCGAGGGGACGCGTGTCGACCACCGGGGCGGTGGAGGAGGTGTCGTCCGGCTGGGCCGTGGCGCATCCGGCGAGCAGCGCGGCGGATGCGGCCGCCGCGAGGGCGGCGCGGAGAACTCGGGTCACCCGCTCATCTTACGGGGTGTTAGGTGAGCCTTACCTGTGTGCGGGGCGCGATGCGGACGCGGCTCGATTTCCCAGCGCGCGTCGGGCGGACATCCAGGCTGCGTCCTTACCATGAATGCATTCCCGCGGCGGCGCTGTGGTGGTCGCCGCCGCGGGAGATCCCCCGGGGCCCATGAGCCCCGGCGAGGCGGCCCGCCGGATTCACCCCCCCCGAGGCGGGCCGTTCTCCTGCGCCCACCCGAAACACTCGCGCAACATCGCGGGCCTAGGCTCGGTGCATGGGTGAGCTTTTCGACGGCTACGACGCGCGACCCGCGCGTCGCGGCACGCCGCCCTGGGACGAGATGTTCTCCGCCCCCGGCGTCGCACGCGCCCCGTACCGCGACATCCACGCCGCCCTCGCGCGCATGACGCAGGAGGAGCTGCGCGGACGCACGGAGGCGCTCGCCGACTCGTACCTCGCCCAGGGCGTGACCTTCGACTTCGCCGGCGAGGAGCGCCCGTTCCCGCTCGACGCCGTCCCGCGCGTCATCGAGCAGGCCGAGTGGACCAAGGTCGAGGCGGGCGTCAAACAGCGCGTCAAGGCGCTCGAGGCCTTCCTCTCCGACGTCTACGGGCTGCAGCGCGCCGTGCTCGACGGCGTCATCCCCGCGGGCCTTATCAGCTCATCGAGCCACTTCCACCGCCAGGCGTTCGGCATCGAACCCGCCAACGGCGTGCGCATCCAGGTGTCGGGCATCGACCTCATCCGCGACGAGCAGGGCGAGTGGCGCGTGCTCGAGGACAACGTGCGCGTGCCCTCGGGCGTGAGCTACGTCATCTCCAACCGGCGGGTCATGGCGCAGACCCTCCCCGAGCTCTTCGTCTCGATGCGCGTGCGGCCGGTGGGCGACTACCCGCAGCGCCTGCTCGCGGCCCTGCGCGCCTCCGCCCCCCAGGGCGTCGACGACCCGACCGTCGTCGTGCTCACGCCGGGCGTGTACAACTCGGCCTACTTCGAGCACACGCTGCTCGCGCGCCTCATGGGCGTCGAGCTCGTCGAGGGGCGCGACCTGTACTGCTCGGGCGGGCGCGTGTTCATGCGCACGACCGCCGGCCCCACGCGCGTCGACGTCATCTACCGCCGCGTCGACGACGAGTTCCTCGACCCGCTGCAGTTCCGCGCCGACTCGATGCTCGGCTCGCCCGGCCTTATGCTCGCCGCGCGGCTCGGCAACGTCACGATCGCGAACGCGGTCGGCAACGGCGTCGCCGACGACAAGCTCGTCTACACCTACCTGCCCGACCTCATCCGCTACTACCTCGCGGAGGAGCCCATCCTCCCTAACGTGCAGACCTGGCGGCTCGAGGAGCCGGGCGCCCTCGAGGAGGTGCTCGACCGCCTCGACGAGCTCGTCGTGAAGCCCGTCGACGGCTCGGGCGGCAAGGGCCTCGTGGTCGGACCGGACGCCTCGAAGGAGCAGCTCGACGAGCTGCGCGCGCGCCTGCAGCGCGACCCCCGCGGCTGGATCGCGCAGCCGGTCGTGCAGCTCTCGACCATCCCGACGCTCGTCGACGACGGCCTCCGCCCCCGGCACGCCGACCTGCGCCCCTTCGCCGTCAACGACGGATCGGACGTCTGGGTGCTGCCCGGCGGCCTCACACGCGTCGCGCTCCCCGAGGGGCAGCTCGTCGTGAACTCGTCGCAGGGCGGCGGCTCGAAGGACACCTGGGTCGTCGGCACCGACGCGCTCGCGTCGAACGACCACAACATCCAGGGGCTCGTCGCCGAGCAGGCCGCCGTGACGAGTGCCATCCCGATCATCACCGAGCCCCACCTCCAGGACCACAACCCGCAGGACGCACCGAGGCGTGACCAGCAGCAGCAACAGCAGCAGACCGCGGATCATGCCGGCGCAGGGGAGGGGGCATCATGCTGAGCCGCATCGCGGAGAGCCTGTTCTGGATCGGCCGCTACATCGAGCGCAGCGACGGCACGGCGCGCATCCTCGACGTGCACCTCCAGCTCCTGCTCGAGGACCCGTGGATCGAGGAGAACCTCGCGTGCCGCTCCCTGCTGAGCGTCATGGGCGTCGAAGTGCCCGAGGACGCCGACCTCGCGCGCGCCGACGTGCTCGCGATCCTCGCCGTGGACCGCAACCAGCCGGCATCGATCGCCTACTCGCTCGCCGCCGCGCGCGAGAACGCCCGTCGCGCCCGCGAGGTCGTCTCGACCGAGCTGTGGGAGGTGCTCAACACCACGCGCGCCCGGATGCCGCGCAAGGTCGCGAGCGACAAGGTGCACGAGTTCTTCGCGTGGGTGCGCGAGCGCGCCGCCCTCGCTGTCGGCATCATCGAGTCGGCGACGAGCCGCGACGAGGCCTACCGCTTCTTCACCCTCGGGCGCTCGATCGAGCGCGCCGACATGACCGCGCGGCTGCTCGCCACCCGCTCGCTCACGGAGGCGTCGGGCCCGAGCTGGACGACCATCCTGCGCTCGGTCGGCGCCTACGAGGCCTACCTGCGCACCTACCGCGGCGTGCCGAGCGCGCGGAACGCCGCCGAGTTCCTGCTGCTCGACCGCCTGTTCCCGCGCAGCATCCTCTTCTCGGTGACGCGGGCCGAGCAGTGCCTGCGCGAGATCGAGCCGCGCGCCGACCGCGTCGGCGTCTCCGACCAGGCACTCCGGCTGCTCGGCCAGATCCGCTCCGAGCTCGAGTACCGGCCGATCTCCGACATCCTCGACGACCTGCCGCGCCACATGGACGAGGTGCAGCTCGCGACGAGCGCCGCATCCGAGGCGATCCGCCAGCGCTACTTCCCGACGAACGCGGCGCCGAGCTGGGCGGGGGAGTCGACGTGAACCGCCTCCGCATCCGGCACAGCACCGGCTTCCACTACGAGGGCGCCGCGACCGCGTCGTACAACGAGGCGCGGATGCTGCCCGTCACGGGCGACGGCCAGCTCGTGCTCTACTCGAACCTCGACATCACGCCGATCTCGAGCACGCACTCCTACGTCGACTACTGGGGCACGCGCGTCTCGAGCTTCGAGATCCTCACGCCCCACGAGGAGCTGTCGCTCACGGCGACGAGCCTCGTCGAGGTGCGCGCGCGCGACGCGGTCGAGCGGGGCCTCGGATGGGAGGAGCTCGCCGTCGAGACGGCGCGCGCCACCGTCTACGTCGAGCAGCTCGCGCAGACGACGCGCACGCGCCCGCCGCAGGAGGTCGTCGACCTCGCGCGGTCGATCGTGGCCGACTACGACGACCCGTGCGCTGCGGCGCGCGCCGTGTGCACGGCGATCGGCGAGCGCATCGAGTACATGCCGGGCGTCACGGGTGTGCACACGACCGCGGCGGAGGCGTGGGAGCACCGGAAGGGCGTGTGCCAGGACATCACGCACCTCGCGATCGGCGCCCTGCGCTCGGTCGGCATCGCGGCGCGCTACGTGTCGGGCTACCTGCACCCGCGCCCCGACGCGGAGCTCGGCGTGACCGTCGCGGGCGAGTCGCACGCGTGGGTCGAGTGGTACTGCGGCGAGTGGCACGGCTTCGACCCCACCAACCTCATCGACATCGGCGACCGCCATGTGATCGTCGGTCGAGGCCGCGACTACACGGATGTGGCGCCCCTGCGCGGCGTGTACGCCGGCCCCTCGAGCTCGCGGCTCTTCGTGACCGTCGAGATCACGCGCGAAGCCTGACCCGCGCGAGCGCCCTAGGCTGGTTCGGCCATGACCTCGCCCGACGCACAGGACCCCACCGAGGCGATCGAGCTGCCCCGCCGTCGGCGCTTCGTCGACCTGAGCCCTTTGCGCGAGCATCCGGCGTTCGCCCGGCTGTTCATCGGAACCTCGATCTCGGGGATCGGATTCTGGGTGACCTCGGTCGCGGTCGGTCTCTTCATCTACGACATCACGGGCGACACCTTCGCCGTCGCGCTCGTCGGGGGCATCTCGCTCGTGCCGATGATCGTGGCCGGTCTGTGGGGCGGCATGCTCGCCGACGCCTTCGACCGCCGGCGCGTGCTCATCGTCTCGAGCATCGTGGCGTGGTCCGCGATCATCGGGATCGTCGCGCTCGCGGCGGTGGACGAGGCGATCGGCGGGCGGCCGCCCGTGTGGCCGCTCTACGTGCTCACGACCCTCAACGCGGCGGCCGCGACCATCTCGAACGCGACGCGCAGCTCGGTGACGCCCCGCATCGTCCCCGAGGACATGGTCTCGCGCGCGAACGCGCTCAACGGCATCACCTTCGGCCTGCAGCTCACGATCGGCCCCGCGCTCGCCGGCGTGCTCGTCGCGACGATCGGCTTCCCGCTCACCTTCGCGGTCGACGCCGTGCTGTTCACCGCCGGCTTCCTCGGCGTGCTCGGCCTGCCGAAGCTGCCGCCGCTCGGCGAGACGGTCAAGCCCGGCTGGGAGTCGCTCAAGGACGGCGTGCGGTTCCTGCGCACCGCCCCCAACATCCGGATGAGCTTCCTCGTGGACATCGTCGCCATGAGCCTCGGTCGCCCCTACGTGCTGCTGCCGGCCATCGGCGCCTCCGTGCTCGGCGGCGGCTCGGTCACGGTCGGCGTGCTGACGGCGGCGACCGCCGTGGGCACGTTCCTCACGGGCCTGTTCAGCGGCCCCGTCGCGCACGTGCACCGTTACGGCATCGCGATCGGCCGCGCGATCATGGTGTTCGGCGCGTTCACGGCCCTCTTCGGGGTCGTCATCGCGGTCGCGGCCACCGGATGGTTCGGGCCCGTCGGCGAGGACTGGAGCCAGGTCAACCTGCCCCTGCTGATCCTCGCGGCGGTCGCGCTCGCCGGCACGGGCGCCTCGGACGAGGTGAGCGCCATCTTCCGATCGACGATGCTGCTCACGGCGGCGCCCGACGAGATGCGGGGGCGGCTGCAGGGCATCTTCATCGTCGTCGTCACGGGCGGGCCCCGCATCGGCGACATGATCGCGGGCACGATCGCGGTCATCGGGCTGTGGGTGCCGCCCGTCGCGGGCGGGCTCGCGATCATCGCGATCATCGCCCTGCTCCTGCGGGTGCAGCCCACCTTCCGGCACTACGACGCGCGCGACCCCCGGCCGTAGTCAGCGGCGGCGGATGCGGATGCGGCGCTGTCTCCGCGGGGGCGTCGGCTCCGGCTCGGGCGGTCGCGCCAGGCGCGACGTCCGCCGCTCGGCCCACGCCGCGACCTCGGCGTCCACGTCGCGCGGCTGCGTGATGACGGGCGGGCCGCCGAGGAGCTGCCGCCGCGCCTCGACGACGCGGTGGTTGAAGTCCTCGAGCACGGCCCGCACGTCGGCCTCGCGCGCGAGCTCGTCGAGACGCGCATCGAGTCCGGCGTCCTCCGTGCGCAGCGTGTAGGCGGCGGGGCCGAGGCCGCGCAGCTGCTCCCGCTCGATCTTGCGGCGCAGCCACCAGTCGGGGTCGTGCGGCCGGTCGCCGCCGATGCCGGGCAGCGGCTTCCCCATCCCGGGGAGGTCCTCGAAGTCGCCGCGGCGCATGGCCTGCTGCACGGCGACCTCCGCGGCGAGGGCGCGCTCGGCATCCGTCGCCCGCCGTCGCGGCTCCGGCTCCTCGTCGACGTCCTCGCCGAGCTCCTCCCGGCGGAACCTGTCGAGCCGGTAGCGCAGCGCGGCGCGGATCGCGTCGCCGTCGCTCGTCTCGGCCATGGCTCCACGCTACGTCGGCGTCGGCCTCGCCGCAGGCCGCGCCGGAGACCCCGGTCGCCTCACGTTCGGGGCCGTTCACCGATTCCCCGACCGCGCACCGCACGAACCCGAGGATTCTGCGGAACGGCGGGCGTAGGGTCGCAACATGACCCCTCCCACCATCGAGAGCATCCGCGTCGGGCGGTTGACGGTGCCGCTCAAGCGCGCCTGGAGCCCGCAGGTCCAGCGCTCGGTGGACGGCGGCTACCGGGCGGTCAAGGTCAATGTCGGCAGGCCCGACCCCGGGAGCCCCGGCACGATCCAGCGGATGCCGACGACGAGCCCCGCGAAGACCACGATGAGGCCGGTCGCGAAGGCGTTGTGCACGAGCTCGATCCAGCTCACGGGGAACACCCCCACGAGCGCGAGGAAGACCCCGAGCAGGGTGAGCGCGAGGTAGAGCGTCCGCACGCGGCCGGCCTCGCGGCTGTCGTCGGCGTCGCGGGCGGCCCGCGCGAGGTGGCCCTGCCGGAGCTCGCGGGCGAGGTACACCGCGATCGCCGTGATGAGCACGCCCGCGATGAGCAGGGTGATGTTGAAGATCCAGCCGGAGAAGTCGTCGCCTGTGCCGAGCGCGCTGATGTTCTTCTCCCACCAGTGCGGGTCGCTCGTCGAGAGCATCGCGGCCATGACGCCGACGACGAGGTAGATCGCGAGCACGCTCGCCATCCGCGTCGTCGTCATGCCCGACGCGGAGAGGAACGCCGCGTAGCTCGCGAGTCCCGACGCGATGGCGACGAGCAGCGACGCGCTGAACGGGTAGATGTCGGCGTCGATGAACGCGTCCGACATGACGACCGACACCCCGACGAGCAGCAGGAGCGCGATCGCAGCGTGCGCGACGGTGAGGGCAGCGACGTTGACCGCGAACCTCCACCTCGACCTCTCCGGGTGCGTCCGCTGCCGGGAGCCGGGGGAGGGGAGCAGGTAGCCCGCGACGAACGCGGCCGCGGCGAGGGCGGCCGCCGTGATCGCCGCGATCGTGCCGAACGACGACCCGCCCGCGATCGGCAGCGTGCGCCCGCCGATCCAGATGAAGCCGATGATGAAGCCGAGGGCGAGCGCGGCGCCTCCGACGAGGATCGCGCGCGACTCGGTCGTGGTGGCGGTCGCCCCGGTCCGGGCGAGCCGGCTCTTGTCGCGCGTGCTCGTCACCCGGCCATTCTCCCGGTGCCGCGGTCGCGGGCCCGGGAGCGACTAGCTGCTGGTCATGAGGTTGGTGACACCCGGCTGATCGGGGGTCGGCCGCCGCAGGCGGT
>RDDZ01000083.1 GCA_003852775.1 Microbacteriaceae bacterium | reverse complement strand
GCCCGGCTCCGGCGCCGGCGGCGCCGGGGGGGGGGGGGCCAGGGGAGCGGGGGCGGGGTGGTACCCGCACCGGAGGCGGTCACCGGGGCCGCGGAGGCGCCGGGACGCAGACCCCACGTGAACCCGGAGCCCGCGGGCGCGGGAGGCGTCGAGGCCTGCGGCGGGGTCGCGGGCGACACCGACGCGGGCGGCGTCGACGCGGGCCGCGTCACGGGATCCGCCGTGGGGACGCCCGGTGCAGGCGGCTGCTGCCCGGCCTGGGCACCGAACTGGGCGGCGAGCCAGTCGCTCGCGGACTGCTCGTCGTCGTCGCGGGGTCGGTCGTTCATGGCCGGATGAGACTACTGGGGATCGAGTCCGAGGTCCGAGAGGCGGATGGCGGCGAGGTACGGGTAACCGGCGGCCTCGATGCGCTCCTGCGCCTCGGTGGCCCGGTCGACGACGACCGCGACGGCGGCGATCTCGGCGCCCACCTTCTCGAGCGCCTCGATGGCCTTGAGGGGCGAGCCGCCCGTCGTGGAGGTGTCCTCGAGCACGATGACGCGCTTGCCCGCGAGGTCGGGGCCCTCCACCTGGCGGCCGCGCCCGTGGTCCTTCGGCTCCTTGCGCACCACGAAGGCGTCGTAGGAGAGGCCGCGCGCCGCACCCTGGTGCAGCACGGCGGATGCGATCGGGTCGGCGCCCATCGTGAGGCCGCCCACGGCATCCACGTTCGGCACCTGCGCGATGAGGTCGACCATGACCTGCCCGATGAGGGGCGCGACGCGGTGGTCGAGGCTCAGCTTGCGCAGGTCGATGTAGTAGCTGGCCTTCTTGCCGCTCGTGAGCGTGAAGTCGCCGTGGAACACGGCCTCGTTCGTGATGTGCTCGATGAGCTGGGTGCGGGCGTCGGTCACGGCCACCAGCCTAGAGCGCCGGGTCGGAATCGGGCGTCCCCGCTAGCGTTGCCTCATGCGCATCGCCACCTGGAACATCAACTCGATCCGCACCCGTCACGCGCGCGCGATCGACTGGATGCTGCGCGAGGACGTCGACGTCGTCGCCTTCCAGGAGATCAAGTGCAAGGAGGAGCAGTTCCCCTTCGAGCCCTTCCAGGACGCGGGCTACGAGGTCGTGCTGCACGGCCTCAACCAGTGGAACGGCGTCGCGATCGCCGCACGCCACCCCATCGAGGACGTCGAGGTCGGCTTCCCCGGTCAGCCCGGCTTCCTCAAGGGCCACGAGGGACCCGACCTGCCGATCGAGGCGCGCGCGATCGGCGCGACGGTCGAGGGCGTGCGCCTGTGGAGCCTCTACGTGCCGAACGGCCGCGCGCTCGACGACCCGCACTACACCTACAAGCTCGACTGGCTCGCGACCCTCGCGGGCAACGTGCGCGAGTGGCTCGCGGCGGAGCCCGACCTCCCGCTCGCGCTCATGGGCGACTTCAACATCGCGCCGCTCGACTCCGACGTGGGCGACCCCACCTTCGTGCCGGGCGTCTCGACGCACATCTCGCCGCCCGAGCGGGACGCGTTCGCGGCGCTCGAGGCCGCGGGGCTCTCGGATGTCGTGCGCCCCATCCGTCCCGAGGGCTACACCTACTGGGACTACAAGCAGCTGCGCTTCCCGCGCAACGAGGGCCTGCGCATCGACTTCATCCTCGGCTCGCACGCCTTCGCGGAGCGCGTCGTCGACGCGTCGATCCACCGCGAGGAGCGCAAGGGCGACGGCCCGAGCGACCACGTGCCGGTCGTGGTCGACCTCGATCTCGGCGAGATCGACGACGACGACCGCCCGATGATCTTCTAGCCGCGATCAGGCGGCGGGGATCGCGGCGACCGCCTCGATCTCGACGAGCACGCCCGGCCGCGTCATGGGCACGCCGACGACCGTGACCGCGGTGCGGGCCGTCCACTCGGCCGCGAAGGCGGCGTACGCCTCGCTCGGGTCGACGCCCGTCGTGAGGTAGATCGTCATCTTGGCGACGTGCTCGGGCCCGGTGCCCGCCTCGGCGAGCACGGCCTTGACGTTGCGGAGCGCCTGCTCGGTGTCGGTCATGCCGGGCAGTCTGCTCCCGCCCGCCGACACCGTCCACCCCCACCCCTCGTTCGCCGTGATCTGCACGCAGACCTTCGCGGCCTGCTGAGCCTCCGCTCGCTACGGTGGAGCTGCGGGCGACGGCGCCCGCGAGCGAGGGGGACGCGGTGAAGAAGGTGCTCACGATCGTCGGCGTCGTGCTCGGGGTGGTCGTGCTCGCGTTCGGCGGGCTCGTGGTGCACTTCCTGTACCTGGGCGACGAGTCCACACGGCACCAGGCCGAGCGGATGCAGGAGCTGCGGAGCGCGGACGTCTCCCCCACCGCATCCGGCGACACCCACGCGTTCGACGAGCTGCCCTACGACGAGCTGCAGGTCATCGCGACCCACAACAGCTACGTGCTGCGGCCCACCTGGCTGCAGACCGAGGTGATCCGCCTCGTGGAGCCGGCGGAGGCGCCCGCCCTGCAGTACGAGCACGCGACGCTCACCGAGCAGCTCGACGCGGGGGTGCGCAGCTTCGAGCTCGACATCCGCTGGGACGGCTCGCACTTCACGATGAGCCATGTGCCGCTCGTGGCCAACCGCGCCACCGACACCGACTTCGGCCTCGCGCTCGAGGAGATCGCGCTTTGGTCGACGCGGAACACCGACCACCTGCCGATCAGCGTCATGGTCGAGGTGAAGACCGACTACATGTTCCTCGACCCGCGCCTGCGCGCCTTCGACGCGGTCGCCGCCGACGCGCTCGACGAGCTCGTGGCGGGTGCGCTCGGCTCGCGGCTCTTCGCCCCCGACGACCTCGCCGGCGACGCGTGGCCCACCGTCGGTGAGCTGCGCGACCGCGTGCTGCTCTACTTCGGGAACAACGAGGAGGTGCGCGAGACGTACCTCGACGGCCACTCGGGGCTCGAGGGCCGCAGCCTCTTCACCTCCTCGAAGACCGGTGCCGCGGATGCGCGCTTCGCGATCGTCGACGACCCCGCCGACCCGCTCGTCGCCGCGCTGCTCGAGCAGGGCGTCATCGTGCGCACCCGCGCGGACGCCGACCTCGCGACGGGCGCGGAGCGGCTCGCGGATGCCGTGGGCTCGGGCGCGCAGATCGTCTCCACCGACTTCCCGCCCTCCGAACCGCAGGAGGGCACGGGCTACGTCGCCGCCTTCCCGGGCGGCACCCTCATCCGCGCCACCCCCTGACCCTGGTCTCCCGGCCGCATCGCGCCTAGGGTGGCGGCATGCCCCCCGCCGTGTCGGTTCCGGGTGCGACGCTCGCCTACGACGTCGCCGGGGCGCCGACCGCGCCCGCCGTCGCTTTCATCCACGCGGGGGTCGCCACCCGCGCGATGTGGGATCCGCAGTTCGACGCCCTCGCCTCCGACCACCGCGTCGTGCGCTACGACACCCGCGGCTACGGCGGCTCGCCGGGCGAGGCTGTCGCCTACTCGGAGTGCGACGACCTGCTGCGCGTGCTCGACGCCGCGGAGGTCGAGCGCGCCGTGGTCGTCGGGGCCTCACGCGGCGGCGGCTTCGCCCTCGACGCCGCGCTCGCGCATCCGGATCGCGTCACGGGCCTCGTGCTCATCGGCGCCGCCCCGAGCGGCATGACCGACGAGGGCGTCGACTACACGGCGAACGAGCGCGAGCTCGAGAAGGCGATGGACGAGGCGGAGGCCGCCGAGGACGTCGACGCCCTCGTGCGCATCGAGGTGCAGCTGTGGGATCTCGGCCCGGACCGCGACACCGACGAGGTCGACCCCGCGTTCGTGGAGCGGGCGATCGAGCTCAACGTCGGCGCCGCCCACTGGGACTTCGCGGGCACCGCCACACCCGCCCCGCGGCCCGCCGTCACGCGCCTCGACGAGGTGCGTGTGCCCACGCTCGTCGTGATCGGCGACCACGACGTGACGGATGCGAAGGTCGCCGCCGAGCTCATGATCGCCGGGATCCCGTGCGCGGAGGAGCTCCGCTTCCCCGACTCGGCGCACCTGCCGAGCGTCGAGCATCCCGAGCGCTTCACCGCCGGGCTGCGGGCGTTCCTCGCCCGCCACGGTCTCTGAGCGGACGCGGGCTCAGGCGGCGAGCAGGGCCGCGACGAGCACGATGACCGGCAGCGAGAGGAGCGTCGACAGCAGCACCGCGTCGCGCGCGAGCACCTCGCCGCGCCGGTAGCGCTGCGCGTAGTTGAAGACGTTCTGGCCCGTCGGGAGCGCCGCGAGCACGACTGCGACGAAGAGCGCGTGCCCGTCGAGCCCGAACACGAAACGGCCGACCGCCCACGCGAGCAGCGGCATCGCCACGAGCTTGAGCGCGACGGCGAGCACGACGTCCCGCCGCGACCCGGGCGCGTCGAGGAGCCTGCGGCCGTGCAGCGACATCCCGAAGTTGATGAGGATGATCGGCACCGCCGCCGCCCCCACGAGCTCGAACGGCGCGAGGACGGGCTCCGGCAGCTCGATGTCGGCGAGCGCCACGACCAGTCCGAGCAGCGACCCGATGATGAGCGGGTTGCGCACCGGCTGGCTCAGGATGCGGCCGACCGACACACGCCCCGAGGTCGTCACGTCGAGCACCGTGAGCGCGACCGGCGCGAACACGACGAGCTGCAGCAGGATGACGGGCGCCGACGCCGCCGCATCGCCCACGACGTACGCCGCCACCGGGATGCCGATGTTGTTGGCGTTGAGGTACCCGGACGACAGGGCGCCGATCGTCGCCTCGGTCACCTTCCGGCGCCACACGGCGAGCGCCACCACGAGGAACGCCACCATCGGCACGACGGCCGAGACGGCCGCGACCGGCAGCTGCCGCGAGAAGAGCGCGTGCAGGTCGGCCTCCGCGAGCACCGTGAACAACAGCGCGGGCGAGAGCACGAAGAACGCGAGCCGGCTGAGCACCTGGTGCGCCTCCGGTCCGATGAGGCCGAAGCGCGCGATGAGGTAGCCGGTCAGGATGACGACGGCGATGATCGCGAAACCGACCAGAACGCCACCCACCGGACCAGCCTAGGGTCCGCGCCGGGACCGGATGCGGCGTCTCGAGGGCCGACCGGTAACCTGCCGAGCATGTCCCTCGCCGAGAACGCCCCCGTCGATCACGCCGCCGCCACCGCCCTCTGGGAGGAGTACAAGGCCGCGCATCCGGAGAGCGCGCTCGACACCGAGCCGCCGTCGGTCGAGCAGTTCGGCGACCACCCGGAGCTCACCGACGAGCTCCTCGACCTCGTGCTCCACGGACCCAAGCGGGCGACCGCGGGTCTCGTCGCCGAGTACGCCGCCGAGGGCCAGCCGCTCCCCCGCGTCGGCAGCCACTGGATCGCCTGCGACTCGACGGGCGCGCCGCGCGCCATCCTGCGCAGCGTCGAGCTGCGGGTGGGCCCGTTCACGAGCGTCGACGAGAGGTTCGCGTACGACGAGGGCGAGGGCGACCGCTCCCTCGCCTCGTGGAAGGACGCGCACCGCCGCTACTGGACGCGCACGGGCGAGCGCATGGGCTTCACGTGGACCGAGGACATGGACATCGTCTTCGAGCGCTTCGAGGTGGTCTGGCGCGCGGGGGAGTGACGCGCCGCTGCGAGCGCGACCGCCCGCATCCGCAGCGAGAAGATGCGCGAATCGTGCGTGGACGCAAGGAACGTGCGTCGATCTCAAACGATCGCTGAGGCTTCCTCCCTAGGCTCGACCGGGAGAGGAGGCGCCATGAACACGATCGCCCAGACACCGTCCATCATCGGAGAACCGGAGGTCGTCGAGGACGCCTCCGCCGCCGAGCAGAGCCCCGCGTGGAAGCAACTCACGGAGGCCGCGACCGCGATCCAGGCCCTCCAGGAGAAGGACGGCTCGATCCCCGACGAGGCGGATCACGCCGCGGCGAGCCACCACGTCGCCGCGATCGTCGCCGCCATCCGCGCCCTCGCGCCCGCCTTCCCGCACGACGCCGCCTATCTCGCGGCCCTGCCCGGGGACTTCGCGAAGTGGGAGGCGGACGGCTTCGGCGTGCCCGACTTCCTCGACTCGCTCGTCGCGTTCGACCCCGCAAACCACCGCGTCGACGGGCTGCGCCACCTCGTGGTGTTCCCGATGTACACGCAGAACGGCTCGCCCGACCGCCACATCGAGGCGCTCATCGTCGAGGCGATCTGGCCCGAGTTCATCGAGCGGCTCGAGGCGGAGCGCTACGGCAACAAGCTGTTCGTCTCGCTGCGGCTCATCGACTTCACGGCCGGCTACGACACCAACTCGGCGGTGCTCTTCCCCGAGACGGTCGCCATGCGCGAGATCCCCGCCTTCACGTGGGGCGCCATCTTCCAGGACCGCGAGGCCGCGCGCTTCCGCGTCGTCACGAAGGCGGCGGCCGAGATCACGAAGCTCGAGCTGCTGCCCTCGCAGCAGGAGCTCGTCTCCGACCAGCACCTGGCGGAGGAGGTCTTCGTGATGTGGGACCTCATCCACGACCGGGCGCACATGCGCGGCGACCTGCCGTTCGACCCCTTCATGATCAAGCAGCGGATGCCGTACTTCCTCTACTCGCTCGAGGAGCTGCGCTGCGACCTCACCGCGTTCCGCGAGTGCGTCAAGCTCGAGGCCGACGAGACGGCCGACGCGCGCACGCGCGACCGGGCCGTGCACGTGCAGCACGCGATCCTGTTCGACCGCCTGTTCCGCTTCCCGCTCACCGGCACCCGCGTGCGCAACTACGACGGGCTCGGCGGCCAGCTGCTGTTCGCGTGGCTGCACCAGAGGGGCGTGCTGCACTGGACCGACACCCAGCTCGCCTTCGACTGGGACGAGGTGCCGGCCGCCGTCATCGCGCTCTCGGACAGGATCGACGAGCTCTACTGGCGCTCCATCGACCGCCCGAAGACCGCGCACTGGCTCGCCGCCTACGAGCTCATCCGGTCGACGCTTGAGCCGAACCCCGCATCCGTGTGGGCGCGCGGCCTGCCGGACGAGGTGCTCGCCGGACCGCCGAAGGGCTACACCGACGCGGTGCTCGACGACGAGTTCCCGCTCTCGATGTTCTACGAGGCGCTCGCCAAGAAGATGACCGACGTCATCGAGTCCACGAAGGGCATCACGGGGTGATCGTCGTGGTCACGGGCGCCACGGGCCCGGCCGGGCGTGCGACGTGCGCCCGGCTGCGCGACCGCGGCGACACCGTGGTGGCGGTCGGCACGGATGCGGACCGGCTCGCGACCGTCGCCGCATCCGACCGCCTCGTGGCCGACCTCGCCGACCCGCAGGCCGCGCGCGCCCTCGCGGCCGAGGTGATGTCGGCGCACCGCCGTGTCGACGCGATCCTGCACCTCGTGGGCGGGTGGAGAGCCGGGAACACCCCGGACGCCGACGCGTGGCTGCGACCGCGGCTCGTCGACTCCCTCGAGAACGTCATCGCGGCGTTCGAGCCCGAGCTCGCGGCCTCCGAGGGTCGCCTCGCGATCGTGAGCTCGGCGGCGGTCGACCCGGATGCCGAGCCGACGAGCTCGTACGCGCGCGCGAAGGCCGACGCGGAGGAGCTCGTGGCCGAGCTCGCCGATCGGCTCGCGGCGGCCGACGGCGCGGCCACGGTCTTCGTGGCGCGTTCGATCGGCGAGGACGGCACCCCGCCCGCGGTTCTCGCGGAGCGGCTCGTCGGCTGGCTCGACGAGCCCGCCGCGGCCGTCAACGGCGCGCGGCTCGCTCTCTGAGCGCCTCGCCCCGCGCATCCCTCACCTCGCGGACCGACATACTGCTGACATGACCCGCAAGCACGACGTCGTGATCATCGGCGGCGGCCACAACGCGCTCGTCGCGGCCGCCTACCTCGCAGGGGCGGGCCGCAGCGTCCTCCTCCTCGAGCGTCAGCACCACCTGGGCGGCGCGTCGATCTCGGCACAGGTGTTCCCGGGCGTCGACGCGCGCCTCTCGCGCTACTCCTACCTCGTGAGCCTGCTGCCCGAGCGCATCCGCCGCGACCTCAAGCTCGACGTCGAGCTCGCACGGCGCCGCTACTCCTCGTACACGCCGCTCCCGGGCACCGACCGCGGTCTGCTCGTCGACACGGGCGACGCGGAGGCCACCGCGGCGAGCTTCGCGTCGATCGGCGCCGCGTCCGACTGGGACGCCTGGCGCGCGTTCGGCGACGACACCGCGCGCGTCGCGGCCGCCGTGTGGCCGACCGTGACCGATCCGCTGCTCACGCGATCCGAGGCCCGCCGCGCCGTCGGCGACGACCGCGTGTGGGATGAGCTCGTGGAGGCGCCCATCGGGCAGACGATCGCGGGCCGCTTCGCCGACGACCTCGTGCGCGGCGTCGTGCTCACCGATGCCCTCATCGGCACCTTCGCGCCCACGGTCGACGAGACGCTCGCCGCGAACCGCTGCTTCCTGTACCACGTGATCGGCGGCGGAACCGGGCACTGGGATGTGCCCGTGGGCGGCATGGGCGCGGTCTCCGGCTCGATCGCGCGCGCCGCCCGCGCCGCGGGCGCCGAGCTGCTGACGGATGCCGAGGTCGTCTCGGTCGCACCCGACGGCGAGGTCGTGTACCGCCACGGCGACGATGAGCACCGGGTGGCGGCGGACGTCGTGCTCTCGGGCGTCGCGCCGTACGTGCTCGACCGGCTGCTCGGCACGGAGGGCACCCGCCCCGAGGGCGCCCAGGTGAAGGTCAACCTGCTGCTCGCGCGGCTGCCCCGTCTGCGCGACACCTCGGCCGACCCCGCCGCGGCGTTCGCCGGCACCTTCCACGTGCACGAGGGCTTCGCGGCGATCGACCGCTCGTACGCCGAGGCGACGGCGGGCCGCATCCCCGACCCGCTGCCCCTCGAGAGCTACTGCCACTCGCTCACCGACCCCAGCATCCTGTCGCCCGAGCTCCAGGCCTCCGGCGCGCAGACCCTCACGGTGTTCGCGTTGCAGGCGCCCGACCGGCTGCTCGACGGCCGCGACCCGGATGCCGCGCGCGCGGAGCTGCAGGACGCGGTGCTGCGCTCGCTCGACTCGGTGCTCGCCGAGCCCGTCGAGAGCGTGCTGCTGCGCGACGCCGAGGGGCGGCCGTGCATCGAGACGGCGACGACGCGCGACCTCGAGCAGAGCCTCGGCATGGCGGGCGGCAACATCTTCCACGGCCCGCTCGCGTGGCCGTGGGCGGAGGACGACGAGCAGCTCTCGACGCCCGCCGAGCGGTGGGGCGTCGCGACCGCGCACGAGCGCATCCTCGTGTGCGGCTCCGGGTCGCGCCGCGGTGGCGCGGTGTCGGGCCTCGGCGGCTACCACGCCGCAATGGCCGTCCTCGAATCCTGAGGTGTCACTTTCCGTCGTTCGGCCACCGGCCCAGGCGACCGGAAGTGACACCTCGGATCCCTGACGGGGTTACTCCCAGGTGGAGGGGGCGGGCGTGCGGGTCGACGGCATCCGCACCTGGGCGGCCCACTCGTGCAGCCACTCGGGGATCGGGTGCGCCGCGGGGTCCATGCCCGTGATGCGGCCGAGCTCGTCGATCGGCACCGTGCCGCCCCTGCGGTAGAGGAAGCGCGCCTGGATGAAGGCACGCGCGTAGAGCTCGCCGTCGACCACGAACCGCTGCTCGACGTACACCGAGCGGTCGTCGAGGCCGAGGAAACGCGACTCGATCGTGTAGCGCTGCCACAACTCGAGCGACTTGCGGTACGAGATCGTCTGAGACGAGACGACGGGGTAGACCTCCGCCTCCTTGAGGCGCTTCCAGAGGCCAGTGCGCACGACGAGCTCGACGCGCGCGAGGTCGAGGTTGGTGAGGTAGGCGCCGTTGTTCATGTGCCGCAGCTCGTCGAGGTCGCCGGGCCACACGCGACGCGGCGAGTGGCAGACGTCGTAGAGGCCGAGCGGCGGCAGCTTCGGCGCGCGGGTCGAGAGCCAGGCGAGACGAGAGGCACGACGGAGGATTCCCACCCGGGCACGCTAGACCGAGCGTAAGCGGATGGGCGAATCCCTTGTGGGCAGGCGACAATCAGCGGGTGCGGTGCTCGGGGATCGCCAACCGCGGCCCGTGCCGCTCGTAGCCGATGCCGGCCGCCTCGATGAGGCGGACGACGCGCTGGCGGTGCCCCCGCCACGGCTCGAGCAGCTCGAGCATCCCGTCGTCGTCGACGCGCTGCCCGATGAGGGCCGTGCCGACGCGCTTGCACAGGTGCAGGTCGCCGACGCTGACCTGGTCGGGGTCGCCGTGAGTGCGCTGCAACGTCTCGGCGACCGTCCAGGGCCCGATCCCGACGACGGTGCGCAGCCGCCGGGCCGCCTCCCCCGACGGCAGGGTCGCACAGCGCTCGAGCGCGTCGGCCACCGCGAACACGCGCATGAGGGTGTCGGAGCGCTGCGGCCCGACCCCGGCGCGATGCCACTCCCACGACGGGATGCGGCGCCACACGGCCGCCGTCGGCACGACGCGCATGCCGAGGGGCGCGGGACCCGGCGCGGGCTCGCCGTGCCGCGTCACGAGCCGCCGCCACGCGGACTTCGCCTCGATGCCCGTCACCTTCTGCCCGAGCACGCTCGGGATGAGCGCGGGCAGCATCCGTCCGGTGCGCGCGAGGCGCAGCCCCGGAGTCTCATGGTGCAGCCGCGCGACGAGCGGATGACGCGCGGGCTCGAACCCTGAGTCGTCGTCGCCCTCGCCCAGCAGCGCGGGGACTCCCGCGATCGCCTCCTCGGCGCCTGCGCCCCACGCGCGCGCCTCCACGGCGTCCGGGCACTCGCGGAGCAGGAGCGTGGCCGCACCCGCCGCGAGACGCAGCGTGAGCCACCAGCCGTCGACGTCGCGACGGATGGTCGGGTCGGTGCGGCCCTGCGCGAGCGGCCCGAGGGCGTGCCGCAGCTCGACCCGGCGGGGCGGGGCGTAGCGCGTGACGACCGCATCCATCCGGGCCAGGCTAACCCGGGGCCCCGACCGCGCCCGCCCCGAGACACGGAGAGGCCCGCACGGCGGACCGTGCGGGCCTCTCGAGGCGACTGCGGCTCAGGCGCCCGAGTTGGCGAGCGCCGTCGCGAACACGGCGAAGTACAGGATGAGGAACAGCGCGCCCAGGGCCACGAAGACGATGCCGAGGATGACGCCGACCTTGGCGGGCGTGTTCTGGAAGCCGGCCTGCTTCGACTGGTTGAGCGCGATCGCGCTCACGATGAGGCCGATGATGTTGGTGAAGAACACCAGGATGAGACCCACGATGCCGAGGGTCTTGCCCGGGTAGTCGGTACCCGCGGGGGCCTGCTGGAGGTTGGACATGATGCTCCTTGTGAGGTGGTCGGCCGGGGTGTCCACGGCCACCCGGGCAGCCTAGCGATACCGGGGTACACGAGGAAGCGGAGCGCCCGGGTAGCGCTCCCCGCCCCGCAGGACGGAGGGGCCGGGCGGATCGATC
Organism: Microbacteriaceae bacterium; assembly: GCA_003852775.1. GTDB lineage: Bacteria > Actinomycetota > Actinomycetes > Actinomycetales > Microbacteriaceae > Homoserinibacter. Next base: position 50,371 of record RDDZ01000083.1, on the reverse strand, counting down.
CGCACCGGCCCCTCGACGAGTCGTCGCGTCAGCAGACGTACTGGCCCGGCGCGACCTCGGGGCAGTTCGCCACGATCGTCGCGAACAGCGCGCCCCACAGGATCCAGAACAGGATCCACAGCACCGAGAAGACGATGCCGAGGATGAGGCCCACCTTGGCGGGCGTGTTCTTGTAGCCGGCCTTCTTCGACTGCGACAGGGCGATGGCGCTCAGGATGAGGCCCACGATCGCGACGAAGAAGCTCACGATGAGGCCCACGATGCCGAGGGTCTTGCCGGGGTACGTCGCGGGGGCGGCAGCCGACGCGGCCGGGGCGGCGGGCGCCGCGGGGGCGGGCTGCTGCGCGGCGGGGTCGGGGACGTTGGGGTCGGTCATGGACGCTCCTTGAGTGTGGTGGATCGTTCGGACGTGCGAACAGGGGAACTCTAGCGACACCCGCGCCGCCCCGGAATGAGCCATGCCCGGAAACAGGGCATGATGGGCGGGTGAAGATCGGAATCCTCACCAGCGGCGGCGACTGCCCCGGCCTCAACGCGGTCATCCGCGGTGCCGTCCTCAAGGGCCTCACCCAGCACAACGACATCGAGTTCCTCGGCATCCGGGACGGATGGCGCGGCCTCGTCCAGGCCGACGTGCAGCCTCTCGCGCGCCCCCAGGTCATGGGCATCGGCAAGCAGGGCGGCACGATCCTCGGCACCTCGCGCACCAACCCGTTCGAGTACGGCGGTGTGGAGCGGGTCAAGGAGGTCATGGCCGAGACCGGCATGGACGCGGTCATCGCGATCGGCGGCGAGGGCACCCTCGCGGCCGCGAAGCGCCTGACCGACGAGGGCGTGCAGATCGTCGGCGTGCCGAAGACCGTCGACAACGACCTCTCGGCGACCGACTACACCTTCGGCTTCGACACGGCGGTGCAGATCGCGACCGAGGCGATGGACCGCCTCCGCACGACCGGCGACTCGCACGGACGCTGCATGGTCGCGGAGGTCATGGGCCGCCACGTGGGCTGGATCGCCCTCCACTCGGGCATGGCGGCGGGTGCGCACGCCATCCTCATCCCCGAGCGCAAGACGAGCATGGACGAGATCTGCGAGTGGGTGAACTCCGCCCGCGCCCGCGGTCGCGCCCCGCTCGTCGTCGTCGCCGAGGGCTTCAAGCTCGACACGATGGACGACGCCCACTCGGAGCGCGGTCTCGACGCCTTCGGCCGTCCGCGGCTGGGCGGCATCGGCGACATGCTCGCGCCGGAGATCGAGGAGCGCACGGGCATCGAGACCCGCGCGACGACCCTCGGCCACATCCAGCGCGGCGGCACCCCGACGGCGTACGACCGCGTGCTCGCGACCCGCTACGGCATGGCCGTCGTCGACATCGTGCTCGAGGAGCAGTGGGGCAAGATGGTCGCCCTGCGCGGCACGCAGATCGTGACCGTTCCGTTCGAGGACGCCCTCGGGCGCCTCAAGACCGTGCCGCAGGCGCGGTACGACGAGGCCGCGATCCTCTTCGGCTGACCCCGTGACCCTGACGGCGCGGCTCGCGGCGGCGCTCGCGGACGGACTCGACGCGCGCGTCGGCGACCGCACGCCCGCCCAGGTGCGGGGCGTCTTCGCCCACGGTGCGCTCGAGCGGGTCGTCGCGGCGGGCGAGCTGCCGGTCGAGCCGGCGCGCACGGCGTTCCGCATCGCGTCGTGCACGAAGAGCTTCACGGCGGCGACCGCGCTCCTGCTCGAGGCCGACGGCCTGCTCGACCTCGACGCGCCGCTTGCCGACGCCCTCGACGTGCCGTTGCGCATCCTCGGCCCCGACGGCCGCCCCCCGACCGTGCTCGACGCTCTCGCGATGCGCGCGGGCTTCCCGACCGACGACCCGTGGGCCGACCGGCAGGAGTCGCTTCCCGACGACGACTTCGCCGCGCTGCTCGGCGAGGGCGTGCGCGCCCTGTGGCCAGCGGGCGAGCGCTTCGAGTACTCGAACCTCGGCTACGCGATCGTCGGACGGATCATCGAGGTGCGGTCGGGACTGCCGTTCCGGCACGCCGTCGAGTCGCGGCTGCTCGAGCCGCTCGGGCTCGCCGGCACCGGTTTCGAGGAGGGCGTCGGCGGCGCGGTCGTCGGCTACGGCCCCGGCCCCGACGGCTGGGAGCCGCTGCCGTTCAGCACGCCGGGCGCCTTCTCCCCCATCGGCGGCCTCTTCAGCACCGCGACCGACCTCGCGCGCTGGTGCGGCGTGCTGTCCGGGGCGATCGACGCGGGCGGGGTGCTGCCCGCGCGGCTCGTCGAGCGGATGCGGCATCCGCACACGTCCGTCGCGGGGGACCCCTCCGCGGGCGGCGCCTGGAGCGCCTACGGCCTGGGCCTCACGGTGCGGGGCGACGGCCGCGGGCACGTGTTCGTCGGGCACAGCGGCGGTTATCCGGGCTTCACGACGCGGATGCAGTGGGAGCAGAGCTCTGGTGTCGGCGCGGTCGTCTTCGAGAACGCGACCTACACCTCGCTCACGCCCGCCGTGGACGCCGTCTTCGACACGGCGTTCGGCGTGACGGATGCGATGCCCGCGCCGCCCGGACCGCCCGCGGCGGCGCCGTGGCCCGAGACCGTCGCCGCGGCCGACGCCCTGCGGACCTCGCTCGCCACGGGCTCGCTCGGCGACCCCGCGCTCTTCGACGCGTGCGTCGGCCTCGACGTGCCGTTCTTCCGCCGCGAGGCGGCGCTGCGCGAGCAGCTCGACGCGATCGGCCCGGTCGCGGATGCCGGACCCGTGTCCCACGAGACGCCCGCCCGCGCCGCGTGGGAGCTCCGCGGGCCCCTCGGCGTGATCCGCTGCCGTCTGCTCATGACGCCGCACGCGTCGCCCCGCGTGCAGAAGCTCGACCTCGACGCCGAGGTCTCCGCCGCCCCCTAGGCTCGATCCCATGGTGCGCGCACTCCAGGTGACCCGTGACGACGAGGGCGCGAGCGCCCGCTTCGTGGAGCTCGACGAGGCGGAGCTCGGCGACGGCGAGGTGCTGCTCGACGTCGCCTACTCGAGCCTCAACTACAAGGACGGGCTCGCCCTCCGCGGCGATCGCGGCGTGGCGCGTATCTCGCCGCTCATCCCCGGCATCGACGTCGTCGGCAGGGTCGTCGAGTCAGCCGACGGGCGCTGGCAGCCCGGCGACGAGGTCGTGCTCACGGGCGCCGGCCTCGGCGAGACCCGCAACGGGGGTTACAGCGCCCGGGCCCGCGTCCCCGCCGAAGCCCTCGTACGCGTGCCCGAGAAGCTCGGAATGCGTCGCGCCGCCGCGATCGGCACCGCGGGCTTCACCGCCGCCCAGGCCGTGCTCGCGCTCGAGCACTGCGACATCCCGGACGGCGACATCGTCGTCACGGGCGCCACCGGAGGACTCGGCTCGATCGCCGTCATGCTCCTCGCCGCATCCGGGCGCCGCGTCGTCGCCGCGACCGGACACCCCGACGACCGCGGCTACCTCGAGCGGCTCGGCGCATCCGAACTCCTCGACCGCAGCGAGCTGCAGCAGACGGGCAAGCCGCTGCAGGCGAGCCGCTGGGCGGGCGCCGTCGACGTCGTCGGCGGCACGACGCTCGCGAGCCTCCTCGCGCAGACCCGCTACGGGGGTTCGGTCGCCGCGTGCGGCCTCGTCGAGAGCCCCGAACTCGCCACGACCGTCATGCCGTTCATCCTCCGCGGGGTGAACCTGCTCGGCATCAACTCGGTCGAGGCGCCCCTCGTCACGCGCGCCCGAGTGTGGGCCCGCCTCGAGCGCGACCTCGACCTCGGGCTGCTCGACAGCCTCACGACCGAGATCGGCCTCGACCAGGTGCCCGGCTACGCGAGCCGCATCCTCGCCGGCGACACCCGAGGACGGATCGCGGTGCGCGTGCCAGACTGACCGCATGGACGTCAGCGCGGTCGTCACCATCGGATCCGTCCTCGCCGGGATCGCCGGGGCCGTGCACGTCTACATCTGGCTGCTCGAGAGCGTGCTCTGGACGCGCGACTCCACCCGCCGCGCCTTCGGCGTGCGCACTCCCGAGGAGGCGGAGACGCTGCGGGTCATGGCCTACAACCAGGGCTTCTACAACCTGTTCCTGGCGCTCGGGGTGCTCGTCGGGCTCGTGCTGCTGTGGTCGGGGCTCGCGGTCGCCGGGATCGTGCTCACCCTCTTCGCGTGCCTCAGCATGGTGCTCGCGGCGCTCGTGCTCATCAGCTCGGACCGGCGGATGCTGCGTCCCGCGCTCGTGCAGGGTGCGGTGCCGCTCCTGGCGGTGCTCCTGCTCGGGTACGCGCTGACCCAGACGGCCTAGGCGCGACCGCCGCTAGTCGGCCTCGGCGTACTCGACGAGGGCCTCGATGAGCGAGTCCGCGCTGCGCTCCTCCGCGATGACGTGGACGGTGAGCCCGGCGGCGCGCGCGTCGAAGGCGGTGCGGGGCCCGATGCACACGACGACCGTCTCCTCGGGGAGGGGTGCGAGCTGCTGGGCCACCTGCCGAGCCACCGAGCCCGAGGTCACGAGGATCGCGCGGATGCGTCCGATCGCGACATCGTGCGCGACCTCCGCCGACACCGGGACGCCCACCGTGCGGTACGCCTGCACGAACTCGACCTCGAAGCCGAGCTTCTGCAGCCCCGCGACGAGCGTCGGCTCCGCGAGATCGGACTGCGGGATGAGCACGCGGCCCCCGATGCCGGAGTCCGGCCACTCCTTCACGAGCCCGCGCGCCGAGTTGTCGGCGCCCGGCACGAAGTCGACCCGGTAGCCCGCGAGCTGCAGCGCCGCCGCGGTCGTCTCGCCGACGGCCGCGATCCGCGTGCTGTCGGGGACCTTCACGCGCTGCGCGTTGAGCACGTCGACCGTCGTCGCGCTCGTGACGACGAGCCACGCGAACTGGCCGTCCTGCAGCTCGTGGAGCGTGTTCGCGAGCGTGGTGGGGTCGTCGGTCGACGCGAAGTTGATGAGCGGAGCGATCACGGGGACGGCGCCCTGGCCGCGCAGAGTCGCGGCGACCGAGTCGCCCCATTTGCCGCCGCGCGGCACGAGGACGCGCCAGCCGGCGAGCGGCTTCGCGGGCTTCGTCTCGGGTGTGCGATCCGACTCGGGCGTCACGAGGGCCTCCCTCCGAGCTGTGCGAGGCCCGCGGCGCCCGCCTCGAGCAGCTCGTCGGCGACGCGCGCCGCGAGCTCGCCCGCGGGGTCGCGCGAGTCCTCCGGATACAGTGCGTGCGATGAGGTGACGTGCTCCGAGCCGTCGAGCGCGTACACGCGCGCCGACAGGAACAGGAGCCCGTCCTCGAGCAGGGCCGACACCCCGAGCGGGGCGGATGCGGCCCCGAGCCGTGCGAGCACCCCGCGCTCCGCCTCGGCGGTGAGGCGGCTCGGCTTGTGCTCGAGCTTGGAGACGGACCTCGCGTCGCCCGTGCGGGTCTCGATCGCGAGCGCCCCCTGCGCGGGCGTGGTGGGCCACGAGGTGAGGCTCAGCCACTCCGTGACCGCGTCCGGGCGGCCGAGGCGCTCGAGTCCGGCGGCGGAGAGCACGACAGCGTCGAGGCGGCGCTCCGGGTCGTCCGCGCCGATGCCCGCGAGGCGCTCCTCGACATCCCCGCGGATGTCGACCACCTCGAGATCGGGCCGCCGCCGCAGCAGCTGGGCCCGGCGCCGGGGCGAGTCCGCGCCGACGCGCGCGGCGGCGGGGAGCGTGTCGAGGTCGTGGCCGCCCGCACCGCACACGACGTCGCGCGCGTCCGACCGCTTCGGCACCGCCGCGATCGTGAGGCCGTCGGCGGGGAGGAGGGGGAGCCTCGCGTAGGCGTGCACGACCGCGTCGACCTCGCCGGCGCGCAGGGCCGCACGCAGCGCCTCGGCGATGTCCGCGTCCGCCGCGTCCCGGGCCGTGTCGACGACGACGAGCTCGGCACCGAGCCGCTTGGCGACGGCCTCCGCCTGGGCGCGCGCGACCGCGCTCCCCAGGGTGCCCAGCCGGAGCGTCACCGCGCCACCCCCGCGGGAGCGGGCGCAGCGTCCTGTCGCACGAGGGCGGCACCTCGCGCCCGGGTGGCGGTGGATTCGGACGGAACGGCGGGGACGTGCGTCACCCTTCCATCCTCCCCCTTGAACGGGTCACGGGCGAATCGAGGAGGAACTCCGATCAGTCCTCGTCCGGGGAGAAGATCGCCCACGCCACGAGGCCGACCGCGATGATCGCGACGGCTGCGCCGCCGATGATCCACGGCACGGGGTTCTTCTCGTAGGCGGCCTTCGCCTTGTCGACGAGCTCACCCGTGCGCTTGGGCACGTTGAACTTGTCCTCGAGCTGGTCGAGGGTGTCGGCGACCTGGTGGCGGGCCTGCCGGGCGGCGGCCTTGGCGGCCTCGGTTGCTTCAGACATCTGCGCCTCGTCTCCCCTCGCCCTTGATGGCGAGGATGTCCTTCTTGATGGATGCGATGGCCTCGGTGGGCACCGGGGGGATGCCGCCCTTGAGGACGCGGTAGCCCACGAGGCCGAGGATCACGGCCACGATCAGCAGCACACCCGCGACGACGAGCGCGGCCGCCCAGTCGGGCATCACGTAGCTCAGTCCGATGATCGCGAGCGTCAGCAGCACGCCGATGAAGAACAGTAGCGTGACGACGGCGGCGAGCAGGAGCCCGACCCCGACGCCGAGGGCCTTGAGCTTCTCGACGATCTCGGTCTTGACGAGCTCGATCTCACGCCGGACGAGCTCCTGGATCTGCTCGGGCAGGCTCGTGAGCAGTTCGATGAGCGAGCGCTTGCGCGGCGCCGCCCCGGGCCGGGGGTCGGTCATGCCGTCCCCCTCAGGAGTTCGAGCCGGACGCCGGCTTCTTGGTGCTGCTCGAGCGGCCGCCGGACGACTTCGAGCCGGAGCCCGAGGACGTCGTCGAACGCGACGCGGTCTTCTTCGTTCCGCCCGAACGGCCGGACACCTGCGCGGCGACCTTCTTGGCGCCGTCCGCGACGAACTCGACGACCTCGGGGGCGCGGTCCTTCACGAACTCCTGCACCTCGTCGACGCGCTTCTGCACGACCGGCGCGTTCCAGAGGTTGGCGGCCGCCGCCTTGATCTGCTCGTAGCGCTCGCGACCTGCGCGCGTGCCGAGCACGTACCCGACGCCCAGTCCGGCGAGGAAGAGGATCTTGCCTTTCATGCGGTGCTCCGTTCTCCGCGTCCCGAAGCGCGGTGATCTCGGGGGCTGCGTTCAGACTAGTCCTGGCGCCCGTCGCCGTCGGAGGGGATTGCGTTCACGACGTCGAGGGCGTAAGGGATCACGGTGGCGAGCCCGGTTCCGGACTCAGCCTCCCCCACCCGACGCATTCCGTCAATGGCATGTCCGGCGTCGGCGCGTCGTCCCGCGCGTTCCCAGCGCACGATCGCGGCGTCCGTCGGTGCCGGGAGCGTGCGCCCGAGCAGCACCTCGGCGTCGTGATGCGCGCGCTCCGGGGTCATCTCGGCCTCCCCGTCGTACGTGAGCCGCAGCAGCTGCAGCGGAGTGGCCTCGCCGATCCACGCCCACGTCGCGGAGAGGTGGCTGAGCGCCCGGGCGGCGACGCCGGGGGCACCCTCCGCGACGAACACGCCCGTGCCGCGCGGCGCGTCCGCGAGCTCCGGCGCGTCGATCGCGACCGTCGCGACCGTCACCCGTGTGCGCGACGCCGGCGCCCCTAGCGAGGCGGCGACGAGGACCTCCCCGTCGATGCGCTCCCCGGCCGCCGTCGTGACGCCGTGCTCATCGGCCACGGTCACCTCGACGCCCGTGCGCACGCGCACGCCGAAGCGCTCCAGGTCGCCCGTCAGCGCCGCGACGATCCGATGCAGCCCCCCGCGCAGCGAGGCGACGAGCCCCTCCTCCGATGCGGTCTCGCGGCGCGAACGCACGGCGCCCGCGAGGCTGCCCTGACGCAGCAGCGCTCCGCGCACGCCCGGCAGAGCGAGGTCGAGGTCGAGCTCGTCGGGGGAGACGCCGTGGGTGCCGCGGACCACGGGGGCGACGAGTCCGTCGAGCACGGCGCGGCCCATCCTGCGCCGCACGACCTCCCCCACGCTGCGCGCCTTCGCCGCGACGAGTCCGGGCACGAGGTTGTCGAGCTGGGCGCGGAACGCGGCGCCGAACCCGATCGCGTCGATGACGTCCTGGGCGAGCGGCACCCCGGGGATCCCGAGCAGGTTCGACGCCGGAAGCGGCACCGCCGAGCCGTCGGCCCGGTGGAGCCACGCCGGCATCGCTCGCGGGTGGACGACGTCGCCGTCGAGACGGAGAGAGCGCAGCAGCGAGGAGAGCGCGGCGCCGCCGACGCCGCCGACGGCATACGACTCGGGGCCGACGTCGAGTTCGATTCCGGCGACGGAATGCGAGGCGAGCTGGCCTCCGAGACGGTTGCCGCGTTCGAGCAGTTCGACGTCACGCCCGGCCAGCGCGAGGGCGCGTGCGGCGACGAGCCCGGCGACTCCCCCGCCGACGACGATGACGCGATCAGAGGCGGGCATGCACGAGCTCCACGATGCGGGTGAGGACGTCCGGGTCGGCCCCCGGCGGCACGTCGGCGCCGAGGTTCACGATGTGCGCGGGCGCGGCGAGCCCGCGGTCGAGGACGTCCTCGACGTGAGCCTGCAGCACGGGCCACGGCGCCGCCAGGAGCGCGGGATCGAGGTTCCCCTGCAGCGGGACACCCCCACCGAGGCGTGCGCTCGCCTCGTCGAGCGGGATACGCCAGTCGACCCCGACCACGTCGGCGCCGATCGCGGGGAACAGGTCGAGCGCCTCGCCTCCCGGGCCGACATGGAGCTTCGGCACCTCGAGGCCGCGGAGCGCGTCGAAGGCGCGCTTGGAGTGGGGGGCGACGCGACGCTGGTAGTCGCGGCGGGAAAGCGAGACGATCCCCGGGTCGACGAGCTGGGCGGCGCTCGCGCCCGACTCCACCTGCGCGCGGAGGAAGGCGCCCGTCACATCGGCGCACCAGTTGAGCAGCGCCGCCCACGTGTGCGGATCGGAGTACATGAGCGACCGCGCCCGCAGGTGCTCCGACGAGGGGCCACCCTCGACCAGGGCGGAGGCGAGCGAGAACGGCGCCCCGCCGACGGCGATGAGCGGGGTGTCGCCGAGTTCGGCGACCGCGATCCGCACGGCCTCCGAGAGAGGCGCGAGCACGGCGGGGTCGATGGGACGCAGTCGCAGCACGTCGGACGCCGTGCGGATCGGCTCGTCGAGCACAGGACCGCGTTCGGGGTCGAACCGCACGTCGACGCCCGCGAGCCGCACCGGCACGAGCACGTCGGTGAACAGGACGGCCGCATCGATGCCGTGGCTCCGCACCGGCTGCAGGGTGAGCTCCGCGGCGCGGTCGGGCGAGAGGTAGGCGTCGAGGAGCTCGATGCCGTCGGGCGCCTCCCGGCGCTCCGGAAGCGTGCGCCCCGCCCGGTGCATGAACCAGACGGGGGTGCGCTCGGGCCGCTCGCCTCGCGCGGCGCGGACGACGGACGAGGCCGAGGTGCGGCCGTCGGTCAGGGGGTGGGACGGGGACAGCACGTCCCCATCCTCCCGCATGTCCCCGATCTCCCGGGGGTCCGGGGCCCGTCCGCCCCTGCAGCGGACGGGACCCGGAGTCTCACTCCGCCTCGCGCAGCCTGCGGCGCGAGATCAGGATGGCCGCGCCGGCCGTGAGGAGCGCCGCGGCCGCACCGAGCGGCAGGCCGAGTTCGGCGCCCGTGAGGGCGAGGGTGGAGAGTTCACCGCAGGCGGTGCCACCGGTCACGGTGAGCCGCCATTCGGTGGGGCCGTCGAGGCCGTCACCGGCGTTCTTGACGACGGCCTGCACGAGGTAGCGTCCTGGTGCGAGGTCCACCGTCGAGCGCGTCGCGACGACGCCGTCGATCAGGTAGGTCACGTCGTCGAAGAACGAGACCCCGTCCACGAGGCCGAGCGTCAGGAGCGCTCCGCCGTTCGCGGTGCAGTGCGGCGCCAGGGTGGCGTTCGTGGGGAACACCCCGAGCGTCGGCGGGTCCTGCGGCGGGTCGGTCGTGCAGTCGGGGTCGCCCGGCGGGTAGGTGATCGCCATCGTCAGGTCGGGGTTGACGGTGATGATCGCCGTCACGCCGTCGGCGCGCGTCCAGGCGAAGTTGCCGGCCGTCGGCACCCACTCGGTGCCGTCGAACTCCCAGCCGGGCCAGCCGGTCGGGTTGCCCTCGGCGTCGACAGTCGCGCCGGGCCACAGCCGCTCACCCGAGAGGGTCTGGCCGTGGCTCAGCGTGCCGAGCGCGGGGGTGAAGACGTACGTCTCGACGCCGTCGGTGACACTCAGCACGGCCTCGTCGCCCGCCGTCTGGTGGTCGGGGTCGATGAGGGTCACCGAGTAGCTGATGATCGGCACGTCGCCGCGGCAGACGGCCGTGATCGATCCGACGAGCTGCGGTTCGACGCACGGCGGCTTCGGGAAGTCGAGCGGCCATGTGAACGACCAGGTCGAGCCGACCGGGTCGTAGACGCCGCCCTTCAGCACCCAGCCGGGCGCGGCGACCGCCGTGACCGTCACGGAGCTCGCCGCGGGCGCGTCGTAGTCGCCGGGGGCGATCGGCGAGCCGTCACGCAGCCAGCTCACGTGGTCGACGGAGGGGAGCGAGTAGTTGCCGGGGGCCGTGCACGTGGGGGGAGTGACGGTGGGGAACGCCTCGACCTCCGGGCACACGGGGTGGCTCGGGCCGGTCGGGTAGGAGGGGTTCGCCGGCGAGCACTCGGTGACGGGCTCCTCGCAGTCCGGAACGACCGTGTACTCCGAGAGCTCGTCGTGCATGGCGTCGTAGAGCGGGGGCCAGCCGATGCCGTCGACGGGCGGGTGGATCTCGTCGGGGAACGAGAAGGAGCCGGTGAACTTCACCTTGTCCTGCTGGATGGCCCAGCCGTCGCCGCAGACGCCCTCGGGCAGGAGCCCGGGGTGGAACGACGTGAACCACTCGTTCGCGTCCTCGCTCGTGTTGTCGACGTCCGAGAGCACGAGGGTCTGCGGGCCGGAGTTCGTCCACGCGGCCGGCTTGGCGGGGTCGAGCTTCTTGTAGACGTAGAGCGCGACGCCGTAGAGCTGGGTCGGGTAGGAGCTCGCCGCCGCGGCCGCGGGCTGCCGTTGGGGGGCGGCGCTGGGGGAGGGCGCCGGAGTCGGCTCCGCGGGCGCGGCGGCGGGGGTCTGCGTGTCACCTCCCTCCGGCGCGACGACCGTCTGCTCCTCGCCCGGCGGGGCGTCGAGGGCGAGAGCGGGGGTGGAGACGAGCAGGGAGAGCCCGAGGGCGATGAGGGTGGCGACAGCGGTCGCCGGGGACCTTTTGAGCACGGTCTTGTCAGTCCTTGCAGGGGACCCGTGCGTATGGCGGCGCACGGGCAAGGACCCGCGTCTCGGGCGCGCCGGGATAGATGCCCCCGTCCGGGGGACGCAGGGCCTCGTCACATTTCTGTGGACAACGGGGGTAGACCGACCGGGTGGATGACGTGTCAGGTGCTCAGTGGACGTACTCGAGGAGGTCGAGACCGACCGATCGGAGCGCCTCGAGCACCCGCAACCGGGCCGCGATCGAGCGGTCCGCGAACTGCACCGAGACGGCGTAGGCGACACCACGCCGCGGCCCGCGGAGGATGCCGGCCTCGGAGCGCACGCCGGCATCCGTGCCCGTCTTGTTGACGAGCTGAAGGCCGTGGTCGACGCCCCGGTGCGAGAGCGGGTCGACCCCGAACGCGCTCGCGACCATCGAGAGGTCGGTGTTGAGCGACAACCAGCCGAGCACGCGCGACGAGGTGAGCGCGTCGACGACCTGCCCTCGCGCGAGCGCCGCGAAGAGCCAGGCGAGCTCCGCCGTGGAGCCGACCGAGAGCTGCGGGGCGTCGTCCGGGCCGCGGTGGTCGCGCACGAGGTCGAGCAGCGCCGTGCGCAGGAGGCCGAGCTCCTCGGTGCGGGCGCGCACGGCATCCAGTCCCACCTCGCGCAGCAGCACGTTCGTGGCGAGGTTGTCGCTCGTGGCGCCCACGAGCGTCGCGACGTCGGCGAGGGGCAGCGAGCGCACCTGCAGGTGGCGCCACAGTCCCGAATCGCCCACGGTGTCCTTGGGGGACTTGTCGAGCACCTCGAGGGCCGGCACCGCCTGCTCCGAGAGCCGGGCGGACACCTCGATGAGCAGCAGGATCTTGCCGACGGATGCCGTGGGCAGCACGATCCGGTCGTCGATCGAGAGCACCCGCGCGTCGGAGTCGAGGTCGATGACCGACGCCGACACCTGCGCACCCCCGTAGGCCAGCTCCCCGAGCGCGTGGAAGGCGCCCGAGAAGCTCGGCTCCGCGCGCTCCGCTCGATGGCGCGGCGCACGTGCCTCCTGCACACGCGCGCGCCGTCCGAGGAGCACGGGAGTGTCTACCAAATGGTGACCCTGTCGTCGGGATCGAGCCACAGGGCGTCGTCGGGCGTGACGCCGAAGGCCTCGAAGAACACGTCCAGGTTACGGACGATCTGGTTGCAGCGGAACTCGTTCGGCGAATGCGGATCGATCGAGAGCAGACGCAGCGCCTCCTCGTCGCGCAGCTTCATCTGCCACGCCTGCGCCCAGCTCAGCAGGAAGCGCTGCGCCCCCGTGAGCCCGTCGATCACGGGCGGCTCCTCGCCGCCGAGCGACAGCAGGTAGGCCTTCCACGCGATGCCGAGGCCGCCGAGGTCGCCGATGTTCTCGCCGATCGTAAGGGCGCCGTTGACGTGGTGACCGGGCAGCTGCGCGGGCTCGAGCGCGTCGTACTGGGCGATGAGCTTCGAGGTGCGCTCCTCGAACGCCGCACGGTCCTCGGTCGTCCACCAGTCGGTCAGCCGGCCGTCGCCGTCGAAGCGCGAGCCCTGGTCGTCGAAGCCGTGGCCGATCTCGTGCCCGATGACCGCGCCGATCGCGCCGTAGTTGGCAGCCGCATCCCGGTTCTCGTCGAAGAACGGGTACTGCAGGATCGCCGCGGGGAACACGATCTCGTTGAAGCCGGGGTTGTAGTACGCGTTGATCGTCTGCGGCGTCATGAACCACTCGTCGCGGTCGATCGGCTTGCCGATCTTGCCGAGCTCTCGCGCGAACTCGAACGCCGCCGTCGCGCGCACGTTCGCGACGAGGTCGGATGCCACGATCTGCAGCGAGGAGTAGTCGCGCCAGGTCGCGGGGTAGCCGATCTTGGGCGTGAACTTCGAGAGCTTCTCGAGCGCGCGCTGCCGCGTCGCGTCGGTCATCCAGTCGAGCTGCTCGATCGACTGCCGGTAGGCCTCGACGAGGTGGGCGACGAGGTCGTCCATCGCGGTCTTCGCGGTGGGGCTGAAGTGGCGCTCGACGTAGACCCTGCCGACGGCCTCGCCCATGGCGCCCTCGACGAGCGAGACGCCGCGCTTCCAGCGGGCGCGCATCTCGGGCTGGCCCGTGAGCGTGCGGCCGTAGAAGTCGAAGTTGGTCTCGACGACCTCGGCGTGCAGGTAGGGCGCGACCGAGCGGATGAGCTGGAAGCGCAGCCAGTCGCGCCACGCGGTGAGACGGTCCTCGACGAGCAGCTCCGACAGCCCCTCGACGAAGCTCGGCTCGCGCACGACGACCGTGTCGAACACGCCGGCGGGGGCGCCGAGGCCGTCGCGCCACACGTCGAGCGGCACGTCCTTCGCGAGCGCGGCGGCATCCGCCCACGACATGGGGTTGTAGGTGGCCTGGCTGTCGCGCGTGCGCACGTTGTCCCAGTGGTGCGACGCGAGGGCGGTCTCGAGCTCGAGGATGCGCTTCGCGCGCTTGGGGCACTTGTCGAAGCCCGCGAGGGTGAGCATCCGCTCGAGGTAGGCGAGGTAGGCCTCGCGGATCTCGGCGAACTTCTCCTCGCGGTAGTACGACTCGTCGGGGAGGCCGAGGCCCGCCTGCTCCAGGAACACGAGGTAGCGCTCGGGGTCGCCCGGGTCGTTGTCGACGAAGGCCGCGAAGAAGCCGCTCACGCCCGTGCGCTCGAACCCGCCGAGCGCTCGGAGGAAGGAGGGGATGTCCTCGAGCTCGGCGACGGAGGCGAGCTCGGCGCGGATCGGCTCCCACGCGAGGGCCTCGATCGTGTCCTCGTCCATGAAGCTCGCGTAGAGGTCGCCGACCTTGCGCTCCTCGGTTCCGGCGGGCGCGTTCTGCGCCTCCTCGATGATCTCGCGCACGGCCTGCTCGGCGGCCTCGGCGAGCACGTAGAAGGAGCCGTAGCGCGCCTTGTCGGCGGGGATCTCCGTCCGCGCGATCCACTTCCCGTTGACGTGCCGGAACAGGTCGTCCTGCGGCCGGACGGCCGGGTCGAGTTCGTCGAGCGCGATTCCGGACGAGAGGGCGGGAGCGGCGTCGGTCATACGCGTCAGCCTACGGCGGGACTCCCGCACCCCGCCTGTGGATCGGCGCGTCCTGCGCCCGGCGCTCCGCGACGAGGCCGCCCGTCGACGGCGCCGAGGTGATCATCGGCGACGCGGACGACGCCGCATCCGTCGCCGCCGCCGTCGGCTCGCGCGAGTTCGACGTGGTCGCGAACTTCCGCGCGTTCCGGCCGGAGCAGGTGCAGGCGGACGTCGAGCTCTTCGCCGGCCGCACCGGCCAGTACCTCTTCATCTCCTCGGCCTCCGCGTACCAGAAGCCGATCGCGCAGCTGCCGATCGTTGAGTCGACCCCGCTCCGCAACCCGTTCTGGCGGTACTCGCGCGACAAGATCGCGTGCGAGGACCTGCTCGTGGCCGCCTACCGCGACACCGGCTTCCCGATGACGATCGTGCGCCCGTCGCACACCTACGACGCGACTCTCATCCCGCTCGAGGGCGGCTGGACGACGCTCAAGCGCATGCTCGACGGAAAGCCCGTGATCGTGCACGGCGACGGCACCAGCTGGTGGACGCTCACCCACGCCCGCGACTTCGCTCGCGCGTTCGTGGGGCTCTTCGGCAACCCGCACGCGATCGGCTCGCCCGTGCACATCACGGCAGACGAGTCGCTCACGTGGGATGAGATCACCCGGCTGCTCGGGCGGGCGCTCGGCGTCGAGCCGTGGATCGTGCACGTGGCGTCGGATGCGATCGCGCGCGAGCTCCCGGACATGGGGCCGGGCCTCGTCGGCGACAAGGCCCACTCGGTGCTCTTCGACAACACGCGCATCAAGTCGCTCGTGCCGGGTTGGGTCGCGACGACCCCGTTCGCGGAGGGCGCCCGGGAGATCGCCGACTGGTACGTCGCGGACCCCGCGCGGCAGCACGTGGACCCCGCGCTCGACGCGGCGTTCGAGCGCCTGGCACACCCCACTGGTTGAGTAGCCCGCGACGCGGGCGTGTCGAAACCAGCGAGCTGGTTACTACCGCCCCGCAGCCCGCGGCGCCGCCGCCGTCTCCCCGCGCCGCAGCTCCGCCGTGACCGCGGACCCCGGTGCCGCACCGTCGGCGAGCGCCGCGCGCACGGCCCGCCCCGCGAGCCGCCCCTTCTCCACCGAGGGCTGGACGAGCGTCGTGAGCACGTGGGGCGTGATCCCGTCGAGGCGGATGCCGTCGAAGCCGAGCACGCTCAGCTCGCCCGGCACGTCGATGCCGAGCTCCTCGGCGGCGCGGATGACGCCCGCCGCGAGCAGGTCGGACTGCGCGATGACCGCGGTCGGCCGATCGGCCGCCGGCACGTCGAGCAGCGCGAGACCCGCCGCGTGCCCCTCGGCGACGGTGCTGCCTCCCGCCGAGACGCCCACGGCATCCGGGAACATCGAGCGCGCCCCGCGGATGCGCTCGATCGCCGTGTAAGCGGTCGCCGCCGCCTCGCGCTCGGGCGTGAGCGGACCGCGCTCGCGCGCGAGGTCGAGCGGGAGGGTCACGAGGGCGACGCGCTCGTGACCGAGCTCGCGCAGCAGCCCGGCACCGCGCGCGGTCGCCTCGGCGTTGTCGAGGTCGATCGGCACGACGCCCGGCAGGGGAGGGGCCTCGATCGCGACGATCGGGATGCGGCGGCGCTGCAGGATCTCAACGGACCGCGCGAGGTCGACGGAGCAGCCGAGCAGGATCGCGGCGTCCATGGGCACGTCGCCGAGGTCGACGCCGCCGGGCTCGCCCGTCCACGGCAGCACGAGCAGACCGTAGGCGTCGTCGCTCAGCTCCTCGCCGAGGCCGTCGAGCAGCGCGAGGTTCACGGGGTCGCGGAAGGCGTCACCGAGGGAGTCCTCGGTGACGAGGCCGATGACGCCCGTCCGGCCGCGACGGAGCGAGCGGGCGGTGGGGTCGGGGCCCGCGTAGTCGAGCTCGGCCGCAGCCTCGAGCACCCGCGCGCGCGTCGCATCCGCCACGGGGCCGGCTCCGCTGAACACGAGCGAGGCGGTCGACGCGGACACGCCCGCCCGCCGCGCGACCGCGGCGAGGGTGGGGCGGGTGTTTGCGACGTCGGACATCGCGCGCTAGCCTACTCGAAACGATTCGATCGAATCGATTCGACCCCGTTTCGGGGACCCCGCATCCAGCCCACGAACCACCGGATCTCCGCATGACCACGACGCCTATCCGCCCCGCCCACGCGACCGCCTGGCGCAACGCCGTCTTCGCCGTGTTCGCGCTCAACGGGCTCGGCGCGGCCACGTGGGCGATCCGCATCCCGTCCATCCGCGACGCGCTCGAGCTGCCCACCTCGTGGGTCGGCTACCTCATCCTCGGCGTCTCGATCGGCTCGATCGTGGGCCTCCTGCTCGCGAGCCACATCATCCAGTGGTTCGGGGGGCGGCGCACGATCGCGATCACGCTCGCCATCTGCGCGGTCGCGCTCGTGATCATCGGCGTCGGCACCTCGGTGCTCGGGGCGTTCGCGCTCGTCGTCGCGGGGATGGCGGTCTACGGCTTCGGCAGCGCGATCTGCGACGTCGCGATGAACGTCGAGGGAGCGGCGGTCGAGAAGGTCGTCGGCAGGACGATCATGCCGCTGCTCCACGCGAGCTGGAGCGCCGGCATGGTGATCGGCACGACGATCGGCACGGCACTCGTGTTCGCGCACGTCGACGTCGTCTGGCACGCGGTCGGCATGGCCGCGCTGCTCGCGGTCGGCGCCGTGCTCGCGCCCCGCGCCATCCCGCGCGTCGCCACGCACGCCGACACGGGGGAGGAAGTCGCCCACGTGCCGTTCGCGGACCGGATGGCGATCTGGCTCGAGCCGCGCACCCTCGCGATCGGCCTCATCGCGCTCGGCATGGCGTTCACCGAGGGCTCGGCCAACGACTGGCTCGCGCTCGGCATGGTCGACGACCGCGGCCTCGACAACGGCCAGGGCGCCGCGCTGTTCACCGTGTTCACGGCCGCCATGATGGTCGGCCGCATCGTCGGCGGGCCGATCATCGACCGCTTCGGCCGCGTGCCCGTGCTGTGGGTGAGCGGGGGCGCCGCCGCGGTCGGGCTCGCGCTCGTGATCTTCGTGCCGATCATCTGGGTCGCCGTCGTCGGCATCGTGCTGTGGGGCCTCGGCGCCTCGCTCGGCTTCCCCGTCGCGATGTCGGCAGCCGCCGACGACCCGGCGCGCGCAGCCGCGCGCGTCTCGGCCGTCGCGACCGTCGGCTACTGCGCGTTCCTCGTCGGCCCGCCGCTCATCGGCCTCGTCGGCGAGGGCGTCGGCATCCTCAACGCGCTGCTCATCGTCTTCTTGCTCATCGTCCTGGCGACGCTCGCGGCCCCCGCCGCCCGCCCGCCGAGAGGCTGAGGCTCCGCCGCGCGAGCTGCTCGGCGGGAGCAACCGCACCAGCGGCGGGAGAAACAGCGCCACCGGGCGCCCCTCACGCACCCGCGGCGGCCCGCGTCGGCCCGCGTCCGGACCCCCGGATAGCGTGGTCGGGTGAGAGCGATCGACCGGCGCATCCTGGGCCTCGCGGTGCCCGCGCTCGGGGCGCTCGTCGCCGAGCCGCTCTTCCTCGCGACCGACACCGCCCTCGTCGGGCACCTCGGGGTCGACCCGCTCGCGGGCCTCGGGATCGCGAGCACGGTGCTGCAGACCGCGATCGGCCTGCTCGTCTTCCTCGCCTACGCCACGACCCCCGCCGTCGCCCGCCTCCTCGGCGCGGGCGACCGAGCCGGCGCCGTGCGCGCGGGCGTCGACGGGATCTGGCTCGCGATCGCGCTCGGCGTCGTGCTCGCCGTCGCGGGAGCCCTCACAGCACACCCCCTCGTCGCCGCGTTCGGCGCGAGCGAGCGCGTGACCGAGCTCGCCGCTCTCTACCTCGGCATCTCGTGCGCCGGCATCCCCGCGATGCTCGCCGTCATCGCCGCCACGGGCCTCTTCCGCGGCTTGCAGGACACCCGCACCCCGCTCGTCATCGCGGTCGCCGGGTTCACCGCGAACGCCGCGCTCAACGCGGTGCTCATCTACGGCGTCGGCTGGGGCATCGCAGGCTCCGCGATCGGCACGGTCGGCGCCCAGTGGGGCATGGCCGTCGCGTGCGCCACGATCGCCCTCCGGCACGCCCGACGCGAGGGAGCGAGCGTGCGCCCCGGGTTGCCCGGCGTCGCGGCCGCCGCGCGCTCGGGCGGATGGATGCTGCTGCGCACCCTCACCCTGCGCGTCGCGCTCATCGCCACGGTCGTCGCCGCGACGGGCCTCGGCACCGTCACCCTCGCCTCCACGCAGGTGGTCTTCCAGCTCACCTTCCTGTTCGCGCTCGCGCTCGACGCGTTCGCGATCGCCGCGCAGGCGATGATCGGCTACGACCTCGGCGCGGGCACCCACGAGCAGGTGCGCGCGACCGTGCGCCGCCTCGTCGGCTGGGGCGTCGCATCCGGCATCGTGCTCGGGGGAGTGCTCGCGGCCGCCGCACCGTGGCTCGGGCCGGTGTTCTCGTCGGATGCCGGGGTCGTCGAGGCGGTGCCCGTCGGCGCGTGGGTGGTCGCCGCCACGATGCCGCTCGGGGCGCTCGTGTTCGTGCTCGACGGCGTGCTCATCGGCGCCTCCGACGGCCGCTACCTCGCCCTCGCGGGCGTCGTGAACCTCGTCGTGTACCTGCCGCTGCTGTGGTGGGCGAGCCTCACCCCGCCCGAGGCCGGGGCGCCCGCCGCGGTGCTCGCGATCCAGCTCGCGTACTGCGTGGGGTTCTACGGCATCCGCGCCCTCACCCTCGCCGTGCGCGCGGCCGACAGCCGCTGGATGGGCGGCTCCCAGGCGGCACCTGCGACAATCGTGCAGTGAGCGAGATCAAGCAGGTGCGCCCCCGCACCGAGGGATGGACGCAGAAGGTGGCGGCCGACGGCCGACCGGTGCTGCAGTTCGCCTCGCCCCGGCGCACCCAGCCGCCCACCCACCTGGCGGACCTGACGCCCGAGGAACGCGCCGCGAAGGTCGTCGAGCTCGGGCATCCCGCCTTCCGCGCGAAGCAGCTCTCGACCCACTACTTCACCCACTACACGACCGACCCCGCGCAGATGACCGACCTGCCCGCGAAGGGCCGTGAGGAGCTCGTCGAGGCGATGCTCCCGCCGCTGCTCACCGAGGTGCGGCGCCTGCGCACCGACGGCGGCGAGACCATCAAGTTCCTGTGGCGCCTCTTCGACGGCGCCCTCGTCGAGTCGGTCCTCATGCGCTACCCCGGCCGCGTCACGCTGTGCGTCTCGAGCCAGGCCGGCTGCGGCATGAACTGCCCGTTCTGCGCGACCGGTCAGGCGGGTCTCACCCGCAACATGTCGGCGGCCGAGATCGTCGCCCAGGTGGTCGAGGCCAACCGGGCGATCGCGAACGGCGAGCTGGGCGGCCTCCGCCGCGACGGCGGCCACGACGCCCCGCGCGTCACCAACATCGTCTTCATGGGCATGGGCGAGCCGCTGGCCAACTACAACCGCCTCATGAAGGCCGTGCGCACGATGGTCGCCCCGCAGCCGAACGGCCTCGGGATGTCGGCCCGCCACATCACGGTGTCGTCCGTCGGGCTGGCCCCCGCCATCCGCAAGCTCGCCGACGAGGACCTGCCGCTCACCTTCGCGCTCTCGCTGCACGCCCCCGACGACCAGCTGCGCGACGAGCTCATCCCGGTGAACTCGCGCTGGAAGGTCGACGAGGCGCTCGACGCGGCGCGCCACTACTTCGAGGTGACGGGTCGCCGCGTGTCGATCGAGTACGCGCTCATCAAGGACATGAACGACCACGCCTGGCGCGCCGAGCTGCTCGCGCAGAAGCTCAACGAGCGCGGCCGCGGCTGGGTGCACGTGAACCCGATCCCGCTCAACCCCACCCCGGGCTCGGTGTGGACGGCCTCGGAGCCGGATGTGACGCGCGAGTTCATCGAGCGTCTCGAGGCGGCCGGCATCCCGACGACCCTCCGCGACACCCGCGGCAAGGAGATCGACGGGGCCTGCGGTCAACTCGCCGCCGCCGACGCCTGACCCGGCCCGGCCGGCTCGGCGACGAGGGTAGAACTGCCTGGTCACCCCGGTTAACGGGACTCCCGCGCGCGCGGCTCCGGGCTTACTGTGAGGTTCTCTACGCGGTTCCCCTGCCCGCGGAAGAAGGACCCGATGCCCGAACGAACCCCCCTGCCCGAACACGTCGAGGAGCACCTGACCCTCGCCGCCCAGGGTGTCGTGCGCCACGACACCGATGAACGCTGGGAGCCGATCCTCCTGAACGTCGTCCGCCGCGGCGTCGTCACCTCGGCCGACCGGCGCGCCGCCCGCCGCCTGCTCGAGGAGCTCGGCGTCCCGTAGCCGAGCGCTCGCGCTCAGCCGGGCAGCCCCAGCCCGATGTCGACGAGCACGATGGGCCCGACGACCGCCGGGTCCGCTCTCAGCAGCCCCGTCTTGCACGCGCCGAACGTGACCGTCACATCGGCGGGGAGCACGGCATCCGGCTCGGGAGCCTCGCCCGTGTCGGGATGGATGCCGCTCGGCAGGTCGACCGCGAACGCCGCGGGCAGCGCGCCCGCACGGGCGACCACGCGCGCCCGCGCCACGACGACCGCGCTGCGGGCCGGTTCGCGGAGCCCCGGGGATGCGCCGATGCCGACGATCCCGTCGAGGATCGCGTCGGCCGCCTCGACCGCCGCGCGGAACTCGGACCCGTCGGGGGCGTCGTCGATGCGGGTCGCCCCCGCGGCGAGCGCCGCCGACTCCCCCGCGCGGTGGGTGCGCGAGCCGAGCGGCACGTAGTCGACGTCGGCGCCGCGCGCGGCGAGCAGCGCGCCCGCGTGCAGGGTGTCGCCGCCGTTGTCGCCCGACCCGACGAGCAGCAGGATGCGGGCCTCGTGCAGCGGGACACCGAGCCGGCTCAGCTCAGCCGCGACCGCATCCGCGAGCCCCGAGGCCGCGCGCGCCATGAGCGGCACGCCCGCGGCGAGCAGCGGCGCCTCCGCCGCCCGCACCTCGTCGGCGGTGTACCCGAGCACGCCCCCATTGTGCGCCGGCGTCCGCTGCCGAGGGGTCACCGCGCGGCTGGAGCTGCGACCCCGCGGCGGGGGAAACAACTCCCGCCGTCGCGGCGCAGCTCCAGCCGCGCCACGAACCGACGGATGGGGCGGCGCCGAAATAGACTCGTCGGGTGCGTCTCGTGGTGGCTCGTTGCTCTGTCGACTACGCGGGACGACTGTCGGCGCACCTGCCGCTCGCGACCCGCCTGCTCGTGGTGAAGGCGGACGGCAGCGTGCTCGTGCACTCCGACTCGCTCAGCTACAAGCCGCTCAACTGGATGAGCCCTCCCACGACGTTCACCGTCGAGGAGGTCGACGAGGAGCGCGCGGCCGCGGGGGTCGTCGAGCTGTGGCGTGTCGCCAACGCGAAGACCGCCGACCTGCTCGTGATCTCGATCCACGAGATCCTCCACGACTCCACCCACGACCTCGGCGTCGACCCGGGCCTGCAGAAGGACGGCGTCGAGGCCGACCTGCAGCGCCTCCTCGCGGAGCAGATCGAGCTGCTCGGCGAGGGCTACAAGCTCGTGCGCCGCGAGTACATGACCGCGATCGGGCCCGTCGACATCCTCGCGACGGACGCCGAGGGCAAATCGGTGGCGGTGGAGATCAAGCGCCGCGGCGACATCGACGGCGTCGAGCAGCTCACCCGCTACCTCGAGCTCATGAACCGCGACCCGCTGCTGGCCCCCGTCTCCGGCGTCTTCGCCGCCCAGGAGATCAAGCCGCAGGCGCGCACCCTCGCCGAGGACCGCGGCATCCGCTGCCTCGTGCTCGACTACGACGCCATGCGCGGCCTCGAGACCGGGCACGCGCGCCTCTTCTGACCCGCCCAGCCCGAACCCGAACGGACGAGACCCATGGCCCCGCGCTTCACCCCGGTGCTGTTCGACCTCGACGGCACGATCGTCGACTCGGCACCCGGCATCCTCGCGAGCCTCGCGTGGACCTACGAGCAGCTCCGGATGCCGGTGCCGCCCCCCGCCGAGCTGCTGAAGTGGGTGGGCCCACCGATCCTCGACTCCTTCCGAGACCTCGCGAAGCTCGACGAGGACGAGTCCCGCTACGCCCTCGCCCTCTACCGCGAGCACTACCGCGAGGTCGGCGTGTTCGACGCGACCCCGTACCCGGGCGTGCTCGATGCCCTGCGCACCATCCACGAAGCGGGGGTGCCGCTCTCGCTCGCGACCTCGAAGCCCGAGTCGGCGGCCCGCCTCATCCTCGAGCACTTCGAGATCGACGGCGCCTTCACCGAGATCACGGGCGCCTCCGAGGACGAGGTGCGCTCGTCGAAGCCGGACGTCGTCGAGGAGGCCCTGCGCCGCCTCGCCACGCGGTACGAGCTCGAGCGCCCCGTCATGGTGGGCGACCGCATCCACGACGTCGAGGGTGCCGCGGAGCACGAGGTGCCGACCGTGTTCGTCACGTGGGGGTACGGGTCGCCCGCGGAGGCGGCCGGCGCGATCGCGGCCGTCGACACCGCCTCCGAGCTGCTCGCCGAGCTCGCGCTCACGGGGTAGTCGGCGCGGTCGTGCTCACCTCGCCGCGACCGGCCCCGAGCTGACGCCGGTCGCCCTCGCGCTCGCCCTCCTCACGTCGGGCTGCCTCGCGGTCGCGGCCGCGCGCCGCAGGACGGTCGCCGACAGCCCGCGAGGTGCGTCAGCAGCCGCAGTCGTCCGCGGTGACGGGCCCGACGAGCGCGTCGACGCCGCGGAGGACGGGGCCGGCATCCGACTCGACGTCGTAGCCCTCCCGCGCCCAGTACTCGAAGCCGCCGATCATGAGCTTCACGTCGTAGCCGAGCTTCGCGAACTCGAGCGCCGCCTTGTCGGCGCCGTTGCAGCCGGGGCTCCAGCAGTACACGACGACCGGGGTGTCGAGGGGGATCTCGCGGGGCGCGCGCTCGGCCACCTCACGGCGCGGGAGGTGGATGGCGCCGACCGCGTGACCCTGCTTCCACGACGCCTCGTCGCGGGTGTCGACGAGCGCGAGGCGCTCCCCGGCCGCGAGCGCCTCCGCGACATCCGAGGCGTCCGTCTCGAAGCGCAGCTTCGCGGCGAAGTGCGCGACGGCGGCCTCTCGTTCGGCGGCGGTGAGCGGCGAGACGGATGCGGTCCGGGTGTCGGTCATGCGGGCGAGGCTACCCGCGGCGCGGGCCGCCGCACCGCCCCCTGTCCTGCCAGGCTGCCGCGAGATCCCGCCACGCGCCCGACCTGTCTACTCTTCCGCCGCGGTGCCCCCGTCGGTCAGGATGAGGCATGGGATCAGCGTTGACCTCCATCGGACTTCCCGTCGCCCTCGGCATCATCATGTTCGGCCTGGGCCTCTCCCTCCGCCCGTCCGACTTCGCGCGCGTGGCGAAGCACCCGAAGGCCGTGGTCGTCGCGCTCGTCTGCCAGCTCGTGCTGCTGCCGGCCATCTGCCTCGGGCTCGTGGTGCTGTTCCAGCTGCCGCCCGTGCTCGCGGTCGGCATGATGCTGCTCGCCGCGTCGCCGGGCGGCACGACCGCCAACCTCTACAGCCACCTGTTCCGCGGCGACGTCGCCCTCAACATCTCGCTCACCGCGATCAACTCGGTCATCGCCGTGTTCACCCTCCCGCTCATCACGAACCTCGCGATCTGGATCTTCATGCCGGGCCAGGGGGAGCTCGGCGTGCAGTTCGCGAAGGCCGTCGAGGTGTTCGCGATCGTGCTGCTCCCGGTGCTGCTCGGGATGCTCGTGCGCTGGTGGCGACCGCGCTTCGCGGAGGCCATGGACAAGCCCGTGCGCATCGCGTCGATGGTGATCCTCGCGGTCGTCATCGCGGGCGCGATCGCGTCGAACTGGGAGCTGCTCGTCGCGAACGTCGGCGGGCTCGCGCTCATCACGGTGCTGTTCTGCCTGCTGTCGCTCGCGGTCGGGTTCTTCGTGCCGCGCCTGTTCCGCGTCGAGCCGCGGCAGGCCGTCGCGAGCTCGTTCGAGATCGGCATCCACAACGCGACGCTCGCGATCGTCATCGCGCAGACCGTCATCGGCAGCGTGGAGATGTCGCTGCCGGGCGCGGTCTACGGCGTGCTCATGTTCTTCCTCGCCCTCGGCTGGGGCTTCATCCTGCGCCGCCTCGTCCCCGTGCAGGTCGCGGTGGCAGCCCCCGCCGAGTAAAGGGCCCGCGGGAGCACGTGCCCTCATCCGCCGCAACGGAGGGGCAGGCACGACGGCACGTGCTCCCGGGGCCCGCACCTCGCGTGCGGACGCGGAACCCGCTCAGACCTGCAGCGCGACCCGCTCCGACGTCGTGGCGACCGCCGTCGAGAGGTCGCCGCCGATGCGGTAGCGCGCACCTCGGTGCTCCTCGGGCAGCCGGTCGCCCCGCCCGTGCAGCTTGTTCCGCAGGGTGCCTGGGGCGTACTCCGTCGGATACGCGCCGCGCGCCCGCAGCACGGGCACGACGTGCTCGACGATGTCCTCGAAGGTGCCGGGGGTGATCGCGTAGGCGAGGTTGAAGCCGTCGACGTCCGTGTATTCGACCCACTCCTGCAGCAGGTCGGCGATCGTCTCGCCGCCGCCCACGATGGTCGGGCCGAGTCCGCCGATCGCGCCGTTGAGAGCGATGTCGCGCACAGTGAACTCGTCGCCGTGCTTCGCCGCATCCGCGTAGTTCTGCACAGCCGACTGGATGGCGTTCGACTCCACGTTGCCGACCGGCTCGTCGAGCTCGTAGCGCGAGAGGTCGACCCCCATCCAGCCCGACATGAACACGAGGGCGCCCTCGGGGGAGGCGTAGCGCAGGTAGTCCTCGTACTTCGCCTGCGCCTTCTCGTCTGTCTCGTCGGTGATGACGGTGATGAGCGTGTAGATGCGCGCGGCGTAGCGGTCGCGTCCGGCGGCCTCGAGGGCGTCGCGGATGCGCGAGACGGTGCCCTTGAGCACCTCCTTGGTGGGGGCGGCCACGAAGATCGCCTCGGCGTTGCCGGCCGCGAACGCGACGCCGCGGGGGGATGCGCCCGCCTGGTAGATCACGGGCGTGCGCTGCGGTGACGGCTCGGAGATGTGGATGCCGGGCACCGTGAAGTGGGTGCCGTGGTGCCGGATCTCGTGCACCTTCTCCGGGCGTGTGAACACCCCGGTCTCACGGTCGCGCACGACCGCGTCGTCCTCCCACGAGCCCTCCCACAGCTTGTAGAGCACCTCGAGGTACTCGTCGGCGTGGTCGTAGCGGTCGTCGTGCTCGAGCTGGTCGTCGTGCCCCATGTTCCGCGCCGCGCTCGGCAGATAGCCGGTCACGACGTTCCAGCCGACGCGGCCCTTCGTGAGGTGGTCGAGCGTCGTCATGCGCCGCGCGAAGGGGTAGGGGTGCTCGTAGGCGGTGCCCGCGGTGACCCCGAATCCGAGGTTCTCCGTGACGGCGGCCATGGCCGAGACGAGGAGGACGGGATCGTTCACCGGGACCTGCGCGCCGTTGCGGATGGCGGCCTCGTTGGTGCCGCCGTACACGTCGTAGGTGCCGAGCACGTCGGCGATGAAGATGCCGTCGAACGTGCCCCGCTCGAGCAGCCGGGCGAGGTGCGTCCAGTACTCGATGTCGGTGTAGGTGTCGGAGCGGTCGTCCGGGTGCCGCCACAGCCCGGAGGACTGGTGGGCGACGCAGTTCATGTCGAACGCGTTGAAGCGGATCTGGCGGGGCGCGGTCTGCTTGGTCACCCGAGCATGCTGCCTCGCCCCGCCACGCGAGTCGACCGGTCCGGTCACACGCTGTCACCGGGGGTCACGCGGTGTCACACGGCACCGCGCGACCCCCGGCCCCACCGCTCAGCGGCGGCGCAGCGCGGTCCGCCCGACCATCAGCACGCCCGCCATGAGCACGAGCCCGGCGAGCGCGGCCGCGGCCAGCCCGCCCTCGGCACCCGTCTCAGCGAGGAGCGAGACCGCCGCGAGCGCGTAGCGCGGCCGCTCGCCGCCGGGGCCCGTGCCCGGATCCGTCCCGGGGTCGGTACCGGGATCAGTACCCGGGTCGGTACCGGGATCAGTGCCCGGGTCGGTACCGGGGTCGGTACCGGGGTCGCCCCCCGTCGTCGTCCCGACGGTCGTCGCGTCGCCGAGCACCGAGATCGCGTTACCGCCGAACGTGATCGGCAGGTTCGGCACCGCGAGCAGCTGCGTCCCCCCCAGGATGCTGCCCGCACCATCGGTGGTTCCCCCCGTCCCGGCACCGGCCGCCCCTCCTGGCGTCGTCACCGCGGCGCCCGCGCTCGTCGCGTCGCCGAGCACCGAGATCGCGTTACCACCGAACGTGATCGGCAGGTTCGGCACCGCGAGCAGCTGCGTCCCCCCCAGGATGCTGCCCGCACCATCGGTGGTTCCCCCCGTCCCGGCACCGGCCGCCCCTCCAGGCGTCGTCACCGCGGCGACCGTGCGAGCGTCGCCGAGCACCGAGATCGCGTTACCACCGAGCGTCACCGGCAGCCCGAGGTCGGCGAGCACCTGGCTGCCGCTGAGGATGCCGCCCGTGCCGCTCGTGCTCGCCGACGGCACGTCGCCCACGGCGCCCGAGGCACCCGAGGGGGCCGGCGTCGTGGTGGCGCCCGCGCTCGTCGCGTCGCCGAGCACCGAGATCGCGTTGCCGCCCAGCGTGATCGGCAGGCCGAGGCCCGCGAGCAGCTGCGTGCCCGACGCGGTCCCGCTCGCGCCGCTCGTGCCGCCGCTCGGGGCGGACGCGGGCGCGGGCGTGCTCGTCGCTGCGCCCGAGGTCGAGGCGTCGCCGAGCAGCGAGATGGCGTTGCCGCCCAGCTGGATGGGCAGCTCGATACCGAGGATGCCCTGCGTGCCGGAGGCGATGCCGTCCTGGCCCGATGTTCCTGCGTCGGCGTGCGCGACGCCGACTCCGAGGGCCATGAAGCCCCCCGTGGCGAGGACTGTCCACAGCCCTCGCGAGACGTACTTGTTCATTGATTCGGCTCCTTGCCTGATTGACGTGCGTCGCATCCGGGCGGATGCGACAGGGCGCGTGTGTCCATCCGCCGCAGGGTCGCGGTGGGCAGACGCGTCCCGCGTCAGTCAGGCGAGGAGTCGGTTGCGCCGGGAGGCGAGGAAGGGATCCGGACGTTCACGGGCCGGAGGCGGCCGCGCGCGAGCAGAAGAAGGAGGCCGGCGCCGAGCACGGCGGCGGCGGCGCCGACCGGCGCGCCTGCGGCCGTGACTGCGGAGGTGGGCGTGATGCCGCCCGGAAGGCTCACGGGCCCGTCGCCAGGGCCCTCGGCGCCGGTCGCGGCGGCGATGCCGAGTTCGCCGACGCTGCCGAGGATGGGGATGATCCGCGTCGCCGCGAGCGCGGGGGACGCGGCTGCGAGGGACCCGGATGCGGGGGCCGCGGCTGCGGGAGCCGGCTCCGCCACGTGGGCGACGGCCTCGTCGCGCGGGTCGGGCGCGACAGGCGGGGGCGAGGCGACGGGTGCTCCCGCGAGCTCCCCGAGCGTGCCGTCGACGAGGCCGCCGACCGGGTCGGCGACGGGGGTGACGACGTCGACGCCGAGCACGCGCTCGACGAGGCCCGCGACGGGCTCGGTGATCGTCGCGACGGGGCGGCTGTCGGCCACCCCACCCACGATCGACCCGACGACGGGCAGCTCCCGCAGAGCGGGGAGCGGCTCGACGACGGGGGCGACGACCTCCTCGACCGTCGAGGCGACTCCACCCAGAAGGGAGCCGAGCCCGTCGACGAGGCCGGGGCGGTCATCCGCTCGCGCCTGCTGCGGGGCACCCAAGACGAGGAAGGCGACGCCGATCGCCAGCGCGATGCCCCACAGAACACCGCGCCAGCTCTTTTCGGTGACGGCGTCGCTGAGGACGCCGTCGCTCGGCACCATCTCCCCCTCCTCGACCTCGAGGACCCCACCGGTCTTGTACCCCGGTTTGAGCGACCAGGGTACGCCCGGTCGCCGGCGATTACCAGAGGGACTTGCGAAACGATAGTTAACGATATATCTTTGACCTGTCGCGATACCTCGCGGCGATCATGATCCGCGAAAGGAGAACGATCATGAACCCCAAGGCCTTCCGACGCCACGAGCGTCACGCCAAGTTCCACCACGACCCCCGCAACCCCGCCGCCCGCGGCCCCCAGGCCGAGTGGGGCGTCCACGCGCCGATGCGCGGGATGCCGCCCTTCGGCGGCGGCTTCGGCCCCGGATTCGGGCCCGGCCCGCGGGGTCGCGGCAAGGGCCGCGCCGGTCGCGGCGACATCCGCTCCGTCATCCTGTCGGTGCTCGCCGAGAGCCCGTCCAACGGCTACGGCGTCATCAGGACGATCGCCGAGCGCACGGGCGGCACCTGGCGGCCAAGCCCCGGCTCGGTCTACCCCACCCTGCAGCAGCTCGTCGACGAGGAGCTCATCGAGGCGACCGGCGAGGGCCGGCGCACCGAGTACACACTCACCGATGCGGGCCGCGCCTACGTCGCCGAGCACGGCGAGGAGCTCACGCGCGCGTGGGAGTCCGGCGCCCCGAGGCGCAGCGAGCAGGAGCTCGCCCTCCAGCAGAGCGTCGGCAGGCTCATGGGCGTGGTGGGCCAGTTCCACCACGCGGCCACCGACGCGCAGCGCGCCGCCGCCGTCGAGAAGCTCGACGAGGCGCGCCGGGCGCTCTACTTCATCCTGGCCGACTGACCGCATCCGCTGCCGCCTCACCGGCGGGAGCAACCGCGCCACCGGGCGGCGATCCACCCACGCGGCGGGAGTACCTGCTCCCGCCGCGTGTTCCGTTCTCCGCCCGCTACGCCGGTTGCGCCGGCGGACCGCTCGGCGCCCGCAGCGCCCGCATCCGGTCAGGATTCGAGAAGCGCCGGACGTGCACCCGCGCCTAGCCTGGGCGGCATGGCCGCGAAGAAGACCACCTCGAAGACCGAGGCGGGCGCCTTCACCGAGGAGGAGCGCGCCGCCATGAAGGAGCATGCCGCCGAGGTGCGGCGCTCGAAGAAGAGCACGCCCGAGCAGGACGCGCAGGCGGTGCTCGACAAGATCGCCGCGATGGACCCCGAGGACCGCGCCCTCGCCGAGCGCGTGCACCGGATCGTCACCGAGACGGCGCCGGAGCTCGCCCCCAAGCTCTGGTACGGCATGCCCGCGTACTACCTGAAGGGCAAGAACATCGTGTTCTTCCAGGACGCGAAGAAGTTCAAGGCCCGCTACTCGACACTCGGGTTCGAGCACCACGCCCAGCTCGACGAGGGCACCATGTGGCCCACCGCCTTCGCCCTCACGAACGACCTCACCGCGGCCGACGAGCGGCGCATCGCCGAGCTCGTGAAGCGCGCCGTCGGCTCCT
This sequence comes from Microbacteriaceae bacterium, assembly GCA_003852775.1. Lineage (GTDB taxonomy): Bacteria > Actinomycetota > Actinomycetes > Actinomycetales > Microbacteriaceae > Homoserinibacter. The sequence continues at coordinate 20,677 of RDDZ01000083.1, read as the reverse complement.
AGGCTGGCGGGGTGCTGCCGCCCGCCGACGTCCTGCTCGCGTTCGGGCTCGTCGTCGCCCTGCTGACGGTCACGCCCGGACTCGACACCGCGCTCGTGCTGCGCACGGCCGCCGTCGCGGGCCGCGGCCGCGCCTGGGGAGCTGTCGCCGGCATCCAAGCGGGGTGCTCGCGTGGGGTGCCGCCGCCGCGGTCGGCGTGAGCGCGCTGCTGCTCGCCTCCCAGCTCGCCTACGACGTGCTGCGGTTCGCGGGCGCGCTGTACCTCGTGTGGATCGGGCTCCGGATGCTGTGGTCGGCGATCCGCGGACCGCGGCACTCCGAGCCCGCGGTCGACGCGCGCGCCGACTCGTTCTGGGCGGGTCTCCGGCAGGGCGCGACGACAAACCTGCTCAACCCGAAGGTCGGCGCCTTCTACGTCGCGGTGCTGCCACAGTTCATCCCCACCGATGCGCCCGCGCTCGCGTGGGGCGTGAGGCTCGCGCTCGAGCGCTGACCCGGGCGTCAGCCGCGGGGCGCGATCACGCCCTCGAGGCGCGCGACCTCGGCGCGCAGCTCGCGCAGCTCCGCGAGGATCGCGGCCTCGCCCGCCGTCGGGGGCTCGGGCTCGTCGTCGGGGTCGGCCAGCTTCATCCGCTCCATGGCCTCGACGACGACGGCGATCAGCAGGTTGAGCACGACGAGCGTCGTGACCACTGTGTAGAGGATGAAGTAGCCCCACACCCAGCTCTCCTCGGCGGCGAGCGGGGCCACCGCCTCCGTCCAGCCGTCGCCGATCATGAGCCGGAAAAGTGTCACGGTGGAGAGCCACAGGTCGCCGAACGCCGTCGGCAGCGGGGCGCTGAACAGGGTCGTCGAGGCCACCGCGAAGACGTAGACGATCATCACGAGCAGGCCACCGATCGAGGCGATGCCGGGGATCGCGGCGCCGAGCGCGGCGACGACGAGCCGCATCGAGCGCACGGCCGAGAGCAGGCGCAGCACGCGCAGGAGGCGCAGCACCCGCAGCACGCCCGCCTCCGCGCCCGCGGGGATGAGCGCCACGACGACGACGAACAGGTCGAAGAGGTTCCACCCGTTGGTGAAGAAGCGCCACCCGTACGCGTAGATCCGAAGCGCGATCTCGATCACGAAGATCGCGATGATCACGGTGTTGACGCCGTGCAGCGGCTCGCCGAACGCCTCGACCACGGCCGGGTAGGTCTCGAGGCCGAGGATGACGGCGTTGACGAGGATGAGCGCGATGATGCCGCGCTGGAACGGCTTCGACTCGACGAGCCGCAGGACGCGACCGCGGACGCCGGGGAGCGCGGGGACGGTGGTGGTCACGCGCACCAAGATAGGGCCGTCAGATGTCGTCGCCGCGGTTGCGGCGGCGCATCGGCCGCGGGGCACGGTCGCCGAGGAAGGAGCGCGCCGAGTCGACGACGAAGCCGCGGCTGAGCGCCTCGCGGCCGATCAGCATCCGGAACCCCATCGAGTCGCGGTTGCTGAGGGTCACCTCGGCGTCGACGCGGTGGCCGACGAGCACGAGCGGCAGCGACACGACGAAGCGCTCGTCGACGTGGCCCGACGAGCTGCGCACGCGGCGCACGTCGACGACGGGGCGCTCGACGGTCACCTCGTCGGCGTCCGACTTCTGCCAGGGACGGATGCCGAACCGCACCCACGCCTCGCCGTCGCGATCGAAGGTCTCCACGTCGTAGGCGTGGATCGACGAGGTCTGGGCGCCCGTGTCGAGCTTGGCTTTGATCCACGGGACGCCGACATCGGGCAGCTGCACCCACTCGCGCCACCCCGCGAGGGTGTTTGAATGGGATCTCTCGCTCACCGCACCATCTTGACAGGCGCCCCCCGCATGAAACTCGCCATCCTCTCTCGCGCCCCGCGTGCGTACTCTACCCAGCGCCTCCGTGCGGCCGCGCAGCAGCGCGGGCACGACGTCAAGGTGCTCAACACGCTGCGTTTCGCGATCGACCTTTCGGGCGAGGAGCCCGACCTGCAGTACCGCGGTCGTCCGTTGTCCGACTACGACGCGGTCCTGCCGCGCATCGGCGCCTCGATCACCTACTTCGGCACCGCCGTGGTGCGGCAGTTCGAGCAGATGGACGTCTACACGCCCAACACGGCCAACGGCATCTCGAACGCGCGCGACAAGCTGAGGGCCAACCAGATCCTCTCCCGTCACAACATCGGGATGCCGGCGACGGCGTTCGTGCGCAACCGCGCGGATGTGCGCCCCGCGATCGAGCGCGTCGGTGGCGCCCCCGTCGTCATCAAGCTGCTCGAGGGCACCCAGGGCATCGGCGTGATCCTCGCCCCCGAGGTGAAGACGGCCGAGGCCATCATCGAGACGCTCCAATCGACCAACCAGAATGTGCTCATCCAGCACTTCGTCTCCGAGAGCCGCGGCCGCGACATCCGCGCCCTCGTCGTGGGCGACCGGGTCGTCGCAGCGATGCGCCGCACCGCGAAGGGCGACGAGTTCCGCTCGAACGTGCACCGCGGCGGCACCGTCGAGAAGGTCGACCTCGCTCCCGAGTACGAGCAGGCCGCCGTGCGCTCGGCCCAGATCATGGGCCTGCGCGTCGCGGGCGTCGACATGCTCGAGGGCACCGACGGCCCGCTCGTCATGGAGGTCAACTCCTCGCCCGGCCTGCAGGGCATCGAGGAAGCCACCCAGCTGGATGTCGCGGGGGCGATCATCGACTACATCGCCAACCAGGTGGCCTTCCCCGAGATCGACGTGCGCCAGCGCCTCACGGTGTCGACCGGCTACGGCGTGGCCGAGCTGCTCGTGCACGGGAACGCGGACCTCGTCGGCAAGACGATCGGCGAGTCCGGCCTGTGGGACCGCGACATCACGGTGCTCACCCTGCACCGCGGCGCGCAGGTGATCCCGAACCCGCGCAAGGGGGTGCTGCTCGACGCGGGCGACCGCCTGCTGTGCTTCGGCAAGCTCGAGGAGATGCGCTCGATGATCCCCGAGCGGCGGCGGCGCCGCGCGCGCGTGCGCAAGCTCCCCGCGGAGCCCATCCCGACAGAGGAGTGAGGCGGGCGCGACCCGGTGGTCGCCGAAGCCGCCCCGCCCCCTGCCACAATCGGAGCGTGGCAGGGGGTCCGCACGAGCCCGAGACGCTCGACGACGTCGTTCGGGGTTTGCGTGAGTTGCGCCTGTCCGCAGGCGCCCCGAGCTACGCGAAGGTCGCGGCGCGCGCGACGACCCTGCGCGAGGCTCGCGGCCTCGCCCCCGCCGCGGCGCGCATCCCCCGGTCGTCGGTGTACGACCTGTTCCGACCCGGCCGCTCCCGGCTGAGCGCCGAGCTCGTCGTCGATGTGGCCGTCGCGCTGGGAGCCGACGACGCGACGGCAGGTGCATTGCGGAGGCGTGTTGCCGCCGCGTCGACGTGTGCGGCGCGCCCCGCAGCTTCCCCCTGTCGACCTGGATCGCGTACGGCCTCGCGATCGCCGCGCTGCGCCTGCTGCCAGACGGGGGCGCAGGACTGTCCGGGTTCGTCCGGAGGCCGCGCACGGGCTCATCGGCGAGCCCCGACCGTCGCTAGCGTTCGGATGTTCCGACCCGCACGCACCTCCGGAGCCCTCGTGACCGAACCCGATGCCGCCCGCACCGACGCCAGCACTCGACGCGAACCGAGCGAGGGGCCCCGACCGCACGGCCCGCTGGCCGCGTCCCTGATGCACTTCGTGCCCGGGCACGTCGGTGGTTCGGGGTCACGCTCCTCGTTCTGGTGGTTCATCGCCCTCGGCGCGCTGCCGCTCGGGACGCTCCTCGGGCTCGCCTGGTGGGGACTCGGCGCGGTGGCCCCTACCCTTCCGGCACCTGCGACGATCGTGTCGAGCGTCCTCCTCGCGGTCGCGTGCCTGTGGTTGCTCAGCGCGCTCTCGGTCGCGACCATCCTCAGCGGCCTCCGACGCCTCCTGAGGGCCGCCCGGGAAAGAAGATGGGCCCTGCACTTGCGTACAGGGCCCTGCGGTGCGCGAGGGGGGAGTTGAACCCCCACGCCCTTTCGGGCACTGGCACCTGAAGCCAGCGCGTCTGCCTATTCCGCCACTCGCGCGCGGACCCGCGTGAGCGGATCGGCCTAGCGAGAGTATCACGCGCGGCGGGGCGCGCGATCCGGGCGGACCACCGGGGATGCACCGACCGGTTCGCCCCCCGCGGATCCGCCGCGCGGACGACACGACCCGGTCCCGCGGCTGACCCGACGCGCGGCCGAGCCGACTACCATCGGAGAGTCCGAGAGAGCCGGAAGGCGCACCCGCGCCGCCGAGAGGAGACCCTTGGGGATTCTCGACGAATTCGAGAAGGGCTTGGAGCGCGTCGTGAACGGCGCGTTCGCCAAGACCTTCAAGAGCGGTCTCCAGCCTCTCGAGGTCACGGCGGCCCTGCGCCGTGAGCTCGACACGAAGGCCGCCGTCGTCGCGCGCGACCGCATCCTCGTGCCGAACCGCTTCACCGTGCGGCTCTCGCCCTCCGACCACGAGCGGATGACGGGGCTCGGCCCCGCGCTCATCGACGAGTTCACGCGCCTCGTGCAGCAGCACGCCACCGCGCAGCGCTACACCTTCGCGGGCGGCATCGACATCCGCCTGCAGGCCGACCCGAAGCTCTCGGCCGGCATCGTGCGCATCGACTCCGAGAACGTCAAGGGCGAGGTCAACTGGACCCCCGTGCTCGACATCGCCGGCAAGCGCTACCTCCTCAAGCGCGGCCGCACCGTGATCGGGCGCGGATCGGATGCCGACATCACGCTCGCCGACACGGGCACCTCGCGCCGGCACATCGAAATCGCGTGGGACGGCACGCGCGGCCAGGTCACCGACCTCGGCTCGACGAACGGCTCGAAGCTCAACGGCCAGCCCGTGACCAAGGCGGTGCTCGAGCCCGACTCGGTCATCGAGATCGGGCGCACCCGCATCGTGTTCCGCGTGCTCGCGCAGGCCGCCGAGCTCGCCCGACCGGACGGAGGCGCCCGGTGAGCGAGCTGACCCTCCTCGTCCTGCGGATCGGGTTCCTGATCCTCATGTGGGCGTTCGTCTTCATGATCGTCTACGCCCTGCGCTCCGACCTGTTCGGCACCCGCGCGCGGAAGCTCCCGCCGCAGCCGACGGCGGCCGACCCCTTCCCCGCCTCGCCTCTCCCGCCCACTCCCGCCGCCGCCCCCGCCCCGGCCCCCGCGCCCGCCGCGATGACCGAGCCCGTGCGCGCCCAGCCCCACGCGAGCGGATCCACGCCCCGCCGGCTCGTCATCACCTCCGGCCCGAAGGAGGGCATGGAGATCGAGCTCCCGAACGAGCAGCTCACGATCGGGCGCTCGAGCGAGTCGGGACTCGTCATCCGCGACGACTACACCTCCACCCACCACGCGCGGCTCATGCTGTGGAACGACGAGTGGGTCATCCAGGACCTCGACTCGACGAACGGCACCTTCCTCGACGGCACGCGCGTGACCCTGCCGACTCCCGTGCCGGTCGGCTCGACGGTGACGATCGGCACCACGAGCTTCGAGTTGAGGCGCTAGGCCGTGGCGACGATCCCCACGAGCGCCGCCGTCTCCCACGTCGGCAAGATCCGCGCGAGCAACCAGGACTCCGGCTACCTCGGTCGGCACCTCTTCGTCGTCGCGGACGGCATGGGCGGCCACGCGGGCGGAGACGTCGCGAGCCACATCGCCGCGCAGCGCATCGCGGAGGCCGACCAGCCGTACGCCACCCCCGAGGATGCGGTGCAGGCGCTCCAGGAGGCGCTCCTCGCCGCCAACGGGCTGCTCGCCGAGACGGTCTTCGATCACAACGAGCTCACCGGCATGGGCACGACCGTCTCGGCCATCGCGCGCGTCGGCGACAAGTTCGCCCTCGCGCACATCGGCGACTCGCGCGTGTACCGCTTCCGCGGCGGCGAGCTCACGCAGATGACGACCGACCACACCTTCGTTCAGCGGCTCGTCGAGTCGGGGCGCATCACCCCCGAGGAGGCCGCCGTCCACCCCCGGCGCGCCGTGCTCATGCGCGTGCTCGGCGACGTCGACGCCTCCCCGGAGATCGACACCGCGGTGCTCGACGTCAAGCCGGGCGACCGCTGGCTGCTGTGCTCCGACGGCCTCTCCGGTTACGTGTCGGAGGAGAAGATCGTGCAGGTGCTCAGCACGATCCGCACGGCGCAGGGCGCAGCCGACCGGCTCGTCAAGGAGAGCCTCGACCACGGCGCCCCCGACAACGTCACGGTGCTGCTGATCGACATCGACGACTCGGACGGGGCCTCCGGCGCCAACCCGATCTTCGTCGGCTCCGCCGCGCACCCGCTCACCTTCGGCCAGGAGGAGGAGGTGCGGCGGCCCATCCGCCTCCCCACCCTCCTGCTGCACCCCCTCAAGGCGGTGCCGCCGGAGGACGCCCACTTCGAGCCCGAGAGCGAGGGCTACCTCGACGAGCTCATCGAGGAGGATCGCCGCCGCGCCATCCGTCGCCGCATCCTGTGGGGCGTCGGGGTCGGCCTCGCGGCGGCCGCGATCGTGCTCGCGGGCTGGCTCGGCTACCGGTGGACGCAGATGCACTACTACGTGGGAGTGAGCGACGGGCACGTCGCGATCTTCCAGGGCGTGCAGCAGTCGATCGGGCCGATCTCGCTCTCGAGCGTGTACCAGACCACGGCGATCTCGGTCGACGACCTCCCCGCGTACCAGCGGGATGCGGTCGAGTCGACCATCAGCGCGGACAACCTGCGCGACGCCCAGCAGATCGTCGACCGGCTCTCGGCGGCGGCGGGGGATTGATGTGAGCGCCACGACGGCCACCGGTCCCCTCACGACGACCATCCGCATCCGCCTGCGCACGCCCGCACGGCTGCGGAACCTCGAGCTGCTGCTCATCGTCGTCGCGCTCGGCGTCGCAGCCGCGGCGCTCGCGCTCGTCGACCTCGGCGCGGTCGGCGAGCTCGACACCGAGATGTTCGCGCTCGTCGCGCTGCCCGCGGGACTCGTGCTCGTGCTGCACATCGCCGAGCGCATCGTGGCGCCCGAGGGCGACCCGTTCGTCGTGCCGATCGCGACCGCGCTCACGGGGCTCGGCATCGCGATGATCCACCGCATCGACATCGCCGAGGGCTACGAGGGGTGGGCGGCGTACGGCGTGCGCCAGGCGGTCTGGGCGACGATCGCCATCCTCATCGCCATCGCCGGGCTCGTGATCGTGCGCAACCACCGCGTGCTCCAGCGCTACCGCTACATCGCGATGTTCGTCGGCATCCTGCTGCTCCTGCTCCCCGTCCTGCCGGGGATCGGCGACACGGGCGCGAACGCCGACGTGTGGGTGCGCATCGGCTTCTTCTCGATGCAGCCCGGCGAGTTCGCGAAGATCCTGCTCGCGGTGTTCTTCGCCGGCTACCTCGTGACGGCGCGCGACTCGCTCTCGATGGTGGGCCGCTCGATCCTGGGCCTGCGCCTTCCGCGGGCGCGCGACCTCGGCCCGATCCTCGTCGTGTGGATCCTGTCAATGGGCGTCATCGTCATCCAGCGCGACCTCGGCACCGCCCTGCTCTACTTCGGCCTCTTCCTCGTGATGCTCTACGTGGCCACGGGACGCGGCAGCTGGATCTTCATCGGCCTCGCCCTCTTCGCCGTGGGCGGGTGGGCCGCGACGCGCGTGCTCCCGTACGTGCAGGGCCGCTTCGCCAACTGGCTCGACGCCTTCAACCCCGAGATCTACGAGCGCGAGGGCGGCAGCTACCAGCTCGTCCAGGGCATCTTCGGCCTCGCCGACGGCGGCCTCGTGGGCACCGGCCTCGGGCGCGGGCGCCCCGACATCGTGCCGCTCGCCGAGAGCGACTACATCATCGCGAGCCTCGGCGAGGAGCTCGGCCTCATCGGGCTGTTCGCGATCCTCGCGCTCTACCTCATCTTCGTCGCGCGCGGGCTCCGGATCGGCGTGGCCGGCCAGGACGACTTCGGCCGCCTCCTCGCGGTGGGCCTGTCGTTCGTCGTGGGCCTGCAGGTGTTCATCGTCATCGGCGGTGTCACGCGCATCATCCCGCTCACGGGCCTCACGACCCCGTTCCTCGCGGCGGGAGGCTCGTCGCTCGTCGCGAACTGGCTCATCGCGGCGCTCCTGCTGCGGCTCTCGGATGCCGTGCGCCAGCAACCGCACGCGATCGTCGAGGGGGGTGCCTCGTGAACAAGGAGCTCCGCCGCGTGAGCGTGCTCGTCCTCGCGATGTTCCTCGCCCTGTGCGCCTCGACGTCGATCATCCAGGTCGTGCAGCAGGAGCAGTTGCAGGCCGACCCGCGCAACACGCGCACCCTCTACGCGAGCTTCTCGGTCGAGCGCGGCCCCATCCTCGCGGGCGACACCGTCATCGCGCAGTCGGTGCCGAGCGGCGACCAGTACAAGTACCAGCGCACCTACCCGCACGGCGAGCTCTACTCGGCCGTCACGGGGTACTTCACGATCCACGGCGAGAAGACCGGGCTCGAGGGCACGCTCAACGACTACCTCACGGGCCGCGCGAGCCAGCAGTTCCTCGACCGGCTCAACGGGATCCTCACGGGCCAGAACCCGCGCGGTGCGACCGTGCTCACGACGATCGACCCCGTCGTGCAGCAGGCGGCGTGGGATGCCCTCGGCGACCTCCAGGGCGCCGTCGTCGCGATCGAGCCGAGCACGGGCCGCATCCTCGCGATGGTGTCGAAGCCGTCGTTCGACCCGAACCCCCTCGCGGGCCACGATCAGCCCGGCGTCATCTCCGCGTACGACGCGCTGCTCGCCGACCCGGGCGACCCGCTCGTCAACCGCTCGATCGGCGGCGCGCTCAACCCGCCCGGCTCCACGTTCAAGGTCGTCGTCACCGCGGCGGCCCTCGCGGCCGGGATGTCGCCCGACACCCAGATCCCGAACCCGCCGAGCTACACCCTCCCGGGCACGAGCACGACGATCACCAACTCGGAGGGCGGCGCATGCGGCGGCGGCGAGACCGTGAGCATCGCGGACGCGCTGCGCTTCTCGTGCAACATCCCGTTCGCGCAGCTCGGCGCCCAGCTCGGCTACGATGCCATCCTCAAGCAGGCCCGCGCCTTCGGCTTCGAGAGCGAGTTCCAGGTGCCGATGGGCGTCACCCCCAGCGTGTTCCCGCGACCCGAGAGCGAGGCGCAGCTCATGCTGCAGTCGTTCGGTCAGGGCAACGACCGCGTCACGCCGCTCCAGATGGCGATGGTGTCCGCCGCGATCGCGAACGACGGCGAGCTCCTGCGGCCGAACCTCGTCGAGCGGGTGAGCGCCCCCGACCTCTCGGTGCTGCACGAGTTCCGGCCCGAGGCCTTCGGCCGCTCGGTGAGCCCCGACGTCGCGGCGAGCCTGACCCAGCTCATGGTCGCGAATGTGGCGAACGGCGCTGCCGGCAATGCCAGAATCAGTGGTGTCGATGTCGCGGGGAAGACCGGGACGGCGCAGAACGGCACCAACGAGCCTTACACCCTCTGGTTCACCGGGTTCGCCCCCGCCGACGACCCGCAGGTCGCCGTCGCGGTCGTGGTCGAGAACGGTGGGGGCAGGGGCCAATCCGGTTTCGGGAACACGATCGCGGCTCCGGTCGCGAAGAAGGTCATAGAGGCGGTGCTGAACAGATGAGACCCACGAGCGGGCTCACCTTCGGGGGGCGATACCAGCTGTCGAGCCGGATCGCGATCGGCGGCATGGGCGAGGTGTGGCAGGCCACCGACCTCGTGATCGGACGCACCGTCGCCATCAAGATCCTCAAGGACGAGTACCTCGGCGACCCCGGCTTTCTCGAGCGCTTCCGCGCGGAGGCGCGGCACGCGGCGCTCGTCAACCACGAGGGCATCGCGAACGTCTTCGACTACGGCGAGGAGGACGGCTCCGCCTACCTCGTCATGGAGCTCGTGCCCGGCGAGGCGCTCTCGACCGTGCTCGAGCGCGAGAAGGTGCTCTCGAGCGACCGCGTGCTCGACATCGTGGCCCAGACGGCATCCGCTCTCCAGGCCGCCCACTCGGCGGGCCTCGTGCACCGCGACATCAAGCCCGGCAACCTGCTGATCACGCCGGACGGGCGCGTCAAGATCACCGACTTCGGCATCGCGCGCATCGCCGACCAGGTGCCGCTCACGGCCACCGGCCAGGTCATGGGCACCGTGCAGTACCTCTCGCCCGAGCAGGCGAGCGGGCACCCGGCGTCGCCGTCGACCGACATCTACTCGCTCGGCATCGTCGCCTACGAGGCCCTCGCGGGCCGCCGCCCGTTCACGGGCGAGTCCCAGGTCGCGATCGCGATGGCGCACATCAACGAGCAGCCGCCGGACCTCCCGGTGACGATCTCGGAGCCCGTGCGCAACCTCGTGTACTCGGCCATCGCGAAGCGCCCCGAGGACCGCCCCGCCACGGCCGCCCACTTCGCGCGCGCCGCGCAGGCGCTCCGTCGCGGCGACATCGCGGGAGCCGCGGCGGCCGTGCCCGGCGTCGCGGGAGGCACCGTCGCCCTCGACGCCGCGACGAGCGCCACGACCCGCGTGCTGCCCACCGCGGGGTCCGGGGCGAGCACCACACCGACGCCCGACGCGCGCCGTCGCAGCCCGTGGATGTGGCCCCTCATCGCGATCGTGTCGCTCCTCGCCGTCGCGCTCATCGCGATCATCATCGTGTTCGCCGTCCAGCCGCGCGGCGGGGACGAGGAGCCGTCGACCCCGCCGCCGTCGACGCCGAGCGAGACCCCGAGCGAGACGCCGAGCGCATCGCCCACGAGCGACACCGTGCTCATCAACCGCGGCGACTACATCGGCCTCTCCGTCGACGAGGCGATCGCGAAGCTCGACGCCACGGGCGGCGAGTTCGAGATCGCTCAGGCCGAGGGCCCCGTCGCCGACGCGCCGGGCAAGGTCGGCACGGTGCAGAACATCGCCCCGAGCGGCAACGTGCGCAAGGGCCAGACGATCACCCTCACCATCTACCGCGCGCCGGGCACGCCGCCGGCGCCGAGCGCGCCCGTGCCGGACTCGACCTCGGGCGACGCGGGCGACCCCATCCGCCTGACGTTCTCCTACACGGGATGCCCCGCGGGCTTCGACCTGCAGGGCTTCACGTTCACGCTGCAGAACGCCGACCCTGTGGGCACGGGGCTCGACCTCCCGGCGAGCGCGACGACCCTCGACATCCAGCTCAAGAACCCCGGCAGCACCGCCACGGCGACCTTCGTCGCGAAGTGCGCGGGGGGCCTCACGAGCCCGCCGTCGGGGCCCGCCAGCATCGCAGTGAATCCGTGATGTTTCTCCGCCCCACGGCGGACGTCCACTCGGGTGCACGCGGCTAGACTGACCGGCGTGAGTGACGCAGTGATCGAGAGCGTGCGCACGCTCGCCGGTCGCTACGAACTCGGCGAGGTGCTCGGACGCGGGGGCATGGCCGAGGTGCGCACGGGGCTCGACACCCGCCTCAACCGCCGCGTCGCCATCAAGCTGCTGCGTCCCACCCTCGCGACGGACCCCGCGTTCCGCACGCGCTTCCGTCAGGAGGCCCAGGCCGCCGCGCGCATGGCGCACCCCACGATCGTGCGCGTGTTCGACGCCGGCGAGGAGACCGTCCAGGGCCCCGACGGGCTCGACGTGCAGCTCCCCTTCATCGTCATGGAGCGCGTCGAGGGCAAGCTGCTGTCCGAGCTCATCGCCGCGGGCCCGATCGAGGCCGAGGAGGCGGCGCGCATCGCCTCCGGCATCCTCACGGCCCTCGAGTACTCGCACCGCGCGGGCGTCGTGCACCGCGACATCAAGCCCGGCAACGTCATGATCACGCCCAACGGGCAGGTCAAGGTCATGGACTTCGGCATCGCCCGCGCGATCTCCGAGTCCTCCGCGACCGTCGCCCAGACGAGCGCCGTGCTCGGCACCGCGAGCTACTTCTCGCCCGAGCAGGCGCGCGGTGAGAGCGTCGACGCGCGCACCGACCTCTACTCGACGGGCGTCGTGCTCTACGAGATGCTCACGGGCCGCGCGCCGTTCCGGGGCGACTCGCCCGTGGCCGTCGCGTACCAGCACGTGAGCGAGCTGCCCACGCCGCCCAACGCGGTGAACCCCGCCGTCTCGCCCGCTATGAGCGCCGTCGTCATGCGGGCCCTCGCGAAGGACCGCTTCGAGCGCTTCCAGAGCGCCGGCGACTTCAAGGCCGACCTCGAGGTGGCCGTCGGCGGCAAGGTCCCCGACCGCGTGCCGGTCGCCGACGACTTCAACGCGACCCTGTTCGGCGTCAACCCGAACTCGACCGCCGCCTCCGAGGCCACCCTGCGCCGCCTCGCGAACGACGAGAACCGCCCCACGCGCACCCAGAGCCGTCCGCCGGTCGCCTGGCTGTGGGGCGGCATCGCGATGATGCTCGTCATCATCGTCGCGGCGATGGTGTGGGTCTTCAGCCTCACGCCCACCAACATCGCGTCCGGCCTCGCGGTCGAGGTGCCGGATGTCGCGGGCCAGACCGCGGAGGCGGGCCTCGCCGAGCTCACGGAGGCGGGCCTCAAGCCGCACCGCGTCGACCAGGCGAGCACCGCGGTCGACGCCGGCCTCATCATCTCGACGAGCATCGAACCCGGCACGCGGGTGAGCAACGGCGAGGAGATCGACGTCTTCGTCTCGAGCGGACCGCCCTCGGTGTCGCTCCCGTCGCTCACCTACACGGCCGAGGCCGACGCGATCGCGAAGATCGATGAGCTCGGCCTTACTTACGGCACCAGCTCGCAGCAGTACCACCCGAACATCCCGGCGGGTCAGGTCATCGGCATCACGATCGGCGAGAACCAGTCGATGCTCACGGGTGCCCAGAGCGTCCCGGCGGGTGCCACGGTGAACCTCGTGCTCTCGAACGGCCTCGTGCAGGTGCCCGAGGTCGTGGGCCAGTCGATCACCGACGCCCAGACCCAGCTGAGCGTGCTGCAGCTCAACGTCAACCTTAAGCCGGACGGCACCTGCTCGGGCGGCAAGGTCACGGCGCAGTCGGCCAAGGGCGACGTGCCGCAGCGTTCGCCGATCACCCTCACCTACTGCCAGGGCGACTGACGCACCGCGCCCCCGGCTACACGGATGCGGGGCGTCAGGCGAGCTTGACGAGGGGGCTGAGCCCCGCGGCGCGCTCGACGGCCTCCGGCATCCCGGATGCGGCGAGCCAGTTGCCGAGCATGCGGTAGCCGCCCTCGGTGAGCACCGACTCCGGGTGGAACTGCACGCCGTAGACCGGCGCCTCGCGGTGGCGGAGCGCCATGATGATGCCGCCGTCCGTGCGCGCGGTCACCTCGAGCTCGTCGGGCACCGTCGAGTCGACGACGGCGAGCGAGTGGTAGCGGGTCGCGCGGAACGGCTGGGGCACGCCGTCGAAGAACGGCGAGTCGTCGTGGGTGATGAGCGAGGTCTTGCCGTGCATGAGCTCCTCGGCGTGCGTCACCGTCGCGCCGAGCGCCTCCGCGATGGCCTGGTGGCCGAGGCACACGCCGAGCAACGGCGTGCCGGTCTCGAGCGCGGCGCGCACGACGGGGATCGAGACGCCCGCGGCGGCCGGGTTGCCCGGGCCGGGGGAGAGGAGCACCGCATCGAACTCGGCGATGCGCTCCGCCGCCTCCTCGGCGGGGAAGGCGTCGTTGCGCACGACCTCGATCTCGGCGCCCAGCTGCACGAGATACCCGGCGAGCGTGTAGACGAAGCTGTCGTAGTTGTCGACGACGAGCACGCGCGTCATTCGTCCACCGTCACTTCCTGCAGGCTGATGAACTGGTCCACCCAGGGGAACACCCAGAATACGAGGGCGGCGAGCACCGCGGCCGCCAGCACGAGGAGGATGAGCACCCGCACCCACCAGGGTCCGGGCAGCACGCGCCACAACGCCCCGTACATCAGCTGTCCACCGTTCCCATCACGGTCGCCGCGATCTCCTCGGGTGCGCCGTTCGCGGGCTTCGACGTGTCGCGCGGGAAGAAGCCGTCGTACACGCCGTACGCGATGATCCGCTCGATCGAGCTGATGATGGGGTTGCAGCTCGTGAGGGTGATGTAGCGCTCCCCGGGGATCGCGGTCGGGTCCTGCGGCACGGGGTCGAGCACGCCGACGCCCGTGGGGCGCACGTACTCGAGGTTGCGGAAGCTGTAGCGGTACCATCCGGCGGCCGTCTCGACGTAGATGTTGTCGCCGAGCTGCAGCTCGTGGATGTGGTGCAGCGATCCGCCCTTCGTCGTGCGGTGCGCCGCGAGCGCGAAGTTGCCGAGCTCGCCCGGCATCTGGGTGGTGGGGTAGTGGCCGAGCAGCCCCTTGTTGAGCACGGCGCTCACGCCGACGCCCTCGGCGATCGGGCGGTAGTAGTCGGCGCCCCAGCGCGGCACGATGAGCATGCCGAACTGCTCCGCGGCGGCGGGCACCGCCTGAACGGGCGGCTCCTCGGTGGAGGGCTCGTTCGGGTCGCCGGGCGTCGTCGTGGGATTCGCCGCGGCGTGCTCGTTCCACTCCTGGGCCTGCTGGGTGGCCTGCTCCTTGAGCTCGCCCCCGACGATGCCGTCGTAGAACCAGAGCTGCCAGGCGATGAAGAGCAGCACGACGACTCCACCGGTGATGAGGAGCTCGCCGATGACCCCGACGACCGACACACGGCGCCGGGGGCGCAGTACACGTCGGCCGGGCATAGGACGATTGTAGGGTGATCCGCTGGGGCCGGGCTTCGGGCTCCCAGGGGCGCCAGGCTATGATTTCCCGCATGGCCCGACCCAAGACCCGCACCAAGCCGGCCGCCCAGGAGACCGTGAAGGGCGAGGACGCCCCGAACCCGGTCTGGTTCAAGCCGGTGATGTTCGGCTTCATGCTCGTGGGCCTCGCCTGGATCATCGTCTACTACGTGAGCCAGAACTCCTGGCCGATCCCCGCCCTCGGCGCCGGCAACATCCTCGTCGGCTTCGGCATCATGTTCATCGGCTTCCTGATGACCACGCGCTGGCGCTGAGCCGCGCTCATCCCAAGAAATACACGCGTGTAATTCCATCCACACTGTGGATGGGCCTGTGGGGAGATTCCTCAGGTAATTCAGAACGTCGCGACGTTCACGGCCACCGCGACGAGAGCGAGCGCCACGACCGCCCCGCCGATGATGAGGTACGGGGTCGTCGGCTTCGACCGCGGCCGGTCCTCGTAGAACTGGAGCAGGTAGGTCGCCCCCGCGCCGGCGAGCAGCCCGCCGAAGATGAGCGGGATGGTGCCGCCGCCGAGCGCGAGGTTGATCGCGAGGTTGATCGCGAGCACCACGAGGATCTGCGTGCGCGCCGGGGGATACGACCACATGAGCACGGCGTACGAGCCGAGCAGACCGAAGAGCCCGGCGGCGAGACCGTAGGCGATGCCGCCGAAGATGAGCTGCGCCGACGCGCCGAACACGGATGCCGCGAAGAACACCGTGAGGAACCGCGTGCGCCCGAAGTTGCGCTCGACCGACGGCGCGAACAGCAACCAGAAGAACAGCGCGAGCGCGAAGAACAGGATCCCCGAGAGGCTGAGCGCCGCCGGGTACGTGAACGGGAACGTGACGAAGCGCCACAGCTGCCAGGCGGCGTCGGGAGCCGCCACGAGCCAGATGAACGGCAGATTGTTCGTGAACAGGCTCACGATCCACAGGGCGATCGCCGACCCGGCGAAGATCCAGCTGAGCGGCGGGGACTCACCGCCCGGGCGCAGCAGGCCCGTCACCCATCCGGAGAACCCGTTGCTCGGAGTCGCGGCGGAGGCGGCGGGCGCCCGGCGTGCGGCCGCGCGCTGCTTCACGGGCTTCGTGACGGACGGCGTCCACGGCGCGGAGCCGTTCGCCTCGCGCACGCACTCGGGGCACTGCACACCGACCGGCGCCTGGATCTGGCACTCGGGGCAGATGGTCCGGCCGCAGCGCTGACAGAGCACCCAGCTCTGGCGATCGGGGTGGCGGTAGCAGACGGAGGGATCCTCCTCGACCTGCTCACCGAAACGGGGAGAGTTCACCGGCTCTCGACGTCGATGCCCGTGATGACGACGTCCTCGAGCGGCTTATCGCGACCGTCGGTCGGGACCTGCTCGATGGCGTCGACGACGCGCTTCGACTCCTCGTCGGCGACCTCGCCGAAGATCGTGTGCTTGCGGTTGAGCCACGGCGTCGGGACCGTCGTGATGAAGAACTGCGAGCCGTTGGTGCCGCGACCCATCTGGATGCCGGCGTTCGCCATGGCGAGCAGGTAGGGCTGGTCGAAGACGAGCTCGGGGTGGATTTCGTCGTCGAACTGGTAGCCGGGGCCGCCGATGCCCTGCCCGAGCGGGTCGCCGCCCTGCAGCATGAAGTCCTTGATGATGCGGTGGAAGATGACGCCGTCGTAGAGCGGCTTCGTCGACACCTCGCCCGTGCCCGGGTGGCGCCACTCCTTCGTGCCCGTCGCGAGCCCGATGAAGTTCTCCACGGTGATGGGGGCGTGGTTGCCGAACAGGTTGACCTTGATGTCGCCGAGGGTGGTGTGGATGGTCGCGACAGCGGTGGGAAGGGGCATTCGGCCATTGTTTCACAGGACCCCCATGGCAGGATGGGAGGACGCTCAGCCGCAATCGGAGGTCGTCATGGCACTGTCCCGCAAGCGTCAGAAGGAGCTGCGTAAGCTCAAGCGCTCGGCCGACGAGCTCTGGGAGGAGCAGCGCGAGGCTCTCGACCACGCCACGCGCGTGCTGCGCGAGGCGACGCGGCAGGCCAACGCGCTCGCCCGCGAGGAGGTCGCCCCCCGGGTGACGAGCGTCTACACCGACCACGTGCAGCCGGCCGTCGCCACGGGCATCGCGGGCGCGAAGTCCGCGGGCTCCGCCGTGAAGGAGCGCGTCGTGTCGGATGTGCTGCCCGCGCTCTCGGGCGCCGTCGGCTCCGCGATCGCCGTCATCGAGGCCGTCCGCGACCCGCGTGTGCGCGACGTCGTCCGCTCGGCGGCTCGCACGGGAGGCAAGGTCGTCAAGATCGCGCCCGCCCCCAAGAAGGGCCCCGGCCCGGGCACCTTCATCCTCATCGGGCTCGGCGTCGTCGCCGTGGCGGGCGTCGCGTACGCCGCCTGGCAGACACTGCGCGCCGACGAGGACCTCTGGATCGAGGACCTCGCGGATGTCGGCGCGATCGACGTCGCCGACGACGACGAGGACGAGTTCTGAGCCGGTAGCCTTCCCGCGTGACTCCCGAGGACACCACCACCCCCGCCGAGGGCCCCGAGGACCGCGAGCCGATCGACGACGGACGTGACCCGTCGCTCGCCGGCCAGCGCTGCGTGAACTGCGGCTCGACCGAACTCATCCAGGACACGAACGGTCTCTGGACCTGCACCTTCTGCCGGTCCACGTTCCGCGCCGACGACCCCGCGATGATCGTCGTCGACTCCCCCGAGGTGCGTCAGGCGAACGACAACGTCGTCGACACGGCCGACATGCTCACCTACGACCAGCAGCAGGCGGTCGGCGCCCACCTGCGGGGTCTCAAGAAGAAGCACGACGTCGTGATCGTGGTCGAGACGGTCAACACGATCACGCAGAACGTCGAATACTACGCGCGTAAGCGCGCCCATGAGCTCGGCGTCGGCGACGCCGCGAAGGACAACGGCATCTACATCCTGCTCGTGCGCCAGCCGCGGCGCGTGCAGGTGCAGGCCGGCAACGGCATCTCGACCTACCTCAACGGCGAGGACATCAACGCGGTCGTCGCGGCCGAGATGGTGCCGAAATTCAAGGCCGGCGACCTCGTGTCGGGCCTCATCGAGGGCGCCGACGCGCTCGTCGAGACCTACCTCGACAACCGGGCGATGAACCGCGTGCGCACCGACTCACGGGCATCCGGCCCGGCGGCGGCGGGGCTCGCCTCGGTCTCCCCGAGCGGATCGCGCCGCTACAACGAGAGCCGCTGGCAGTCGAGGTACGCGGCCTCGAACTCGGGCTCGAACGGCGGAGGCGGCTCGTGGCTGCGCTACCTCCCGTTCATCATCCTCGTGATCGTCGTGATCTGGATGCTCGCGAGCGGCAACTGGGGTGGTGGTGGCGGCGGCGGAGGCGGCGGCTACAACGGCGGCTCCGACTCCGGGTGGGACTCGGGCGGCGGTTGGGATTCCGGCGGCGGTTGGGATTCCGGCGGCGGCAGCGACTACGGCGGGGGCGGGTTCGACTCCGGATCGGGCGGCGGCTCGGACTGGTGACCCGCGCCCCCGCGCGGGGGGTCGCCTAGAGCCAGGTGAACGGCACGAGCGCCGTGATCACGACGGCATCGCGACGAGCGCGGACGCCGGGATGTCCTCGATCGTCGAGTTGCCGTCGTCGGTCGCGACGAACGAGTACGTGATCACCTGGTCCACCACGTAGTCGGCGACGGTGCTGGGGCTCGCCGACTTCACGAGGCGCAGCGGCGGGGTCTGCTCCGCGGTGACCGTCGCGGTGCTCGAGGCCGAGGCGACGGCGGTGCCGGTGAGCGTCTCACCCGTCGCGATGGCCTCGTTCTCCACCGATCCGTCGTCGATGTCGGCCTGCGTCACGGTGTGGCTCGCCGTGCACTCGACCGAGTCGACCGGCCGGGCGCTCGGGCACACATCCGGAGGGACGTGGTCCCCACATGGGAGTCGGAGACGGACGGGAGATGTACGCGAGTCGAAGATCAGGCGGGACGCCGGCGCGTCCGGCGCCGAGTGGAGACGACCACGGCACCGAGGAGGAGCACGGCCCCGGCCACGGCGGCCGCAACGCCGCCGCTCGACGCGCCGGTCGGCGCCAGCGCGGGCCCGCCGGAGGTGTCGGGCTCGCCCGCGACGACGATCTCGGCGTTCGCGCTCGGGTAGATGTACATCCAGTCGTCGATGATCCGGCCGTTGCCCCAGCCGTTCCCGTTGAAACCCCATGCGTGCACGCCGCCGGTGGAGTCCACGCGGTCTGCCGAGAGCGGCGAGGTCGTCGTCGCACGTGCGGCGGGGAGGTAGCTGTCGTTCCAGGACAGGCGGGAGTCCGGCGCCCCCGGACCGTTCAGGCGGGTGACCTGGATGCCGCCGGTTCGACCTTCGACGTCGCTCTCGAGGAAGTGGATCTCGGCTTCGGCGGTCAGCTCGACGAAGACACGGAAACCGGTGCTCGCGGGGACCGGTTCGCCGAGTCCGTCGAGCCCGTCCCAGTTCACGCTGAAGGCGCCGACGCCCGTGGCGACGTCGAAGGCGCGGTCTTCGGGATCGGCCGTGCCGTCACCGTCGAAGTCGAGGAGCACCCGCACCGTGCCGGACTGCCCGGAGAGCGTCCCGGTGATGGTCCCTCCGAGGCCGCCGACGGCGCGAGAGAACGCGAGATCGCCGATCGTGGGGTTCTGATACTCCGGGAGCACCCACTGCTGCGCGGTGCGACCGTCCGCCCAGTTGGCCGTCGAGGCGGGCATGTCGGGCGCGGGCTCCTCGCCCAGGAAGATCCGGTACCGGACGAGACCCTTGTCGGCGCAGTCCCCGACCGTCGTGTAGTCGTCGCCGTTCATCGCGGCGAGGGGTGGGTTGGCCGCCTCGACCATGCCCGCCTCGGGGACGGATCGGTAGGCGGAGAGGCAGGATCCGTCGTTGAACATCACTCCGCGGTTGCTCGCGGCGATGTGGAACACCCAGCCGACGTGCCCCGTGAACTGCGAGCGGTACTGGACGCCGAACTCCGAGAGGTACGTCGCCGTGAAGGTGCGCGGGCCGAAGCCCGTGTTGCTGATCGCGTACTGCTCGGCCCAGACGCGCCCGGGGATCGGGACGTCGTCCGCGTCGCGCACGGTCACCGACCAGACCGAGAGGTTGTCGGAGCTCTCCACGTACCGCACGAGCCAGACTCCGCTCATCGGCGCCGTTCCCGCGTAGGTGCAGGGCTGCGTCGAGCAGGTGAACACTTCCGTGCCGTCGGGCTGGACGACGGTCACGTTCGTCACACGGGCGAAGCTCACGGCGACCGTCTCGCCCGCCTCCGCGTACGCGTAGAAGTCCATGGTGCGGAGCCCGTTGCCGGACACCGCGGATGCGGGCGCCGCTGAGAGGCCGAACACGGCGGCCACCAGCGCGGCTGCTGCTGCCACCGCTCCGAGCCTGCTCCACCATCTGCGCATGAGCCGACGGTACCAATACGGGTCGAGACGCGTCTACTTCCGCTCGACGTTCTCCAGTGTGGACGCTATGGAGCACTACGGGAACAGGCGACCACGGGTCGAGAGGCTGGTTTCCGCGTGGAATCAAGGCGTCGGCGACGATCCCGCCCTCGCCGCGGAGCAGGACGACCCGCTGATCGGCGCGTCGGCGGAACCAAAGAAACGACCTCGAACACGCCTCACGGAGAGCGAAGTGGACGCTATCCGAACGGCCCGCGAGCGCGGAGTCAGCGCGAACGCGTTGGCGCGTCAGTTCGGGGTTCATCGGGCCACGGTGTGGGCGAAGACGCGGACCTCCAATCAGGAACCTCGTCAGCAGACGCAGGTTCAGGTCGCGATGATCGCCTCGTGGTGCGCGCGGCAGGAAGCGGTGCTGCACCGGATTCGGCGACACCAGGGCATTGACCATCCCCGAACCGTCGGCGCGAAAAAAAAAAAAAAAAAAAAAAACACCCCCCCAACAAAAAAACAAAAAAAAAAAAAAAAAAAAAAAACACCCAAACCACCACAAAAAAAAAAAA
>RDDZ01000152.1 GCA_003852775.1 Microbacteriaceae bacterium | reverse complement strand
TTGGTGATGAAGGCCGGCGAGAACGGCCTCCTCTGCGCCTCGATGCCGGAGGAGTACGGCGGCGCCGGCGGCACCTTCGCGCATGAGAGTGCGATCATCGAGGCGATCAGCCATGTCGGCGTCGACGGCTTCGGCATCGCGCTGCACAACGCCATCGTCGCGCCCTACATCCTCCATTACGGCTCGGAGGAGCAGAAGCGGAAATGGCTGCCCAAGCTCGCCACCGGCGAGCTGATCGGCGCAATCGCCATGACCGAGCCGGGCGCCGGCTCCGACCTGCAGGGCGTCAAGACGCGCGCGGTGAAGGACGGCAACCAGTACCGCATCTCCGGCTCCAAGACCTTCATCACCAACGGCCAGCTCGCCAACCTCGTCATCGTCGTCGCCAAGACCGACCCGGAGAAGGGCGCCAAGGGCACGTCGCTGATCGTGGTCGAGACCGACGAGGTCGAGGGCTTCGAGCGCGGCCGCAACCTCGACAAGATCGGCTTGAAGGCCAACGACACGTCGGAGCTGTTCTTCAATGACGTGCGCGTGCCGACGGCGAACCTGCTCGGGACCGAGGAAGGTCAGGGCTTCATCCAGCTGATGCAGCAGCTGCCGCAGGAGCGGCTGCTGATCGGCACCCAGGCCATCGCCATGATCGAGCGGGCGCTGGCCGTCACCATCGACTACGTCAAGGAGCGCAAGGCCTTCGGCCAGCCGATCCTCAACTTCCAGAACACCCAGTTCAAGCTGGCGGAGCTCAAGACCGAGGCCACCATCGGCCGCGTCTTCTACAACGATTGCGTCGCGCGCCACGTCGCCGGCGGCCTCGATCCCGTTACCGCCTCGATGGCCAAGGCCTGGCTCACCGACCTCCAGTGCAAGGTGGTGGACGAGTGCCTCCAGCTTCACGGCGGCTACGGCTACATGAACGAATACCCCATCGCGCGCATGTACCGCGACGCCCGCGTCCAGCGCATCTATGGTGGCACCAACGAGATCATGAAGCTTCTGATCGCCAGAAGCCTGTAAGGGAGAGAGCGTTCATGCCGAGCCACGGCGCGGAACTTTTGTGGGAGGCCGGTTCGCAGGAGGATTTCCTCGCCGGCCGCTATTCGCGACGCCACAGGATCAGCTTCGACGGCGGCGCGTCCATCGCCGGCTCGTCCTCGCCCTCCGTGGTGCGCGAGCCGTACAGCGACCCGACGGCCGCCGACCCCGAGGAGCTGTTCGTGGCCTCGGTCGCCTCCTGCCACATGCACTGGTTCCTCGACTTCGCCCGCCGCGCCGGGGTCGGCGTGCGCGCCTATCGCGATGCGCCCTCCGGCGTGATGGCGAAGAACGCCGAGGGCAGGATTGCCGTCACCGAGGTGACGCTGCGGCCCGAGGTCGATTGCGACGCCGACCGCGCCACCCTCGACGAACTGCATCACAAGGCGCATGAAGCCTGCTTCATCGCCAACTCCATCACCAGCGACGTCCGCGTCGAGCCCGTCTTGAATCGCAAGGGCTTCGAATCACAAGGGAAGGAAGCACATCATGGCTGAAGCCTATGTCTATGACGCCGTACGCACCCCGCGCGGGCGCGGCAAGAAGGATGGCTCGCTGCACGAGGTGCCCGCCGTGCGCCTGGCCGCGAAGGTGCTGGAGGCCGTGCGCGACCGCAACGGCCTCGACACCAGCCAGGTGGACGACATCGTCTTCGGCTG
>RDDZ01000024.1 GCA_003852775.1 Microbacteriaceae bacterium | reverse complement strand
GGTCAGTCCAGGAATACCGCCACCGCCTCGGCGACCTCGGCCGGGCGGTCCGCATGCAGCCAATGCCCCGCGCCGGGAATGAGGCGGATCTCGGCCTGGGGGAAATATTCGCGGATCGCCTCGAGCTGCGGCGCGCGGCAGTAATCCGAATCTTCGCCCGCCAGGAACAGCGCGGGACCGGTGAAACCGCCCCTGGGCGCCACCGGCCAGCCGACCAGTTGGGGCATCTGGTCCCGCAGCGCCGGCAGGTTGAACTTCCAGCGCGGCGGATCGGCCTTCAAGTCCAGCGATTGCAGCAGAAAGGCCCGCACGCCCGGATCGGCGACATGCCGGGCCAACCGCGCATCGGCCTCGGAGCGCAGGCGAAGCCCGGCAAGGTCCACCGCCTCCATGGCGTCGATCAGGCCGCTCTGGCTGTGGCCATAGGCGAAGGGGGCGATGTCCATGACGACAAGGCGGCGCACCAGGTCGGGCTGCGTCAGCGCCAGCATCATCGCGGCCTTGCCGCCCATCGAATGCCCCAGCACATCCGCCCGCCCGCCCTGCGCCGCGATCACCTGGGCCAGGTCGCCGGCCAGCGCGGCATAGCCATGGTCGGGGTCGTGGAAACTGTCGCCATGGTTGCGCATGTCGACCGAGATCACCCGCCGGCTTTCGCCCAGGCGTCGCGCAAGACCGCCGAGATTGCGCCCCGATCCGAACAGCCCATGCGCCAGCAGCACCGGCGGCCGATCCGAATCCATTCCAGTCATGGTCATGTTCAGCATCATGCGCGCACCCTAGCGGCACTGGCGAAGCGGCGCCAGAGGCGCTAGCCTTGGCGAAAACGGGATGGGGGCGATGGGCATCGAAAGCATCCGGCCGATGGCGGACGAGGTGGCCAGCCTGATGGCGGCGCGGTTCGGCGGTCTCAGGCGCGGCCAGCAGGCCGATCTGGAAAGCATGCTGCGCAAGCGCGGCGCCGCGCTGCCGCGGCGGCTGCGGCGCGAGGCGCGCATCCTGGCCGAGGCCGATCGCAAGGCCGGCCAGCCCAAGCTGGCGCGCCAGGTGGATTTCGCGCGGCTGGAGCATGCGCATAAGGCGCTGACGGCCTATCTGCGGCCGCTGGGCCAGGGGATGCGGCTGCGGGGCGGGGCGGCCAGCATCGCGGCAAGCGTGCTGTTCGGCCTGTTGCTGCTGGGTGCCGTCGCCATTTGGATCATGATGCGGCGCGGGCTGATCTGAAGGCCGCCACAGGGATGCGCCGTGCGGGAGCCAGCTGTTGCCGGCATTCCGGAAAAGCGCGGCTGCCGGCTCCGTCGTGATATGGGCCCGGCATCGCAGCAGCCTCCATACCCGCGCCGGGCCGACGGGTTGCTTGGCGGCTGGAGCGGCGCAGCGGTCAAGCGCGCCGGAAGCGACCCCAGGCAGGGAATGCGGCCATCATGGAGCCGCACCAGCGACGGCCGGGGGCGCCGGAATATCCAGCGCCGGAATATCGGCGCCGCGGGTCATGCGATGCGGCCTTGCTCCGACCTGCACCTGTTCCCCGCGACAAGCCCGGAGCAGAGCCGCAACGGCTGGTCCCGTGCGCATCAAGACCCCGCCCGCAATGTCGGGCAGGGCGCTGGGCGGGGCGGGTCCGGGTGAACCCGCCCCGCGCCGGGATCACATGCCGTTATAAAGCGGGAAACGGGCGCAAAGCGCCTCGACCTCGGCCTTGACGCG
>RDDZ01000107.1 GCA_003852775.1 Microbacteriaceae bacterium | reverse complement strand
GGGCTTCTCCGGCCGGCTTTATCAGGAGCTTTCGGGCGGCGAGCAGCAGCGGGTCGGCCGCCGGAACGGCCGCCGGGGCGGGAGCGGGCGCCGCGGGAGCGACGTCCACCGGGTCGGGGTGGACGGGCGCGGTCGTCGGCGGCGCCTGCGGGATGTAGGCGGTCGCGGGGTCGGGAGTCGGGAGGCTCTGCGGAACCTGGGTCGGGCGCGGGCGCGTGTGCGAGGTCCAGCCGAGGCCGTCCCACCAGCGGAGCGAGTCGGGATCGGTCGGGTCCGGATACCAGGCGGCGACCGGAGCGGCGGCGCTGAGACTCACGAGTTCCTCCCCCTCGGGTGCAGCCTCCCCTCAGGCTGCTGGAAGGAGTCTAGGGAGGCTCAAACACGGCACGAACGCCCCACTTGGGGTGACCCCGGTCGTGGGGTAGACAGGCCGTGTCAGAGCCCGTCGCCGCCGGACTCCTCGGCCAGCTCCTGCCCTTCGTCGAGCGGCACGATGGGCTCGTACACGTGCTCGGCGCGGCCGGCGCCGCCCTCGAGCAGCTCAGCGGGGGAGTAGGACTCATGCGCGAGCGACTGCCGCGCGCGCAGCGCGTCGCCCACCTCGTCGTGGTCGGATCGCTTCTCGGTCATGCCGCGAGGCTACTCGTCACGCGACCGGGAGACCCGGGGCTTGCTCAGCGGAGGGCGAAGCTGTAGCTGTAGTCGCCGTCGTCGGAGTCGATGCTCACCCAGAGCTTGCCCTCCGAGCCGTCGGGACGGGTGACCGCGCACGTGTAGATCGAGCCGACCGTCATGGTGTCGGCGATCGGCGGGCACGACACGGCCGACGCGACGCCGTTTCCGACGAGCTCCTGGCGGAGCTCGTATTGGATGCGGGTGGCGATCTCGACGCTCGTGAGCGCTCCGGCACCCCACAGGGCGGCGGGTCCGCCGACCAGGAGCACCGCGGAGAGCGCCCAGGCGATCACCTGGCCCCAGCTCTTGGGGAGCTTGAGGGCGCGGATGAGGAGGTACACGGGAGCCGTGAGGAGCACCGCGATGAACGGCGGCGGGGTGTGACCCCAGCGCTCGAGCTTGCGACGGTCGAGGATCGCCACCGCGACGGAGACCGCGTAGACGAGCGCCACCGCGATGCCCGCGACGAGGAGGGTCGGCTCCACGTAGAGCCAGGCCCAGGCGCCGGCGAGGAGCCCGACCGACAGCAGCACGGGCGTGAACGCCACGATCCAGCTCTCGGCCGTCGATGTGGAGCGGATGCGGGCGCGGCTGCGCACGGCCGAGGGGCCCGCGAAGCTCTCCTCGAGCGCGGCGGTGCCGTCGAGGTCGGGCTTCGGCTGGGTGTGGTCGGTCCACGCGATGCCGTTCCACCACCGCACGAGCGATGCGTCGGAGGGGTCCTCGTACCAGCCGGCCGGGACCACGCGGGTCGCCTGATCGGTCACGCGAACCACCTCTTCTCTGCGTTCGGGACGGCGTGCTGCGCCGCCGCGTCGGACGTGCTTATCGGTTGGTGGAGAAGACGCCCCAGTCGTCGATCCGCCAGTCGATCCAGCCGTTCTTGCGCTGGAGGCTGACGACGACGTTGGCGACCTTGGTCGGGGTGACGGCGGTGCAGGTCATGGTGTCACCCACGAGGAGCGGCGGGACGTCGGGGCACGTCGCGTTGACGTTGGCGCCGAGGATGCGCGCCTGCTCGGAGATCGACTGCTCGGCCTCGTCCGAGAACACGCCCGGCGCGAGGGCCATGACGATCCCCGGGACGGCGACGGCGGAGCCGATGAGCACGATCGTGAGCGCCGACCAGGTGAGGAACGGGCGCAGACCGCGGCCGGTCTCGCGGACGACGTGCGACATCCGCGCGATGAGGTACACGGGGGCTCCGAGGAACGCCCAGTCCCAGTTCGCGGTGCGGCTGTGCCCCATGCGGTTGAGCATCGTGCGGTCGATGATCGCGAGCACGATCGTCGTCAGGTACGAGCCGCCGAGGATGATGCCGGCGAAGAGCGTCGAGTCGCGGCCGGCGTCGCCCGCCACGAGGAACATGAGCGCGAGCACGAGCATGATGACCGGCATGAGCGCGATGATCCACACGGGGCCCGTGTTGACGGAGAGGCCGTTCTCGGCCATCACCGCGCGACGCGTGAGCGGCCGCGTGGGGTCGTGGTCGGCGAGCACCGACGGCGTGTAGGTGAAGTTGCCGAACGACGACGGGTCGAAGTTCGTGGTCGTGAACGTGCCGACGCCGGCGGCCGCGTTGGGGTCCACCTGGAAGGTCGGCATCGGGTCGAAGGTCGGCGTGAAGGCCGGGCGGGCCGCGGGCTGCTGCGCCTGCGACGGGTCGATCGGAACGCCGAGGAGGTCGTCGTAGCTCGTGTCGAGCAGGAACGGCGCGCTCGTCGGAGCGTCCGCGATGACGTTCTCCTGGGCGTACTTGAGTCCGGGGGAGACGACCTCCTCCTCGAGACGTTGCTGGGCGGCGGGCGCCTCGAGCGACTTGACGGGGTCGGCGGCCGCGAAGGCGGCCTCGGTGGTCGGCTCGGCGGCGCCCGTGTCGGTCGCGAGGTCCTCGCGCTGCGTCAGCGGCTCGTCGTCGTCGTCGGCGTAGGCGAGCTTCGCCGTGACCGTCTCCTGCGCGACCATCGGCTGACGCGCGTCGGAGGTGTGCTCGGTCCAAGCGTGGTTGTCCCACCAGCGCAGCTGGGGAAGCCCGAGCGGATCGGGGTACCACCCCGCCGGCACATGGCCTTCCTCTTCCGCCATGAGATACCTTCCTCACCGCGTCCCACGGGAGGAGGATAGGATTCCGGCCCCCCGGCGGAACGACTCGTTCGTCGTCCGTCATGATAGGGGCGGCCTCCTGGCCCCCGATAGACATACACCTCCCCCCAAGCCTGGGGACACGACCGTCCCACCCCCGGTCGTGGGGCAGACTCAACGGATGGCATCCGTCGACCTCGTGGCCCGGCTCCCGCGGCCCTGGGACCCGGACGAGTTCGTCTCCGCGTTCGACGAGTGGGCCCGATCCCGCGGGCTCTCCCTGTATCCCGCGCAGGAGGAGGCGGTGCTCGAGCTCGCCCTCGAGCGGCACCTGGTGCTGAGCACGCCGACCGGGACGGGCAAGTCGCTCGTCGCCGTCGCGGCGCATGCGATGGCCCTCGCACAGGGGAGGCGCTCGTTCTACACCGCCCCTCTCAAGGCGCTCGTGAGCGAGAAGTTCTTCGAGCTCGTCGCGCTCTTCGGGGCCGAGAACGTCGGCATGGTGACGGGCGATTCGAGCGTCAACCCCGACGCGCCCATCGTCTGTTGCACGGCGGAGATCCTCGCCAACATCGCGTTGCGGCGCGGGCCGGATGCCGACGTCGACTCCGTCGTGATGGACGAGTTCCACTTCTACGCCGACCCCGAGCGCGGATGGGCGTGGCAGGTTCCGCTGCTCGTGCTGTCGCGCGCCCGCTTCGTGCTGCTGTCGGCGACGCTCGGTGACATCACGGCCATCGCATCCGACCTCGAGCGCCGCACGGGGCGCGAGGTCGCGCGCGTGACGGGGGTCGAGCGTCCCGTGCCGCTGCACTACCGCTACGTCGTCGAGCCCGTGCAGCAGGTCGTGGAGGGCCTGCTCGCCGACGGGCTCGCGCCCGTGTACATCGTGCACTTCTCGCAGGCGGCCGCCGTGGAGCGGGCGCAGGCCCTCGCGAGCGTGCGGGTCGCCACCCGCGAGCAGCGCGACCGGATCGCGGAGGCGATCGGCGGCTTCCGGTTCTCGACGGGCTTCGGCCAGACGCTCGGTCGCCTCGTGCGGGCCGGCATCGGCGTGCATCACGCGGGGATGCTGCCGCGCTACCGGCGCCTCGTCGAGCAGCTCGCCCAGCAGGGGCTCCTGCGCGTCGTGTGCGGCACCGACACCCTCGGCGTGGGCATCAACGTGCCGATCCGCACGGTCCTCCTGACGGGGCTCACCAAGTTCGACGGCACGCGCATGCGGCAGCTCACGGCGCGCGAGTTCCACCAGGTCGCCGGTCGCGCCGGTCGCGCGGGGTTCGACACGGCGGGCGAGGTCGTCGCGCTGGCCCCCGAGCACGAGATCGAGAACGCGCGCGCCGCCGCGAAAGCCGGCGACGACCCGAAGGCCAAGCGCAAGGTCGTCAAGAAGAAGGCCCCCGACGGCTTCGTCAGCTGGGGGCCGGCGAGCTTCGAGCGGCTCATCGCCGCGGAGCCCGAGCCTCTCGCGAGCTCGATGCGGATGACGGCCGCCATGCTCCTGCAGCTCCTGTCGCGCCCGGGGGCCGACGCGCCCGCCTCCGAACCGGGGAGCGCCTTCCGGATCGTGCGCGCCCTCGTGCGCGACAACCACGAGCCGACGACCCGACGTGCCGACCTCGCCCGGCGCGCGATCGCGCTCTACCGCACCCTCCGCACGGCGGGCGTCGTGGAGCAGATCGGCGGCGGGTTCGACGGCACGGCGCGTGTGCGGCTCACGGTCGAGCTCCAGCCCGACTTCGCCCTCAACCAGCCCCTCTCGCCGTTCGCGCTCGCCGCCCTCGAGCTCCTCGACCGCGAGTCGCCGAGCTACGCCCTCGACGCCGTGAGCGTC
Organism: Microbacteriaceae bacterium; assembly: GCA_003852775.1. Lineage (GTDB taxonomy): Bacteria > Actinomycetota > Actinomycetes > Actinomycetales > Microbacteriaceae > Homoserinibacter. Next base: position 59,311 of record RDDZ01000107.1, on the reverse strand, counting down.
ATCGAGGCGACGCTCGACGATCCGCGCCCCGTGCTCGCGCAGCAGGAGTTCCGCGCGCGCGGTGAGGCCGTCGCAGCCATGAAGGCGGAGGGGATCGACTACGAGGAGCGCATGGAGCTCCTCGAGGAGATCACCTGGCCGAAGCCGCTCGCCGAGCTGCTCGAGCACGCCTACGAGACGTTCGCGTCGAGCCAGCCGTGGATCCGCGACTACGAGCTGCGCCCGAAGTCGGTCGTGCGCGACCTCTACGAGCGCGCGATGGGCTTCGGGGACTACATCTCGTTCCTGCAGCTCGGACGCAGCGAGGGGCTCGTGCTGCGCTACCTGAGCGACGCCTACCGCGCGGCCCGCCAGACGATCCCCGACGAGGCGAAGACCGAGGAGCTCCGCGACGTCGTCGAATGGCTCGGGGAGCTCGTGCGGCAGGTCGATTCGAGCCTGCTCGACGAGTGGTCGGCCCTCGTCGACCCGGCGAACGCCGCGCGCGCCGCCGACGAGCCCGTGCTGCCGCCTCCGCCGCCCGACGTCACGACGAACCGCCGCGCGTTCCAGGTGCTCGTCCGCAACGAGCTGTGGCGGCGCGTGCAGGCCGCGGCGCTGCAGCACGACGACGAGCTCGTGGCGCTCGACCCCGATGCGGGGTGGCCCGAGGCGCTCGACCGCTACTACGCGGAGCACGACGCGATCGGCACGGGCCCGGATGCGCGCTCGGCGGCCCGCATCCTCATCACAGAGCACCCGGACCGCTGGGACGTGCGGCAGATCATCGACGACCCGGAGGGGCACCACGACTGGGGGATCGCCGCCGTCGTCGACCTCGAGGCCTCGCGCGCCGAGGGCGTGGCCGTCGTGCGCGTGCTCGGGCTCGACAGGCTCTAGGGTCCGGCGCCGGGCGGCACCTCGTCCTCGTCGCGCACGCGCGCGCTCGGACGGCGGGAGTAGTCGACGGACGTCTGCCGGACCTCGCGACGGCCCCCGAGGTCCTGCAGGAACCACAGCACGGCCGGGATCACCGCTCCCGCGAGCGCGATCGCTCCCAGGACGGCGAACGTCGTCGCGATCTCGGGCGTCGCGCGGTCGGTGCAGGGGCCGGCGACGTCGAGGCAGCCGCTCGCGGCCGAGGTCGCGATGTCGACCACGGCGAAACTGATGGCTGCGACGACGATCGCCGCGATGGCGACCGCGCCCAGCGCCCCGCGAGAGCGCATGGAGCTTCTCCTGCCGATTCGGGCCGACTCCTCGCTCGGATGCTAGGCCCGCGGGGCGCCGTGCGACATTCCCCCGTCCGGGGGTTTCCCCGCGCTCCGGACGGCCGTCGCGGGGCCCGCGGAGAGCGATGCGACGGCGTGTCCGCCGTCGAGTTGCCGGGCGTTCGCGCGGCATGTTTGGATAGCCCGCAGTGGACCCCCTGATTCTGGTAGCGCTCGTCATCGCGCTGGCCCTCTTCTTCGACTTCACCAACGGCTTTCATGACACCGCCAACGCGATGGCGACCCCGATCGCGACCGGCGCCATCAAGCCGAAGGTCGCTGTCGCGTTGGCCGCGGTCCTCAACCTCGTCGGTGCGTTCCTGAGCACCGAGGTCGCCAAGACGATCTCGGGCGGTCTCATCCGGGAGGGCGACGGCGGCGTGCAGATCGGTCCGGCGCTCATCCTCGCGGGACTCATCGGCGCGATCGTCTGGAACCTCATCACGTGGCTGCTCGGCCTCCCGTCGTCGTCGAGCCACGCGCTCTTCGGCGGCCTCATCGGCGCGGCCGTCGTGGGCTCGGGGTTCGGCGCGATCGACGGCGGGGTCCTCGTCTCGAAGATCCTCATTCCCGCGATCCTCGCCCCCGTCACGGCGGGCTTCGTCTCCTACCTCGCGACGAAGATCGCCTACAAGGTCACCCGCAAGCGCGAGCGCGACGGCTTCAAGCGCGGGCAGGTGTTCACGGCGAGCCTCGTGTCGCTCGCGCACGGCACGAACGACGCGCAGAAGACGATGGGCGTCATCACGCTCGCGCTCATCGCGGCCGGCATGCAGGAGGTCAACAGCGGGCCCGAGTTCTGGGTCATCGCCGCGTGCGCCGTCGCGATCGCGGCAGGCACCTACTCGGGCGGCTGGCGCATCATCCGCACGATGGGCCGCGGCATCACCGAGGTGGAGCCCGCGCAGGGCTTCGCGGCGGAGTCCGCGACGACGGCGACGATCCTCGCCTCGACCCACCTCGGCTTCGCGCTCTCGACCACGCAGGTGGCGTCGGGCTCCGTCATCGGTACGGGCCTCGGCCGCAAGGGCGCCTCGGTCAAGTGGCGCACGGCGGGCCGCATCGCGCTCGGCTGGCTCATCACGATCCCCGCGGCGGGCGTCATCGGCGCGGCGGCGGCGCTCCTCGTGGGCCTCGGGCCGTGGGGCATCGTCATGGCGGTCGTGCTCGCGCTCATCGCGATCGGCGGCATCTTCCTGTGGTCGCGCCGCAACCGCGTCGACCACCGCAACCTCCACCAGCCCGAGCCCGGCGTGTTCGTGCGTCCCAAGAAGCGGAAGGCCCGCCGATGAACATCGACTGGTTGGCGTTCTTCACGGTCGTCGTCGCCTCACTCGTGTCGGCGTGCCTCGTCGTCACGTTGTTCTCGCTCGCGCTGCGCCTCGGCGACGGCAAGGCGAAGTGGCGTCGCCCCGTCTCGCTCGCGATGTTCGGGCTGTGCGGCATCGCGGTCGCGTTCGGCATCTACCTCATCGTGGGCGACCACCTCCTGGTCCTCTTCAGCGGCGGCCGCTAGCGCTCATCCGAGCCGCCCCGGACGGGCGCGCTGCTCGGATGCGCTGTCACGGGCGCGCATGCGCGCGCCCGCATAGACTCGGCATCACACCCATCGAAGGAGATGCGCGATGTCCGACACGACCGGTCTGACCGCCTCCGAGCAGTTCCTGGTCGTCGAGGGCGACCACATCACGACGGGCCCCGACCGGGCCCGCGAGCTGCTCGCAGGCGACGGCCCCACCCGCACCGAGACGGACTCCCTCGGGAGCTTCGAGATCCCGTCGGAGGTGTACTGGGGCATCCATACCGCGCGTGCGCTCGTGAACTTCCCGATCACGCGCCGCGCGATCTCGAACTACCCCGACCTCATCCGCGCCCTCGCGCGCGTCAAGCAGGCCGCGGCGCGCGCCAACAAGGAGATCGGCGTGCTCGACCCCGCGAAGGCCGACGTCATCGACCGCGTGTGCGAGCGCATCGTCGCGGGGGAGCTGCACGACCAGTTCGTCGTGGGGGTCATCCAGGGCGGCGCCGGCACGAGCACCAACATGAACACGAACGAGGTCATCGCGAACGCGTGCCTCGAGGAGCTCGGCTACGCGAAGGGCGACTACGCCCACCTCCACCCGATCGACGACGTCAACCGCAGCCAGTCGACGAACGACGTCTACCCGACGGCGATCAAGCTCGCCATGGTGTTCAGCCTGCAGCGCCTGCTCGAGGAGCACGCGAAGCTCACCGCGAGCTTCCGCGCGAAGGGTCGCGAGTTCGCCCACGTGCTCAAGGTCGGCCGCACGCAGCTGCAGGACGCCGTGCCGATGACGCTCGGGCAGGAGTTCGCGGGCTTCGCGACGACCCTCGCCGAGGACCACGACCGGCTCTCCGAGGTCGTGCCGTGGCTCAACGAGATCAACATGGGCGCGACCGCGATCGGCACCGGCATCACGGCCGACCCGCGCTACGCGGAGGCCGTGCGCCGGCACCTCGAGGAGGTCACGGGCATCCCGCAGGAGACCGCGCCCGACCTCATCGAGGCGACGGCCGACGCGGGCATCTTCATGACCCTCTCGGGCACGCTCAAGCGCGCGGCCGTCAAGCTCTCGAAGATCTGCAACGACCTGCGCCTGCTGTCGTCGGGCCCGCAGGCGGGGCTCGGCGAGATCCACCTGCCGGCGCGCCAGGCGGGGTCGTCGATCATGCCCGGCAAGATCAACCCCGTCATCCCCGAGGTCGTCAACCAGGTCGCGTTCAGCGTCATCGGGGCGGATGCCACGGTGACGGCGGCGGCGGAGGGCGGCCAGCTCCAGCTCAACGCGTTCGAGCCCGTCATCGCCCACTCGCTCCTGCAGTCGCTGTCGTGGATGACCAACGCCTGCCGCACGCTGCGCGTGAACTGCGTCGACGGCATCACGGCGAACGAGTCGCGCCTCGCCGGTCAGGTGGCCTCGAGCGTCGGCGTCGTGACGGCCCTCACGCCGTACATCGGCTACACCGAGGCGGCCGCCCTCGCGCACACGGCGCTCACGACCAACGAGTCGATCGCCGACCTCGTCGTCGGGCGCGGGCTCATGGCGCGCGAGGACGTCGAGCGCGTGCTGGCGCCCGAGCGTCTCTCGGGCATCGTCCCGCCGACGGGTGCGATCCCCGTCGTCGTGGGCAAGGTCGTCGAGTAGCGGCTCAGGCGGGACGCTCGTCGTCGAGGGGGATGTCGTCCTCCTCCTCGTCCTCGATCCGCTCGTCCGGGTCGAGGGTGGGCGGGGGAGACGGCTCCTCCTCCTCGAGCGGCACGGGGCGCTCGTCCTCGAGGTTGGGCTCGTAGTCGATGCGGTCGCGATCCATACGTGCTCTCCTTCCCCTCACTCCATTGTGCCTTCCCACCGCACCTCGGCGGGGGCCTTGTCGTGGCGCCATCCGCGCCACACGGGATGCCGCAACCGGCCGTCGCCGGTGGCCTCGCTGAACTCGACCTCGCCGACGAGCTCCGCACGCACCCAGCGGGCGTCGCGCGCGTCGGCCGCGGGCACGTCCTCGACGGCCGGGCTCTTCCGGGCGAGGGCGTCGAGCCGCTTCCGGGCGGCGGCGAGGTCACGATCGCTGAAGCCCGTGCCCACGCGGCCCGCGTAGCGCAGCACGCCGTCGTCGTCGGGCACCCCGACGAGCAGCGAGCCGATCGTGTCGGCGCGCGCGCCGTTCCCGGGGCGCCAGCCGACCACGACGACCTCCTGCGCGAGCGTGTGCCGGAACTTGAGCCAGTCGCGGCTGCGTCGGCCCTCGCGGTACGGGGAGTCCTCGCGCTTGGCCATGACGCCCTCGAGTCCGAGCTCGCGACTCGTCGCGAGGGCCGTAGCGAGGTCGTCGCCGGCATCCGGAGGGACCCGGACGAGGGCGGAGTCGCGCACGAGCTCCCGGAGCCGCGCACGCCGCTCGACGTACGGGAGCGAGGTGAAGCTGCGGCCGCCCTCCTCGATGAGGTCGAAGGCGAAGAACTGCACGCCGACGGCCCTGCGCGCGCGTTCCACGTCGCGCGGATTCGTGAGGCCCGCCCGCTGCTGGATGCGCGAGAACCGCGGGACGCCGTCCTCGTCGAGGGCGACGATCTCGCCGTCGAGCACCGCGTCGCCGCGCACGGCATCCGCGATCACCGCGAGCTCGGGGAACGTCGGCGTCAGGTCGAGGCCGTTGCGGGAGGCGAGCGTGACCTCGTCTCCCGAGACCCGTGCGACGGCGCGGAAGCCGTCCCACTTCATCTCGAAGCGCCATCCGCGGCTGCCCGCGAGCTCGCGCGGTTCGGCGGCGGTCGCGAGCATGGGGTGCACGACGCCCGCGCTCTGCTTCCGTGAGCCGACGATCGTCTTCCCGCGTCGCAGCCCGCGCCCCGGCGACGTCGAGGGCGGCTTGCGGTAGGGCTGCGCGCCGTCGTGCTCGGGATGCGGCGTCTGGTCCTTCATGAGGTGGATGAGCCACTGCGGCTTGGCGTCGTCGCCGCCCGTGCGGATGAGGGCGAGCCGGTGCGAGCCGTGGGCTCGGCCGTGGATGGTCACGATGACCTCCTCGCCCTCGCGCCACTTCTCGAGGTCGTAGGTGCCGGTGTCCCAGATCGCCACGGTGCCCGCGCCGTACTCGCCCTTCGGGATCGTGCCCTCGAAGGAGCCGTACTCGATCGGGTGGTCCTCGGTCTGCACGGCGAGGTGGTTGACGCCCGGGTCGGTCGGGAGCCCCTTCGGCAGGGCCCACGAGACGAGCACGCCGTCGCGCTCGAGGCGGAAGTCGTGATGCAGGCGCGTCGCGTGGTGCTCCTGGATGACGAACATGGGCGCCTCCCCGCCGACCGCGTCGCCCGCGCCGCCCATGGGCTCGGGGGTCTTGGCGGCATCCCGCATGGAGCGGTAGGTGCCGAGGCGCTCGTCGACCTCAGCCCCGAGGTGGGTGGCTCGCCGAGAGTTCGGCGAGCGGATCCCCCTTCTTCGACAGGCGTTCGAGCACCTCGCGGAACTCGAGCTGGCGGAGGTTCGGCGAGAGCAGCTCCCGCCAGGTTCGCGGCGCCGCGACCGTGGGCCGCAGCCGTCCGCGCAGCGAGTACGGCACGATCGTCGTCTTCGCGCCGTTGTTCTGACTCCAGTCGAGCAGCACCTTGCCGCCGCGCAACGACTTCTTCATGTCGCTCACGACGAGGTCGGGGTGGTCGGCCTCGAGCGCGCGCGCGAGCTCGTGCGCGACCGCCGACACCTGGTCGCTCGACTGCGTGCCGTCGAGCGCCGCGTAGAGGTGGATGCCCTTGCTGCCGCTCGTGACGGGCAGGGGATCGAGCCCCATGTCCTTCAGGATCTCGCGCACGAGCTTCGCGACCTCGACGCACTCCGCGAGTCCCGCTCCCTCGCCGGGATCGAGGTCGAGCACCATGCGGTCGGGGTTGCGACGGGCGCCGTTGCGACCGAACCGCCACTGCGGCACGTGCAGCTCGAGGGCGTTCTGCTGGGCCAGCCACACGAGCGTGGGCAGGTCGTTGATGAGCGGGTAGGTGTTGACGTGGTCGCTGTGCTGGATCTCGCGGCGCGTGATCCAGGTGGGTGCCGAGTCCGGCAGGTTCTTCTCGAAGAACACCTGCCCGGGCTCCTCGGCCGTGCCGACGCCCGACACCCAGCGCTTGCGTGTCGCCGGCCGGTCCTTCGCGTGCGGGATGAGGTGCTCCGCCACGCGCGTGTAGTAGTCGATGACCTCGGCCTTGGTCGTGCTGGTCTCCGGATAGAGCACCTTGTCCAGGCTCGTGAGGCGGAGGCGATGCCCGCCGACGCTCACGTACTGCTCGGCGTTCCGGCCGCTCGGGGGTGTCATCCGGGCACCCTATCCCGGCCCCCACCGCCCGACAATGGGGTTCCCAGCGGGGGAGCGGAGGACGACAATGACGGGATGCGCTCCATCTGGAAGGGCTCCCTGAGCTTCGGGCTCGTCAACGTGCCCGTGAAGCTCTACTCGGCGACGGAGGACCACGACGTGCCCCTGCACCAGGTGCACGACAAGGACGGCGGACGCATCCGCTACAAGCGCGTGTGCGAGATCGACGGCGAGACGGTCGACTACGAGCACATCCAGAAGGCGTACGTCGACGGCGACCAGACCGTGATCCTGACCGACGAGGACTTCGCCTCGCTCCCCGTCGAGCGCTCGCGTGACATCGACGTCGTCGAGTTCGTGCCGACCGAGCAGATCGACCCGATCATGTTCGAGAAGAGCTACTACCTCTCGCCCGACTCGAAGTCGACGAAGGCCTACGTGCTGCTCATGCGCACGCTCGAGGAGTCGGACCGCACGGCGATCGTGAAGTTCGCGCTGCGCCAGAAGACTCGCCTCGCCGCGCTGCGCGTGCGCGACGGTGTGCTCATGCTGCAGACGCTGCTGTGGGACGACGAGGTGCGCGAGGCCCGGTTCCCGGAGCTCGACGAGAGGCCGCGCATCTCGGAGTCGGAGCTCACGATGTCGAAGCAGCTCGTGGAGAGCTTCGCCTCCGACTTCACGCCCGAGAAGTTCACCGACGAGTACCAGGAGCAGCTGCGCACGCTCGTCGAGGCGAAGCTCGAGCAGGGCGACGCGCTCGACACGGAGGCCACCTTCGGTCGCGAGACCGAGGAGGGCGGCGAGGTGCTCGACCTCATGGAGGCGCTCAAGCGCTCCGTGGAGAAGCGCCGCGGGGGAGAGGCGCCGGCCGAGAAGGCCCCCGCGAAGAAGGCCCCCGCGAAGAAGGCCGCCGCCGAGAAGACGGCCTCCTCGGCGTCGCGCGCGAAGAAGGCGCCCGCGAAGACGTCGGCGTCGACCTCGAAGAGCTCGACGAAGTCGGCACCCAAGAAGACCCGCAAGTCGGCCTGACGGCGCCCGGCGTGCCGCCGGCGACCTGGCATGCTGGGGACGTGCAGCCCGTCGAGACTCGAGACCCGCGGGCGCTCCTCGCGGCATCCGGCGTCGCCGCGTCCGCCCTCCTGCTGTTCGGTTTCCAGCTGCCCGGCTGGGGGCACCTCGTGCTCGTGGCGTCCGTCGCATTCGCCGCCTGGGTGTCGCGGGAGCTCGCCGTCGACCTCACCCTCATCGGGGTCGGCATCGCGATCGTGTCGGCGACGTCGGTCGAGGCCGACGTCTCGTGGCCGTCGTTCTTCCGCATCGGCATCGTGCTCGCGCTCGCGGTCGCCGCGCCCTTCCTGCTCGACCGGTTCCTGCTGAGGCGGCGCGAGATCCGCTTCCCGTGGCGCAGCCGCGAGCAGAAGACGCGCCTCGAGATCGCCTACCTGTTCCTCGTGCCGTTCCTCGGCTGGCTCATCCTGCCGTTCTACTTCATCCGCTCGGGCGCCTACGCGAACTGGCCGCACATCACCGACGTCTCCGAGCTCGGACGCTTCTTCGTGGGCGTCAACGCGGTCGGCACGTGGGACGAGCTGTTCTTCATCTGCACGGTGTTCGCGCTCCTGCGCCGGCACTTCCCGGTGTGGCAGGCGAATCTCGTGCAGGCCGTCATCTTCGTCTCGTTCCTGTGGGAGCTCGGCTACCGCGCGTGGGGCCCGCTGCTGACGTTCCCGTTCGCGCTCCTGCAGGGCTACCTGTTCGCGCGCACCCGCTCGCTCGGGTACGTGCTCGCGGTGCACCTGCTCTTCGACGCGATCGTGTTCCTCGCGATCGTGCACGCGCACAACCCCGACTGGATCCCGATCTTCATCTACTGACGCCCGCGGGCGCGGGGTTCAGTGGTTGCGGATCAGGTCGACCAATTCGGATTTCCGCTTGCCGGAGTAGCCCGAGATCCCGAGCTCCTTGGCCCGCGAGCGCAACTCCTTCACGGTCCGGTCCTCGAGGTTCTCGGCCTTGCCGCCCGCGCGGCTCACCGACGTCTGTCCCCGCGCCGCGACGGCGTTCGAGATCCGCGCGGCCTTCTCCTTGCTGTTCCCCTTGTCGCGGAGCTCCTCGTAGAGCTCCGGCTTCTTGAGGGAGTTGTTGCGCGATCCGGGCATCAGAGCCCCTTTCCGCCCGTGACGGGCACGATCGCCCCCGAGACGTAGCTGTTCTCGGGGGAGGCGAGGAAGACGTAGGCGTGGGCGAGCTCGGCAGGCTGCCCGGCGCGACCGAGGGGCGTGTCCTGCCCGAACTCGGGCAGCGACTCCGGCCAGCTCGTCGCGGGGATGAGCGGCGTCCAGATCGGTCCCGGGGCCACGGCGTTGACGCGGATGCCGCGCCCGCCGAGCTGCTGCGCGAGCGCCTTCGTGAACGCCACCTGCGCGGCCTTCGTCATGGCGTAGTCGATGAGCTTGGGGGCCGGGTTGAAGGCCTGGATGGACGAGGTCGTGATGATCGACGCCCCCGGCTTCAGGTGCGGGATCGCGGCGCGCGCGATCCACATCGGGGCGAACAGGTTCGTGTCGAAGACGCGCTGGATCTCGCGCGTCGGGATGTTCTCGAGCCCGTCGCGGTTCTCCTGGTAGGCCGCGTTGAGCACGAGGATGTCGAGCCCGCCGAGCTCGGTGATCGTGCGCTCGACGAGCGCCTGGCACTCGTCCTCGGAGCGCACGTCGCCGGGGAACAGGCAGGCTTTCCGTCCCGCCTCCTCGATCCACGTGCGCGTCTCCTGCGCGTCGTCCTCCTCCTCGGGCAGGTACGAGATCGCGACGTCGGCGCCCTCGCGGGCGTAGGCGATCGCGACCGCGCGGCCGATGCCCGAGTCACCGCCCGTGATGAGGGCGCGCATACCCTCGAGGCGTCCGGAGCCGCGGTAGCTCCCCTCGCCGTGGTCAGGCTGCGGGTCGGTGCGGGCGGTGAGACCCGGCTGATCCTGCTCCTGGGGGCGGAACCCCTCGGCGGGGTAGCGGGTCGTGGGATCGATCAGTCGCTGGCTCATGACTCCAGCCGACTCCGGTCGCCCGGATGCCTCAAGGGGGTTCCCGATCGCGGGGGAGCGTGCTAGCCGCGGTCTCCCGGCCGGCCGCCGCCGTCGTCGCGCACCGACTCGAGGATGCGGCGCGAGGCTGCGACGTCCTCGTCGCGCTGCCGGGCGAGCAGGTGATCGCGCGCGACGTCGCGCGCCGGGAGCCGGATGGTCTCGGTCGCGTCGATGCCGCGCGCGAGCTGGCGCAGCCGCACGAACTCCGCGTCGAGCTCGGCCCCCGCGATGAGCGCGAGGTTCGTGATGTAGCCCCACAGCAGCGCGACGAGCAGCGTGCCGATCGCCCCGTAGAGGGCGCCGTACGCGCCGACGACCGTGACGTAGAGCGCGTAGCCACCCGTCGCGATCGCCCACGTCGCGATCGCGAAGCCCGTGCCGACGCTCACCCACACGACGCGCTTGTGCTTGACGTTCGGGGTGAGGGCGTAGAGGCAGGCCACGAAGAGCAGCATGAGCACGAGGATGACGGGCCAGCGGGCCCAGTCCCACACTGTCGCGACCACGGGCGCGAGCCCGCGCCGGCCGAGGATGTCCTCCGTCGCCGCCGGCGTCGACAGCAGGCTCAGCACGATCGCGCCCGCGAGCACGACGAGCAGCACCGCCACGAGCAGCATCCGCCCGCGGAAGGCCCAGAACATCCGGCCCTCCTGCACCTCGTAGACGGCGTTGACGGCCCGTCCGAACGCCGTGGCGTACCCGGATGCCGTCCACAGCAGCAGCACGAGGGCTGCGGCGAGGGCGAGCCCCGCGTTCCTGAGCGCGAGGAGCTCCTCGAGCGGTGCCGCGAGCGTGCCGGCGATGTCGGCGGGCAGGAGGGTGCCCGCGAACGCGACGAGGTCCTGCACGGCGCGTTCGCAATCCCCGGTGAGCGCGAACGCGGAGGCGAGGGCGAGCGCCGCGGGGAAGGACGCGACGGTCATGTAGAAGGTGAGCGCGGCCGCGGCGTCGATGCCGCGGTGGCGCATGAAGCCGTGCCACGCGCGCGTCACGGCGACGCGCCAGCTCCCACGGGGGAGCGTCGCCTTGCGGCGGTCGGGCACGCCGTCCATCAGGTCCGCCGCATCCGGATGCGGGCGAGGCCGGGTGCCACGAACCAGGCGAGGATGCCGAGCGCGAGCACCGCGCCGCCCGCGACGAAGCCGACGCCGTGCCCGACGACCATGTCGAAGATGAGCACGGCCGTGCCGGAGAGCGTCACGAGCACGGCGGCGAGGGTCGCGATGAGCAGCACGTTCGCGGCCGCGACCAGCTGCCGCTTCGCGCGCTGCCGGAAGAGCGTGCGGTGCAGGCTCACCGGCGCGATCGCGAGGATCGTCGCGAGGGCCGCGAAGCTCACGAGCACGAGGTACACGGTGACCTGATAGCCGTCGAGGTCCTCGAAGCGCGCCTGGAAGGCGATCGCGAGCAGGAAGCCCGTGAGGATCTGGGTGCCCGTCTGGACGACGCGCGTCTCCTGCAGGATGTCGTTCCAGTTGCGGTCGAGACGCTCGGACTCCGTCTCGTCGCGCCCGTCGTCCGCCACGTCGTGGTCTGCGGCCATGGCGGCATGCTACGGCTATCGTGTTCGCGTGACCGCCCCGTTGCCCGACCCTGCGGCGGATGCTAGCGATGCCGCCGCCGTCGATCCCGCAGCCCTCGACGCGCTCATCGGCGAGACCGACTGGACCGCGCCCATCCCCGGCTCGGTGCGCTCGACGTTCGAGGCGCCGAGCGGGCCGATCGCGATGGTCTCGCTCGGCGACCCTGCGCGCCCTCGCGTGCTGCTCGTACCGGGAGCGACGGGCTCCAAGGAGGATTTCGTCCTCATGCTCCCGCTCATCGCGGAGGCGGGTTACTTCGTGCAGGCGTGCGACCTCGCGGGCAACTACGAGTCGGCGGCCGCGGGGCCGCCGCCCGGGCGGTCCTACGACTACGCGCTGTTCGCGGCCGACCTCGAGGCGATGCTCGAGGCGGGCGGCCCCGCGCACCTGCTGGGCTACTCCTTCGCCGGCATCGTGGCCCAGCTCGTGACGGCGAGGCGGCCCGAGCTCGTGCGCTCGCTCACCCTGCTCACGACGCCGCCCGATCCCGGCAACTCGTATCGCAACGTCAAGTGGATCGGCTGGCTCTCGCGCGTCGTCTCGGCCCGGGTCATCGCGAGCCTCATGCTCTGGGGGATCGACCGGAACCTCAACAAGGTGGGGCCCTCGCGCCTCGCCTTCGTGCGCAGCCGCTTCGCGCTCACGCGCCGCGAGTGCGTCGACGACATCGTGTCCCTCATGATGCGTGCGCCCGACTCCGCGGCGGGCGTGCGGGCGGCGGGGGTGCCGACGCTCGTCGCCACGAGCGAGCACGACCTGTGGCCCGTCGAGCGCTACGGGCTGCTCGCGGAGCGTCTCGGTGCGCGGATGGCGGTCTACCGCACGGGCCACAGCCCCTGCGAGACGACGCCGCACCAGCTCGTCGCCGACATGCTCGCGCTGTTCCGCGAGGCGGACGCGCGCTGAGCCTCAGCCGCGGCGGAGGCGCTGCGGCGGGCGGTGGGCGGCCTTCCACCGTCGTCGCGACCGGCGGCGCGCCCACGGGGCATCCTCGGGCCAGTGGTTGCGGAGCGTCGGCACGACCCAGCTCACGCGGCGCCTGAGGCCCTGGAAGGTCTCGAACGGGCGGGCCGAGACCTGCACGCGGAAGCGCGAGTCGTACACGACGCGCATCCACGGCTTGATGTGGAGGCTGAGGTCGAGGTCGTCGTGGATCTCGCGCTGGTGACGGTGCACCTCGTTCGAGAGCTCCTGCCAGACCTCGCGGCGCATGACGAAGTTCGAGCCGAAGATCGGCGGATGCCCGAGGTAGGGCGTGAGGGCGACGAGCATGCCGCCGAGGTAGATCACGCGGCCGAGCGTGTGCACGAGCGGTGTCGCGCCGTAGAAGTCCCCGATGCCGGTGAGCACCGAGAGGTCGGGCTCGTGCTCGAAGCGCTCGACGGCGTGCTCGATCCAGTCGGCGGGTGGGATGCTGTCGGCGTCGAGGCGCGCGATGAGCTCGCCCTCCGCGGCGTCGTACCCGGCCGACGCGGCCTGCGGGATGCCGGGCTCGGCCTCGTGGACGACACGGGCTCCGCCGGCGCGCGCGACGAGCGCGGTCGTGTCCCAGCTGCCGTTGTCGACGACGACGATCTCGTCGGCGGGTCGCGTCTGCTGCGCGAGCGCCTCGAGGCAGGCGGCGAGCATCTCAGCGTCGTTACGGGCTGGGATGACCACGGAGATCCTCGTCACGGCTGACAGATTACGCCGGTCGCGCCCTCGCGCGCGGCGGGCGCGCTCGCCACAGGTGAAGCGCCGCGTAGCTGCGCCACGGCGACCAGCGCACGGCGTGCCGAGCCAGACCCCCGCGGTCGCCGGGGAGTCCGAGCGCCGCCGCGCTCTGCCGGATGACGAGGTCGTCGACGGGCAGCACGTCGGGGGCCCCGAGCGAGCGCATCGCGAGGTAGTCGGCCGTCCACGGACCGATGCCGCGCTGGGTGAGCAGGGCGCTGCGGAACTCGGCGAGGGGCATCCCGATGTCGAGGGCGAGGCGCCCGTCGACGAGCGCCTCGGCGACCCCCACGATCGCGTCGATGCGACTCGCGGGTCCGCGCAGCACCTCCCTCCCGCGTGCCGCGATCGTCTCGGCGGAGGGGAAGACCCCTCCGCCGAGGTCGGTCACGAGCCGCCCGAGGGCCGTGCGCGCCGCGGCGATCGAGACCTGCTGCCCGACGAGGGTGCGGAAGAGCGCCTCGACGGGGTCGAAGGAGCCCGCGATCCGGATGCCCGGCACAGCGGCGACGAGCGGCGCGAGCACGGGGTCGGCGCCGAGCGCCTCGTCGATCGCGACGGCGTCGGCGTCGAGGTCGAAGGCGCGACGGATGCGCGACACGGCGACGCCGACGTCGGCGAGCCGCGAGAGGCGCACCGTGGCCCGCAGCCCCGCGCGCCCCGGGTCGGCGTGCACCTCGATCGTCGCGGGGCCGCCGGGGAGTGTGAGCGGGCGCGCGAAGCCCGTCTCGTCGCCGCTCTCGAGGCCGGGCACCGCGTGGTCGGCGAAGAAGCGGAAGAGCCCCGTGGCATCGAGCGGGGCCCGCGCCGCGAGGTGCAGGGTGAGCGAGCCGGCCCCGGCATCCGCGTCGACGGGGGAGCCGACCCGGCCGCGGCGGCTGAGCGCACGCAGCTCGCTCGGCGTCGCGCGGTAGACCGCGGCGATCGTGTCGTTGAACTGGCGGAGGCTGCCGAAGCCCGCGGCGAACGCGATGTCGGCGATCGGCAGTTCGGTCGAGGCGAGGAGCGTGCGCGCCGTCTGCGCACGATGCGCGCGGGCGAGCGCGAGGGGGCCGGCGCCGAGCTCGGCCGTGAGCACGCGCGTGAGGTGCCTGCTCGAGTAGCCGAGGCGCCGCGCAAGCCCCTCGACGCCCTCGCGCTCGACGACGCCGTCCTCGACGAGCCGCATGGCGCGGGCTGCGAGATCGTCGCGGAGGTTCCAGTCGGGCGAGCCGGGGACGGCATCCGGCTGGCACCGCTTGCACGCCCGCAGCCCGGCCTCGTGCGCGGCCGCCGCCGTGCGGTAGAAGGTGACGTTCCCGGGCTTGGGGGTGATCGCGGGGCAGCTCGGACGGCAGTAGATGCCGGTCGAGTGCACACCCGCGATGAACTGGCCGTCGAAGCGGGCATCGCGGGACGCGAGCGCGCGATAGCGCGTCTCGAACAGCGTCTGCTCCTCGCCCATGCCCTCACCCTCGCACGCGCTCCCGACATCGACTCGCGGTTTTCGGACACGAGGGTGGGGCTAGCCTCGAACACGTGCTGGACGAACTGCGGGCCGAGCTCGGCGACGCCCTCGTGACCGACCCCGTCGACCTCGACGCCCTCCGGGCCGACAAGTCCGGGCGCGTGTCCGCCTCGGCCCCGCTCGCCCTGGTGGAGGCACGCGAGGTCGCCCACGTGCAGGCGGCGTTGCGCTGGGCGAGCCGCCACGGCGTCCCGGTCGTGCCGCGCGGGGCCGGGACGGGCCTCGCGGGAGGCGCGATCGGCGAGCAGGGCGAGCTCGTCGTCTCGACGGCGCGCATGAACCGCATCCTCGAGATCTCGCCCGAGGACGAGCTCGCCGTCGTCGAGGCGGGCGTCATCAACGCCGACCTCAATGTCGCCCTCGCGGCCCACGGCCTCTGGTACGCGCCCGACCCCGCGAGCCGTGCCATCTCCACGATCGGCGGCAACATCGCCACGAACGCGGGCGGGCTCATGTGCGTCAAGTACGGCGTCACGCGCGAGGCCGTGCTCGGCCTCAAGCTCGTGCTGCCCGACGGGCGGCTCCTCGAGCTCGGGCATCGCACGGTCAAGGGCGTCACGGGCTACGACCTCACGGCGCTCGTGATCGGCTCGGAGGGCACCCTCGGCATCGTCGTCGAGGCGACGCTGAGGCTGCGCCCCCTCGCACGCGGCGAGGTCGTGACGGTGAGCGTCGCGTTCCCCGACGTCGACAGCGCCGCGCGCGCGTCCGCCGCGATCACCGCCTCAGGGGTGCGACCCGCGGCGCTCGAGCTCCTCGACGCGTCCGCGACGGCGGCGATCAGCGAGTACCTCGGCGTCGCTCTCGCGGGCGCCCAGCTGCTCGTGCAGACCGACGGCGCCTCCGCCCAGGAGGAGGCGGATACCGTCGCCGCGATCGCGACGGCCCACGGCGGCGTCGCGCAGCGGGCCGCCGACGCGGCCGAGGGGGAGAGGCTGTTCGCGATCCGGCGCGCCTTCCATCCCGCGATGGAGCGCCAGGGCGCGGTGCTCATCGAGGACGTCGCGGTGCCGCGCAGCGCCATGCCCGCCATGTTCGCGGCGATCGGCGACATCGAGCGCCGCTTCGGCATCCGCATCCCGACGGTCGCGCACGCGGGCGACGGGAACCTGCACCCCAACTTCGTCGTCGGGGACGCCGCGGGCGGCCACCTCGACGTGCCCGAGCACGTGTGGGCCGCCGCCGACGAGCTCTTCCGCGCCTGCCTGCGCCTCGGCGGCACGCTCACGGGGGAGCACGGCGTGGGGACGCTCAAGCGGCGCTGGCTGCGGGAGGAACTCGGTGACGACGCCTTCGAGCTGCAGCGTCGCATCAAGGCGGTCTTCGACCCCGCGGGCATCATGAACCCCGGCAAGGTGTTCTGAGCACTCGCAGGTGGCTCACAGGTCGCGCTCGGGAATGATCCGGCATGACCGGATGTTCTACCTGACGATATGACTACCCGTCTCGCCGTCCCGCGCCCGACCACGGGCGTCCTCCGCCTGCGCCCGACCATGCGTGGTCGGGGCTTCGTCGTCGGCACCGTGGATGCCGCCGGCCCCGACACCAACGGCTTCGCGCCGCGCGACCGCGTCGCCTGGCGCGATACCGGGGAGGAGCTCGGGGAGCTCGTGCTGCGTCCGCAGCGCGACGTGCTCGGTGTGCCCCGCTGGATCACCGACGAGCAGGTCGTCTCGTACCTCGGTCCGGGCCTCGTCGCCCGCGCGCTCGTCCGCACGCGCCCCTTCAGCCGCGGCGAGGGCGTGCGGGTGGTCTCGCGGGAGCCGATCGTCGCCGAGATGACCGCGGCCTGGGCCCGCTCGCTCGGCGCGCGCATCGTCGACGACGAGGCCGAGCTCGCCCTGCGCGACGACTTCCGCGCCCGCCGCGCGGTGCTCGCGGGCCACGGCAAGCTCGCCGAGGCCGCCGTCGAGGTGTTCCAGGCGATCCGCCGCGGCATCTTCGACGAGGTCCCGCTCGTGCCGAGTGCGTCGGCGCGCGTCGCCGCCTGACGTCCGGCGGGAGAGCGCGCCTTAGGCTGGGCGCATGACCTTCCTGCCCATGTCGGAGGACGCGGAGCTCTCCGCGGAGGCCCTCCAGGCCGCCGAGCGACAGGTCGAGCTCCACGGCGGCCGCATCACCAACATGAAGCGCACCCTGCTCGGTCACGTGCCGAGCTTCACGGCCTACATGGAGTGGTACACGCTCAAGGACGAGCTCGAGCCGTACATCGGGGAACGCGCCGTGTCGCTGTTCTCCTACGCGATCTCAGACGCCAACGACTGCCTCGTCTGCTCGGTGTTCTTCCGGCGCATCCTCATCGAGTCCGGAGACGACCCCGACAACCCCCAGGTCACGGAGACCGAGCAGCTGCTGCTCGACTGGGGGCGGATGATCGCGAAGGACCCGAACAACATCCCCGCGGAGTTCCGGGCGCGCCTCGAGCAGGCGTTCTCGCCCAAGCTGCGCCTCATCCTCGTGGCCTTCGCGGGCCTCATGGTCGCGACCAACCTGTTCAACACGGTCGGCCGCGTGCCGCTCGACGAGGTGCTCTACGACTTCCGCAAGCCCGGTGACACGCGTGTCGACTGAGCGTCCGCTCGCGGGCCGCACCGCCCTCATCACGGGCGCCGCGCACGGGCAGGGGCGCGCGATCGCCCTCGCGCTCGCGGAAGACGGCGCGGGCATCGTGGCGCTCGACGTCGGGGCCGAGCTCGAGTACCCGGCCTACGCGCAGGGCACGACCGCGGAGCTCGAGGAGCTCGTCGCGGCCATCCGCGCCGCGGGCGGGCGCGCCATCCCGGCCCTCGCCGACGTGCGCGACGCGGAGGCCGTGCAGCGTGCCGTCGACGCGGCGGTCGCGGAGTTCGGCGGCATCGACATCCTCGTCAACAACGCGGGCATCGTCGCCTACGCGGAGCTCGAGTCGATGACCGACGCCGAATGGGACGCCATGATCGGCATCAACCTCACGGGCCCGTTCGTCGTCGCGCGCGCGGCCGTGCCGCACCTCAAGCACTCAGAGCACGGCGTCATCGTCAACAACTCGAGCGTCATGGGTCTGCGCGGCGGCGACCGTCTCTCGCACTACGTGGCCTCCAAGCACGGCCTCACGGGGCTCACCAAGGCCTGGGCGATCGAACTCGCGCCGTTCGGCGTGCGCGTCGTGTCGATCCACCCCACGGGCGTCGACACCCCCATGAACGACGGCCTCGCCGCCATGGAGGGGGCGACGCCTCAGGAGATCGCGGAGCGCAGCGCCGGCAACCTCCTACCGGGGGTCCCGTGGATCGAGACCTCGGATGTCGCGGAGCTCGTGCGCTACCTCGTGAGCGACCGCGCGCGCTACGTCACGGGCGCCCAGTACACGCTCGACGCGGGTCTCCTGACGCGCTGATCCGAGTTGAGGTCAGGGTGACCCGAAGTGCTATGATGCACCTGTTCGGGTCATTCCGACCTTTACAGGAGTCTACATGAGCACAGGCATCGACCTCGCGGTCTCGACCGTGATCTTCGCCCTGCGCCCGGACGCCGAGGGCAACCTCGTCCTGTCGATCCCGCTCGTGCGCCGCACGCGCGATCCGTTCGAAGGGCTGTGGGCCCTCCCGGGAGGCGCCGCCGACGCGACCGAGAGCCTCGCCGACACCGCGGCGCGCAAGCTCGCGGAGACCACGGGCGTGACGCCCGCCTACCTCGAGCAGCTCTACTGCTTCGGCGAGCCCGACCGCTCGCCGTCGGGACGCGTCGTCTCGGTCGTCTACTGGGCGCTCGTGCGCGGCGACGAGGTCGAGCTCGTCACGGACGAGAACGTCGCGTGGTTCGCCGCCGACGATCTCCCGCGGCTCGCCTTCGACCACAACCTCATCGTCGAATACGCGCTGTGGCGGCTCCGCACGAAGCTCGAGTACTCGCGCATCGCCCACGCCTTCCTCGGACCGACCTTCACGCTCACGCAACTGCGTCAGGTGCACGAGATCGTGCTGCAGAAGCCGCTCGACCCCGCCAACTTCCGCCGCCAGATCGAGGCGAGCCGCGCGCTCGTGCCGACGGGCGAGCACGTCACGGGCGGCCGCCACCGCCCGCCCCGTCTCTACCGCTACGACGCATCCGTCGAGCTGGTCGACAACGGCCCGCTGACCTCGGCCGGCGTCCGCTGAACCCCACCACCCGACAGAAAGAACGACCGTGGCCTCCGTCGACACCACCATCCAGCTGATCCGCACCACCGGGCGGGACGCCTCGGGCAAGCCCGCCGAGGCGTGCAGCCCCGCGCTCGCCAAGGCGCCGTGGGAGTTCGACGGCGTGCTCCAGTACGGCCCGGGCTCGTCGATGGGCGACGTCATCCCCGTCGGCTCGCCCCGCCAGGGCGCCCTGCCCGTCGAGTACCAGCGGGCCTCGACCGAGGAGCTGCACGAGCGCATCCGCGCCGCCAAGGCGACGCTCGGCGACCGCGCCGTGATCCTCGGGCACTTCTACCAGCGCGACGAGATCGTGCAGCACGCCGACTTCCTCGGCGACTCGTTCCAGCTCGCGAACGCCGCGCAGACCGTGCCGAACGCCGAGGCGATCGTCTTCTGCGGCGTGCACTTCATGGCCGAGACCGCCGACATCCTCGCGCAGCCGCACCAGCGGGTGATCCTGCCGAACCTCGCGGCGGGCTGCTCGATGGCCGACATGGCCGACATCGACTCGGTCGAGGAGTGCTGGGCGCAGCTCGAGGCGCTCTACGGCACGGAGCCGGACGCCGACGGCCGCGTGCCCGTCATCCCCGTCACCTACATGAACTCCTCGGCCGCGCTCAAGGGCTTCTGCGGCCGCCACGGCGGCATCGTGTGCACGAGCTCGAACGCCGAGACCGTGCTCGAGTGGGCGTTCGAGCGGGCGCAGCGGGTGCTGTTCTTCCCCGACCAGCACCTCGGTCGCAACACCGCCAAGAAGATGGGCGTCCCGCTCGAGGCGATGCCGATGTGGAACCCGCGCAAGCCCCTCGGCGGCAACGCTGGCGACGAGCTTCTCGCGGCCCAGGTCATCCTGTGGCACGGCTTCTGCTCGGTGCACAAGCGCTTCACGGTCGAGCAGATCGACAAGGCCCGCGCCGAGCACCCCGGCGTCCGCGTGATCGTGCACCCCGAGTGCCCCATGCCGGTCGTCGACGCGGCCGACGAGTCGGGCTCGACCGACTACATCCGCAAGGCGGTCGCGGCAGCCACCGAGCCGACGACCTTCGCGATCGGCACCGAGATCAACATGGTCAACCGCCTCGCCGCGGAGTACCCGCAGCACACGATCTTCTGCCTCGACCCCGTCGTCTGCCCGTGCTCGACGATGTACCGCATCCACCCGGGCTACCTCGCGTGGGTGCTCGAGGCGCTCGTGCGGGGGGAGACCCTCAACCGCATCGAGGTGCCGGAGACGGTCGCCGCGGACGCACGGGTCGCCCTGCAGCGCATGCTCGACGCGAAGCCGAAGGCCTGACATGCGCGTCGTCGTCGTCGGCACGGGCATCGCCGGCCTCATCACCGCCTACCGGGCGAGCGCGCAGCACGACGTCGTGCTCGTGACGAAGGCGGAGCTCGCCGAGTCGAACACGAAGTACGCGCAGGGCGGCATCGCCGCCGCGCTCTTCCCGGACGACTCGGCAGCCTCGCACATCGAGGACACCCTGCGTGCGGGCGCGGGCCTGTGCGACCTCCCGGCCGTCGAGGTGCTGTGCACCGAGGGGCCGCAGCGCGTGCGCGACCTCATCGCGCTCGGCGTCGAGTTCGACCGGGCCGCCGACGGCGAGCTCGCCCGCGGTCACGAGGCGGCGCACTCCGCGCGGCGCGTCATCCACGCGGGCGGCGACGCCACGGGGCTCGCCATCGAGGTCGCGCTCCTGCGGGCCGTGCGATCGATCGCGGTCGAGGTGCACGAGCACACCTTCATGCGCGACCTCGTGGTCGAGCGCGACACCGAGGGCGCCGAGCGCGTCGTCGGCATCGACGCCGTCGCCCCCGACGGCTCGGCGTTCCGGATCGACGCGGACGTCGTCGTGCTCGCCTCGGGCGGCGCCGGCCAGCTCTACCGCCACACGACGAACCCCGCCGTCACGACGGGCGACGGCATCGCGGCCGCCTGGCGTGCGGGGGCCGAGCTCGCGGACGTCGAGTTCTACCAGTTCCACCCGACCGCGCTCGCCGTCCCCGGCAGCCCGCTCGTGTCGGAGGCCGTGCGCGGCGAGGGCGCGGTCCTCCTCGACGAGCACGGGCGGCGCTTCATGTTCGATGTGCACCCCGACGGCGAGCTCGCGCCGCGTGACGTCGTCGCGCGCGGCATCGCCGCCGCGATGGCGCGCCAGGAGGGTCGCCCGGTGCTGCTCGACGCGACGGGCCTCGAGGCCGCGCACCACCCGGGCTTCCTCGAGGAGCGCTTCCCGAGCATCACCCGCGTGACGCGCGAGCACGGCTTCGACTGG
The DNA here is from genome assembly GCA_003852775.1 of Microbacteriaceae bacterium. Classification (GTDB taxonomy): domain Bacteria; phylum Actinomycetota; class Actinomycetes; order Actinomycetales; family Microbacteriaceae; genus Homoserinibacter. Next base: position 37,917 of record RDDZ01000107.1, on the reverse strand, counting down.
ACGCGCGAACCCGTGCCGGTGACCCCCGCCGCCCACTACTGGATGGGCGGAGTGCGCACCGACCTCGACGGGCGCACGACCCTCCGCGGTCTCTACGCCGTCGGCGAGGCCGCGTGCACGGGCGTGCACGGCGCCAACCGCCTCGCGTCGAACTCGCTGCTCGAGTCGCTCGTGTTCGCGTGGCGCGCGGCGGACGCGCTCGATGCGGATGCCGGCACCGCGCCCCCGGCGGGCGAAGGGCGTCGCCTGGAGAGCGCCGCGTCTCGAGTCCACCGGCTCGAGGTGGTGCCGCGGTCCGGTTCCGCCGCATCCGCGTCGCGGTCTCCGCGACCGGTGGCCGGTGCGGCCGGCGCCGCGACGCGCGCGGACATCCAGAACCTCATGTGGGCCGCCGTCGGCCTCGAGCGCGACGCCACGACGCTCCGCACGGCGGCCGAGACGCTCGCGGAGTGGAGCGTCGACGCGACGACCGTCGCCGGGCTCGAGGACCGCAACCTCCTCGACCTCGCGCGCATCGTGACGCACGCGGCGCTCGTGCGCGAGGAGTCGCGCGGTGCCCACGACCGTACGGATGCGCCCGAGACCCGAGAGGAGTGGCGTCACTCGCTCGCGTGGCACCTGGAGGCCGCAGCTTTGACCGAGGAGGTGCCCGCGTGAGCGAGCAGATCGACGACATCATCCGGCGCGCGCTCGCCGAGGACGCTCCGTGGGGCGATCTCACGAGCGAGGCGTTCGTGCCGGAGGGGGCCACGGCATCCGCCGCCCTCGTCGCCCGCGAGGAGGGCGTGCTCTCGGGCGCCGAGGTGTTCGCGCGCGTCTTCGAGCTCGTCGACCCCGCCATCGTGGTCGAGCTGGGCCTCGACGACGGCGAGCCCTTCGCGCCCGGTGCCGTGCTCGCCCGCGTGGACGGTCGTGCGCGCGCGGTCCTGCGCGCCGAGCGGATCGCGCTCAACCTCGTGCAGCGCATGAGCGGCATCGCGACCCTCACGGCGCGCTACGTCGCCGCGATCGAGGGTACAGCCGCCCGCATCGTCGACACGCGCAAGACTACGCCCGGGCTGCGGATCCTCGAGCGCCAGGCGGTGCGCGACGGCGGCGGGCACAACCACCGGTTCTCGCTCTCGGACGCCGTCATGGCGAAGGACAACCACCTCGCGGTCCTCGCCGCGCAGGGCGTGAGCGTCGGCGACGCCATCCGCCGCGCCCGCGCGCGCCTCGGCCACACGGTGCACCTCGAGGTCGAGGTCGACCGCGTCGACCAGATCGAGGAGGTCGTGGCGGCCGGCGTCGACACGATCATGTTCGACAATTTCACGCCCGACGAGCTGCGTGAGGGCGTCGCGATCGTGGCGGGCCGCGCGATCGTCGAGGCCTCGGGAGGCGTGAACCTCGACACCGTGCGTGCGATCGCCGAGAGCGGGGTCGACGTCATCTCGGTCGGCGCCCTCACCCACAGCGTGCGCTCGCTCGACCTGGGGCTCGACATCGCGATCGCTTGAGATGGACGAGCTGCTCTACCTCGACACCGCCGCGACGACGCCCGTGCGCCGCGAGGTGCTCGAGGCGATGTGGCCCTACCTCACGGGCGACTTCGGCAACCCGTCGAGCCACCACCAGCTGGGGGAGCGGGCCGCCCACGCCGTGCAGGCCGCGCGCGCGACGATCGCCGAGCAGCTCGGGTGCCGTCCCTCCGAGATCGTGTTCACCTCGGGCGGGACCGAGGCCGACAACCTCGCGATCAAGGGCATCGCGCTCGGCGCACCCCGCGGGCGCCACCTCGTGACGACGGCGATCGAGCACGAGGCGGTGAGGGAGTCCGCCGACTACCTCCGCCGGCACCACGGGTTCGAGGTCACCGAGCTGCCCGTCGACGGCGAGGGCCGGGTGTCGCCCGACGAGCTCGCGGCGGCGCTGCGGTCCGGCACGACGCTCGTGAGCATCCAGCACGCCAACAACGAGATCGGCACCGTCCAGCCCATCCGCGAGCTCGCCGCCGTGGCGCGCGCGGCGGGCGTGCCGATCCACACGGACGCCGTGCAGTCGGCCGACGCGCTCGAGGTGGGACTCGACGCGCTCGGGGTCGACGCCGTCTCGATCGCGGGGCACAAGCTCGGCGCGCCCAAGGGGATCGGCGCCCTCGCGGTGCGCGGCGCGCTGCCCCTCGAGCCGCTCCTGCACGGAGGCGGGCAGGAGCGCGGCCGCCGCTCGGGCACCGAGAACGTCGCGGGGGTCGTGGGCCTCGCCACGGCGATCGCCCTCTCGGCCCTCGAGCGGCCGCATCGCGCGCACGTCCGCGAGGCGCGCGACACGATCATCGACGGCGTGCTCGCGCGCGTGCCGGGAGCGTTCCTCACCGGATCCCGCGCGGACCGCCTGCCCAACCACGCCTCGTTCTGCTTCCCGGGTACGAGCGGCGAGGCCGTGCTGCTCGAGCTCGAGGCCCGCGGCATCGTGTGCTCGTCCGGCTCGGCGTGCGCCGCGGGGAGCGACGAGCCCTCGCCCGTGCTGCTTGCGCTCGGCATCGCGCCCGAGGTCGCGCAGACCGCGGTGCGCTTCACGCTCCCGGCCGAGGTGACGCCCGCCCAGGCGGCGGAGGTCGTCGACCGCGTCGTCGCGGCGGTCGCGGCCGTCGGCGGTCTCGACTCGCGCCGCTGACTCAGCGGGACGTGGTCGAGAGGCCCCAGTCGCGTCCGTCGAGGGAGGAGACGGCGTCGAGCACGGCGGAGATCGACGGCACGCGGCGCGAGCCGTGCTGCAGCACGAGCTGGATGGAGCGGTCGCTCGACGGGGCCGTCGCACGCACGACGGCCCCCTCGGGCGGCACGGCGGTCGCGAGGGCGAGCCGGGGGAGCAGGGCGACCCCGAGGCCCGCGGCGACGAGGTTGAGCACGGCGACCGCGTTGTCCGTCTCGAGTTCGATGTTGGGCTCCACCCCGACGGCCTCGCACGCCGCGAGGAGGTGGCCCCGGCACAGCGGGCAGCCGGCGATCCACCGCTCTCCGCCGAGCCGCGCGAGCTCGACGGGCCCGCCGTCGGCGGCGAGCGGGTGCGACTCGGGCAGGGCGATGACGACGGGCTCGGTGTAGAGCGGCACCGTCTCGACGGGGCCCTCCGACTCGCGGTGCGGATCGGCGCGGTCGCCGGGGTAGGCGAAGGTGATCGCGAGGTCGACGAGCCCGTCGCGCAGCATCCCGAGCGCCTCGGGGGGTTCGGCCTCGACGTACCTCACGGTGAGCCCCGGATGCGCCTCCCGCAGCCCGCGCAGCAGGCGCGGCACGATCGTCGAGGACGCGGTCGGGAAGGCGGCGAGGCGTACGGTCCCCGTGCGGAGGCCCACGAGCTCGGCGAGCTCGCCCCGTGCCGCGTCGAGGGCCTGTCCGATCGACTGCGCGTGGCGGGCGAGCACCGTGCCGGGCTCGGTGAGGCGCACGCCGCGCCCGGCACGCACGACGAGCGGCACGCCGAGGCGCTGCTCCGCGCGGCGCAGGTGCTGGCTCACGGCCGGCTGGCTGTAGCCGAGCGCCCGCGCGGCCCGGCTGATCGACCCGTGCTCGGCGATGGCCCGGACGATGCGCACGGTCTGCAGGTCGACGTCGACGTCCATTCCATAACGCTAGCGAATGGATGCCATCCGAGACATGACCTTGTGCGATAGATGATGGGCACTCACGCTGGAGGGGTGACCATCCGCACCGCGCCCTCGCGCGAGCTCGCGGCGGCGATCGCCGAGTTCGGCGAGCCGCGCGGCTACGTCGCGACCGCCTCCATCGGCATCCCGCCCCGCCGCGCGGTCGAGGCGCTGCGCGCCGACCTCGACGCCTGGGCGCGGGCCGACCGCGATCCGCAGGGCTACGACCCCGTCATCGAGCGCACGCGCGCCTCCTACGCGCGCCTCGTCGGCGTCGACCCGGGTCGTGTCGCGATCGGCTCGCAGACCTCCGTGCAGGCCTCCGTCGTCGCGGCCTCCGTCCCCGCGGGCGCCGAGGTGCTCATCGCCGAGCGGGACTTCTCATCGCTCATCGCCCCGTTCGCCGAGCGACCCGGTGCGAACGTGCGCGCCGTCGCTCTCGAGGCGCTCGCCGACAGCATCACCGACGACACGTTCCTCGTCGTGTTCTCGCTCGTGCAGTCGGCGACGGGCGTCGTCGCGGATGCCGCGGCGATCCGCGAGGCCGCCGCGCGGCACGGCGCGCTCACCTTCTGCGACACCACCCAGGCAACGGGCGTGCTCCCCGTGAGCGCGGGCGACTTCGACATCACCGTGTGCCACGCCTATAAGTGGCTCTGCTCGCCGCGCGGTGTGAGCTTCCTGACAGTGGGGGAGGCGACCGACGCGCTCCTGCGCCCCGTGCAGGGCGGGTGGTACGCCGGTCAGGAGGTGTGGCAGAGCTGCTACGGCCACGACATCACGCTCGCCGCCGATGCGCGCCGCTTCGACGTCTCACCCGCGTGGCAGGCGTGGATCGGCGCCGAGCAGTCGATCGGCCTCTTCGCGGAGCTCGACATCGCCGAGGTCTGGGAGCGCGCCGCCGGCCTCGGCGAGCTGCTGTGCGCCGAGCTCGGGCTGCCGTCGCAGCGCCAGGCGATCGTGTCGTGGCCCGACCCCGACGGGGAGCAGCTCGCCGCGATGGCCGCAGCCGGCATCCGGATCTCCGGCCGCGCCGGACGAGCGCGCGCGTCGTTCCACCTGTGGAACACGCAGGAGGACGTCGAGGCGATCGTGCGGGCGGTGCACGGGGTGCGGGCGCGCGCCTGACGACGCGCCGGGGTCGGTAGGCTGGAGGTTCGCAACTCGCACCGCGCAAGCCGGCGCGGCCCGATCAACAGGAGCTCCCCGTGGCGTCGCCCAACCCTCTCGACCAGGTCATCTCCCTCGCCAAGCGCCGAGGCTTCGTCTACCAGGCGGGTGAGATCTACGGCGGTTCGCGCTCGGCGTGGGACTACGGCCCCCTCGGCACCGCGCTCAAGGAGAACATCAAGCGCGAGTGGTGGAAGTTCATGGTGCAGCGCCGTGACGACATCGTCGGCATCGACTCGTCGGTCATCCTGCCCCGCCAGGTGTGGGAGGCCTCCGGCCACGTCGAGGTGTTCTCCGACCCGCTCATCGAGTGCCTCAACTGCCACAAGCGCTACCGCGAGGACCACCTCCTCGAGTCCTACGAGGAGAAGAAGGGCCGCGCGCCCGAGAACGGCCTCGCCGACATCGTGTGCGACAACTGCGGCACGCGCGGGCAGTGGACCGAGCCGCGCGCCTTCTCCGGCCTCCTCAAGACCTTCCTCGGCCCCGTGGACGACGAGGAGGGTCTGCACTACCTGCGCCCCGAGACGGCCCAGGGCATCTTCGTCAACTTCGCCAACGTGCTCTCGAGCGCGCGCATGAAGCCCCCGTTCGGCATCGCCCAGATCGGCAAGAGCTTCCGCAACGAGATCACCCCCGGCAACTTCATCTTCCGCACGCGCGAGTTCGAGCAGATGGAGATGGAGTTCTTCGTCCAGCCCGGCACGGACGAGGAGTGGCACCAGTACTGGATCGACGCGTCCTACGGCTGGTACCGCGACCTCGGCATCCGCGAGGAGAACCTGCGCTTCTACGAGCACCCCAAGGAGAAGCTCAGCCACTACTCGAAGCGCACCGTCGACGTCGAGTACCGCTTCAACTTCGCCTCGGGCGAGTGGGGCGAGCTCATGGGCATCGCGAACCGCACCGACTTCGACCTCAAGACGCACTCCGAGCACTCCGGCAAGGACCTGTCGTACTTCGACCAGACCACGGGCGAGCGCTGGATCCCCTACGTGATCGAGCCGGCGTTCGGTCTCACGCGCGCCCTCATGGCGTTCCTCATCGACGCCTACCACGAGGACGAGGCGCCCAACGCGAAGGGCGGCGTCGACACCCGCACGGTGCTGCGTCTCGACCGTCGCCTCGCGCCCGTCAAGGTCGCCGTGCTCCCGCTCTCGCGCAACGAGCAGCTCTCGCCCGTGGCGCGCGAGCTCGCCGCCGAGCTCCGTGAGAGCTGGATGATCGAGTTCGACGACGCGGGCGCCATCGGACGCCGCTACCGCCGCCAGGACGAGATCGGCACGCCGTTCGCCGTCACCGTCGACTTCGACACGCTCGAGGACAAGGCGGTCACGGTGCGCGAGCGCGACACGATGGCGCAGGAGCGCGTCTCGCTCGATCGTCTCCACGGCTACCTCGCCGAGCGTCTCCGCGGGGCCTGATGAGCTTCGAGGGGCCCGCGTACGGTGCGCCGCCCGCGCCTCAGGTGCCGCCTGCGGCGTGGCAGCCGCCGGCGATGCCCCCCGTGCGGCCGCCCGTCGAGGACCCCGCCGAGTACCACCGCCTCTACCGCGCGAATCCGCGGTACGCGTGGTGGCGTCCGCTCGTCGCGGTCGCGCTGTTCGCGGTGTTCTTCCTCGTCGCCTCCGTCGTCGTCGCGATCATCTGGTTCGCGATCGCCTTCGTGACGGGCGACGTCGACTTCGACCTGCTCGTCGACCAGGACGCGCTGCTCGCGCACCTGAGCGACACCTCGAACCCGCTGAGCCTCGCCTACCTGCTCGCCTCGGTCGCGATCATGCTGCCGTGCGTACCGCTCGCGATGCTGTGCGTCGGCCTGCGGCCCGTGGGCCTGCGGCACTCGGTGGCGTTCCGGCTGCGCTGGCGGTGGATGCTGTGGTGCGCCGCGGTCCCCGCCCTCGTGATCACGGTGCTCAACAGCGCGATCTCGTTCCTCCCGCTCGCATTCGGGGAGCCGTTCGAACCGGTGCCCGTCGACGCGGGCGCGTTCGCGCTCACGGTCGTGCTCATCCTCCTGCTCGTCCCGCTGCAGTCGGCGGCGGAGGAGTACGTGTTCCGCGGGCTCATCATGCAGACCCTCGGCGCGTGGGTGCGGCCGGTGTGGGTGGGCATCGTCGTGTCGACCGTCATCTTCACGGTCGGTCACACCCAGTACGAGCTGTGGGGGATGCTCTCGGTCGCCGTCATGGGCGTCGGCTTCGCGGTCGTCACCTGGCGCACGGGCGGGCTCGAGGCGGCGATCGCCCTGCACGTCGTCAACAACGTCGTCTCGTTCCTGCTGCTCACGAGCGGCGTGCTCGGCACGACCGTCATGACGTCGGAGGGCAGCACGGTGCTCGCGCCGATCATCCAGCTCGTGTTCACGGTCGCCTACCTCGCGTGGGTCGAGCGGGGTGCGCGCCGCCGGGGCATCCACCGCGCGCGCGAGCTCGCGACGTCATGACCGCGCGGGAATACGTCGACCGCGTGGGCGGTTGACGCTTCACATGGCCGAACCCCTCAAGATCGACATCTGGTCCGACATCGCGTGCCCGTGGTGCTTCATCGGCAAGCGCCGCTTCGAGGCGGGCGCCGCGGAGGCGGGCGTCCCCGTCGAGATCGAGTACCACTCCTTCGAGCTCTCGCCCGACACGCCCGTCGACTTCGAGGGCAGCGAGGTCGAGTTCCTCGCCAACCACAAGGGCATCCCCGAGTCGACCGCGAAGCAGATGATCGACCGCGTGATGGGCATCGCGGCCTCCGTCGGTCTGAACTACGACTACGACGCGCTCCAGCACACCAACACCGTCAAGGCGCACCAGCTCCTGCACTACGCGAAGCTCCGCGGCCGCCAGCTCGAGATGAAGGAGCGGCTGCTCGCGGCCTACTTCGAGGAGGGACGGCACGTGGGCCGCGTCGAGGACCTCGCCGACCTCGCCGCCGAGCTCGGCTTCGACCGCGACGACGTCATCCGCTCGCTCGAGGCCGACGAGCACCTCGCCGACGTGCGCGAGGATCAGGCCGTCGCGCGCGAGTTCGGCATCCAGGGCGTTCCGTTCTTCGTCATCGACCGCAAGTACGGCGTCTCGGGGGCCCAGGAGTCGGCGACCTTCGCCGAGGTGCTGCGCCAGGTCGCGGCGGAGAAGGCCGGCGCGGGAGCCGCGTCGTGAGCGGCCTCATCCCGCTCGGCGATCCCGAGGCCGTCGCGTGCGAGGGCGATGTCTGCGAGCTCCCGGGACTCGGGGCGACGGGCGTCAGCGCGCCGGAGCAGGCTCGCTGATATCGGCCACCGTCGCGTCGAGGCCCGCGATGAGGGCGTCGGCGTCGACGAAGAGGCTCACGCCGTGCTCGCCCGCGCCCATCGACACGCGGCGTCCGACGATGCGCTCGTCCACGTACACGGGCCACGCGGTCGTCGACCCGAGGGGCGTGATCGTGCCGCGCTCGTAGCCGGTCGCCTCGAGGGCGACGGAGGCGTCGGGCAGCTGCAGCTTGTTGACGCCCACGAGCGCGCGCAGCTTCGGCCAGGAGATCACGCGGTCGCCCGGGATCTCCGCGAACAGGAAGGTGCCGTCGCTGCGCTTCACGACGAGCGACTTCACGATGTCGGCGGGAGTGATGCCGAGCAGCTCGGCGGCCTCCTCGAGGGAGGACGCCGCCATCCGCTCGACGAACTCGACCTCGATGCCGCGTGCGGCGGCGTCCGCCGCCACGCGATCGCGTCCCGCGCCCACGTCCGGTCTCCTCACGGTGTCATCTGAGAGAATCGAGAGGATGTCCACCCTATTCGCGCCCCCGGCCCCCGCGCTGTCGATCGGCCCGCTCCGCCTCGACGTGCCGGTCGTGCTCGCGCCCATGGCGGGCATCACGAACACGGCCTTCCGCCGCCTCTGCCGCGAGTACGGCGCCGGCCTCTACGTCTCCGAGATGATCACGAGCCGCGCGCTCGTCGAGCGCACGCCCGAGTCGATGCGCCTCATCAAGCACCACGAGTCGGAGACGCCCCGCTCGATCCAGCTCTACGGCGTCGACCCGAAGACGATGGCCGAGGCCGTCACGATGCTCGTCGCCGAGGACCGCGCGGACCACATCGACCTCAACTTCGGCTGCCCGGTGCCCAAGGTCACGCGCAAGGGCGGGGGAGCGGCGCTCCCGTGGAAGCTCGACCTCTTCCGCGGCATCGTGGAGGCGGCCGTCAAGGCAGCCGGCCCGCTGCCCCTCACGGTCAAGATGCGCAAGGGCATCGACGCCGACCACCTCACCTACCTCGAGGCGGGCCGCATCGCCGAGGGGGCGGGCGCGGCAGCCGTCGCGCTGCACGCCCGCACCGCGGCCGACTTCTACTCGGGCACCGCCGACTGGTCGGCCATCGCGACCCTCAAGCAGACGGTCACGAGCATCCCCGTGCTCGGCAACGGCGACATCTGGTCGGCGGCGGACGCGCTCCGCATGGTCGACGAGACCGGATGCGACGGCGTCGTCGTCGGCCGCGGCTGCCTCGGGCGCCCGTGGCTCTTCGGCGACCTCGCGGCCGCCTTCTCCGGGCGCGAGCACAAGGCCGAGCCCACGCTCGGCGAGGTCGCGATCGCGTTCCGTCGCCACGCGGAGCTGCTCGTCGAGTTCTTCGACGGCGACGAGAACCGCGCGTGCCGCGACATCCGCAAGCACGTCGCCTGGTACTTCAAGGGCTACGCCGTCGGCGGGGAGCTGCGCGCCGCGCTCGCGCAGTCGTCGAGCCTCGCCGAGATCGACGAGCTGCTCGGCCGTCTCGACCCCGATCAGCCGTACCCGGGCGCCGACGCCGAGGGCCAGCGCGGCCGTGCGGGCACGCCCAAGCAGCCGGCGCTCCCCGAGCGCTGGCTCGAGTCGCGCGAGCTCCAGGAGACCCACCGCGTGGCGCTCACGGAGGCGGAACTGGACACGAGCGGTGGGTGAGCTGACCCCGGGGTACTCCGAGGCCGACGCCGAGCGGATGCTGCCCGAGGAGCACTCGACGAGACGAAGCGACTTCGCGCGCGACCGTGCGCGCATCCTGCACTCGAGCGCCCTGCGGCGCCTCGCCGTCAAGACGCAGGTGCTGAGCCCCACCGCCGGGCTCGACTTCGCGCGCAACCGCCTCACGCACTCGCTCGAGGTCGCGCAGGTCGGTCGCGAGCTCGCACTCAACCTCGGTCTCGATCCCGACGTCGTCGACACGGCGTGCCTCGCCCACGACCTCGGGCATCCGCCCTACGGCCACAACGGCGAGCGCGCGCTCAACGACTGGGCGGCCGACATCGGGGGCTTCGAGGGCAACGCGCAGACCCTGCGCCTGCTGACGCGCCTCGAGCCGAAGGTGTTCGACGCCGACGGCCGCGCCTACGGCCTCAACCTCACCCGCGCGAGCCTCGACGCGAGCTGCAAGTACCCGTGGCCCGAGCAGGAGGGCATCCCCGACCCGTCCGGCCGCAGCAAATTCGGCTTCTACGCCGACGACACCCCGGCCTTCACCTGGCTCCGCGCGGGCGCCCCGCCGCGCGTGCGCTGCATCGAGGCGCAGGTCATGGACCTCTCCGACGACATCGCCTACTCGGTGCACGACCTGGAGGACGCGATCATCACGGGGTACCTCGACGTGCGCGCGCTGTCGGCCCGCGTCAACCACGACGAGCTCGTCGACAGCATGGTCGAGTGGATCGGCGGCGAGCTCGACCACGAGACGCTCATCGCCGCGTTCGACCGGCTCGACAACCTGCCCGACTGGGTGGACTCGTGGGACGGCTCCCGCCGCGACCAGGCGCGCCTCAAGAACCTCACCTCGCAGCTCATCGGACGCTTCGCGGGCGAGGCCGTGCGCGCGACGCGCGAGGCCTACCCGCAGTCGTCGCTCGCGCGCTTCGGCGCGGATGTCGTCGTGCCGGTCGAGACGCAGGCCGAGATCGCGGTGCTCAAGGGCATCGTCGCGGCCAACGTCATGTCGACGAACGCGCGCAAGCCGATCTACGCGCAGCAGCGCCGCATCCTCAAGGAGCTCGCCGACGCCCTGTGGGCCGACCCCTCGCAGCTCGACGCGGGCTTTGCCGCCGACTTCGCGGCGGCGCCCGACGACGCGGCCCGCAAGCGCGTCATCGTCGACCAGGTCGCCTCGCTCACCGACCCGTCGGCGAACGCCTGGCACGAGAGGCTGTGTTAGTTCGGCGCGGCGATAATCCGCCGCGCGTGCCGTTCTCGGGTACGAGCGCGGTCGCACCCGAGAACGGGGACTGAGCACGGCGCGGGTCGCACCTGCTCCCTAGAATCACTGACATGCCCGGATTGATTCGTCGAAGCGACATCGACGAGGTCCGGTCCCGGGTGAACATCGCCGACATCGTGGGCGACTACGTGACCCTCAAGTCGGCGGGCGTCGGCTCGCTCAAGGGGCTCTGCCCCTTCCACGAGGAGCGCAGCCCGAGCTTCCACGTGCGACCGGGCGTCGGCCGCTACCACTGCTTCGGCTGCGGCGAGGACGGCGACGTCTTCACCTTCCTGCAGCGCATGGACCACGTGAGCTTCCAGGAGGCCGTCGAGCGCATGGCCGCGCGCGTCGGCATCGAGCTCCACTACGAGGACGGCGGCACCGCCGCATCCGACCACGGCAACCGCGCGCGCCTGCTCGCGGCGAACGCGGCGGCCGAGCAGTTCTTCCGCGCCCAGCTCGCCGAGCCCGGAGCGCAGCCGGGTCGCGACTTCCTCGGCGGCCGCGGCTTCGACCAGGCCGCCGCCGAGCGCTTCGGCGTCGGCTACGCGCCCAAGTCCTTCGACGCGCTCAAGAACGCGCTCACGAAGCAGGGTTTCACGGTCGAGGAGCTCACGGCCGCGGGGCTGCTGTCGACGGGGGAGCGGGGCAACACCTACGACCGCTTCCGCGGCCGGGTGATCTGGCCCATCCGCGACGTCACGGGGCAGACGGTCGGGTTCGGCGCGCGCAAGCTCTTCGACGACGATCAGGGCCCCAAGTACCTCAACACCCCCGAGACGCTCGTGTTCCACAAGTCGCAGGTGCTCTACGGTCTCGACCTCGCGCGCCGCGATGTGGCGAAGCAGAAGCAGGTCGTGATCGTCGAGGGCTACACGGACGTCATGGCCTGCCACCTCGCGGGTGTCACGACCGCGGTCGCCACGTGCGGCACGGCGTTCGGCGTCGACCACATCAAGGTCGTGCGACGTGTGCTCGGCGACCACGACAACGCGGCGGTCTCGCAGACGGGCGAGGTGGTGTTCACCTTCGACCCGGACGAGGCGGGCCAGCGCGCGGCGAGCCGCGCCTTCGCGGAGGAGCAGCGCTTCGCCGCCCAGACGTTCGTCGCCGTCGCCCCCGGCGGGCTCGACCCGTGCGACCTGCGCATCCACCGCGGCGACGCGGCCGTCCGCACGCTCATCTCCGAGCGGAAGCCCATGTTCGAGTTCATGATCCGCCGCAGCCTCGCCGGCCACGACCTTGAGACGGTCGAGGGCCGTGTCGCGGCGCTGCGGGCGGGCGCGCCCGTCGTGGCCGGCATCCGCGACACCGCGTTGCGCGGCGGCTACGTGCGCAACCTCGCCGGGTGGCTCGGCATGGACCCCGGCGAGGTGTCGCGCGCCGTCGCGAGCGCGGCGAAGGCGACCCGCCGCCCGGACCCGCGCGCGGATGCCGAGCGCCGGCCCGACGGACAGCCCGCGGAGGAGCCGCGTCCCCGTCAGGCGAACCTCACCGAGCTGCCGACCGATCCGGTGACGCGGATGGAGCGCGACGCGCTCATGGCGATCCTGCAGTACCCGCAGTTCGTCGGCGCCCCCCTCGTCGGCAAGGCCGTCGAGGCGCGCTTCACGAACGCGACGCTCGCGATCGTGCGCGACGCCGTGCGCGCCCGCCTCGACCAGCTCGACGCGCCCGACTGGCTGCAGCGGGTCGAGGAGGAGGTGCCGGCGGGGTTCGAGTCGCTCGTGACGCAGCTCGGCGTCGCCCCCATCCCGGAGCGCGCCGAGATGGTCGGCGTCTACTGCCGGGGGGTGGTCACCTCGCTCGTCGACCGCGACCTCCTGCGGCGTAAGGGCGAGCTGCTCGGCGCGATGCAGCGCGCCCGCGCCGAGGGTGACCACGAGCGCGAGGCGGCGCTCAGCCGGCAGTCGGTCGCCCTCGAGGCGGAGCGGCGCGAGCTGCGCGGCGAATGATCTGACGATTTCTGCAGGATCCTGCAAGATCCGTGCGCTCACGCATGAAACGTGCACAGAACATTTCCCCAACGTTAACTGCGTGCGATCCGGTTGCCCGGTTGTCCGAGGGAGCCTCGACACCGTGATAGACCTGATAGTCGGGCGTCTTCTCAGACGTCCGCCCTTTCACATTTCAGAAATGAGGTCCACGGACATGGTTTCCGTCTCTCACAAGACCCGCGTGCTCGCCGCGCTCGCGCTGCCCGTCAGCGCCGCGCTCGTGCTCGCAGGGTGCGCCTCGGACTCCGGCGACAACGGCGGCTCCGAGGGCGACAGCATCATCGTCGGCACGACCGACAAGGTCACCTTCCTCGACCCGGCCGGGTCGTACGACAACGGCTCCTTCGCCGTCATGAACCAGGTGTTCCCGTTCCTGCTCAACTCCAAGCCGGGCACCTCGGACGTCGAGCCCGACATCGCCGAGTCGGCCGAGTACACCGCCGACGGCGAGTACACGGTCGTCCTCAAGTCGGGCCTCAAGTTCGCCAACGGCAACGACCTGACCTCCTCGGACGTCAAGTTCAGCTTCGACCGTCAGCTCGCGATCGCGGACGACAACGGCCCCTGGTCGCTGCTCGGCGCGATCGACAGCATCGAGACCCCCGACGAGCTGACCGTCGTGTTCCACCTCAAGAACGGCAACGACCAGACCTTCCCGCAGGTGCTCTCGAGCCCCGCCGGTCCGATCGTCGACGAGGAGGTCTTCTCGGCCGACGCGATCACGCCGGACGACGAGATCGTCGCGGGCGAGGCCTTCGCCGGCCCGTACACGATCACGAGCTACAAGTTCAACGAGCTCATCCAGTTCGCCCCGAACGAGGCGTACCAGGGCCTGCTGGGTGCCCCGAAGAACGCGGGCGTCACGCTGAAGTACTACACCGACGCGTCGAACCTCAAGCTCGACGTGCAGGAGGGCAACATCGATGTGGCCCACCGCAGCCTCTCCGCGACCGACGTCGCCGACCTGCGTTCGCAGGACTCGGTGAACGTGGTGGACGGCCCCGGTGGCGAGATCCGCTACATCGTGTTCAACTTCAACACGCAGCCCTTCGGCGCGACGACGCCCGAGGCCGACCCGGCCAAGGCCCTCGCCGTGCGCCAGGCGATCGCCGCGACGGTCGACCGCCAGGAGATCGCGACGCAGGTCTACAAGGACACCTACACGCCGCTCTTCTCCTACGTCCCGCAGGGCCTCACCGGCGCCACCGAGGTGCTCAAGGACCTCTACGGCGACGGTGACGTCGACAAGGCCAAGGAGATCCTCGACGCCGCCGGCATCGCGACCCCGGTCGCGATCAACCTGCAGTACAACCCGGACCACTACGGCGAGTCGTCCGCCGATGAGTACGCGCTCATCAAGGACCAGCTCGACGCGAGCGGCCTGTTCACGGTGAACCTGAACGCGACCGAGTGGACGCAGTACGCGAAGGACCGCACCGCCGACCTGTACCCGCTGTACCAGCTCGGCTGGTTCCCGGACTACTCGGACGCGGACAACTACCTCACGCCGTTCTTCGCGACGGACAACTTCCTCGGGAACCACTACAGCAACGCCGAGGTCGACGCCCTCATCGTGAAGCAGCAGACCGAGGTCGACCACGATGCGCGCACCGCGCTCATTGAGGAGATCCAGGCCAAGGTCGCGGCCGACCTGTCGACCCTGCCGCTGCTGCAGGGCGCGCAGGTCGCGATCACCGGCAAGGACGTCTCGGGCGCCGTGCTCGATGGCTCCTTCAAGTTCCGCTTCGGTACCCTGACCAAGGGCTGAGCGAAGCCGGACACGTCCGCAGTGTGAACGGGGCGGCCACTCGCTGGCCGCCCCGTTCTCCGCGTCGAGAGGGACACACGACACACATGACGACGGTCACCGCCCCGGACGCGCCTCCCGGCGCCACCGCGGGCATCCGGAAGGCCAGAGGCGGAGGCTTCTGGCGGTATCTCCTGGTCCGCTTCCTGCTGATCTTCCCGACGATCTTCATCCTCGTCAGCCTCGTCTTCTTCCTCATGCGGCTGACGGGAGACCCCATCACGGCGTCGCTCGGCGACCGCCTCTCGCCCGAGCAGCTCGCCGAGCGCATCCACGCCGCCGGCTACGACCGGCCGCTCTTCGTGCAGTACCTCGAGTACCTCGCGAACGTCTTCACCGGGAACTTCGGAAGCTCGATCTCCGACGGCCGCCCGGTCACCGAGATCCTCCTGACCTACGGCTCGGCGACGCTCGAGCTCGCGATCTACGCCCTCATCGTCGCGTTCATCGTGGGCATCCCGCTCGGCATGGTCGCCGCCTACTTCCGCGACCGCTGGGGCGACGCGGCCCTGCGCATCTTCGCGATCCTCTGCTACGCGACCCCCGTGTTCTTCGCGGGTCTCGTGCTCAAGCTGATCTTCGCGGTCTGGCTCAAGGCGCTCCCCGTCGCCGGCCGCGCGTCGACGCGCACGGAGCTCCGGCTCCAGCAGCTCGACGACCCGACGGGCATCTACCTCATCGACGCCATCCGCACGGGCAGCTCGTCCGCCATCACCGACGTGCTCACCCACGCGGTGCTCCCGGCGCTCGCGCTCGGCCTTCTCACGGCGGGCGTCTTCCTGCGCCTCGTGCGCACCAACGTCATCGGGACGCTCTCGCGCGACTACGTCGACGCGGCGCGCTCGCGCGGTGTGCGCGAGTACCGCCTCGTGCGGCGCCACGCGCTCAAGCCGGCCCTCGTTCCGATCATCACGGTCATCGGTCTGCAGATCGCGATGCTGCTCGGCGGCGCCGTGCTCACCGAGACGACGTTCGAGTGGAAGGGCCTCGGCTTCCAGCTCGCCGAGTACCTCGCCAAGCGCGACTTCGTGGCCGTCCAGGGCATCGTGGCGCTCCTCGCCGTCATCGTCGCCCTCACCAACTTCATCGTCGACCTGATCGCTGCGATCCTCGACCCGCGGGTGAGGTACTGATGAGCACAGAGACCCGGACCCCGGAGAAGGCGGCGCGCGTGCGGCCGAGGTGGTGGAACCGTCTGCCTGTGCTGCAGCAGCTGCGGCAGAGCGTCGGGCTCCAGCGCGGCATGCTCGTCGTCGGCCTCGTCATCACGAGCGTCTTCGTGCTCGTCGCGATCTTCGCGCCCTTCGTCGCGCCCTACGGCTACAACCAGCTGCGCGGTCCGGACGGCCTGTTCGGCGCCCAGCAGCCGCCCGGCCCCGACCACCTGCTCGGCACGACCGTCGGCGGCTACGACGTGCTCTCGCGCGTCATCTGGGGCGCGCAGACCGCCCTGCTCGTGATCCTCGTCGCGATCGTGCTGTCGGTCTTCATCGGCATCGCGCTCGGCCTGCTGTCGGGTTACATCGGCGGCTGGTTCGACCGCGTCACGATCGTCATCGCGGACGCGATCTACGCGTTCCCGAGCCTGCTGCTCGCGATCGTCGCGGCCATCGTCATCTCGGGCGGCCAGTCGAGCCTCTGGGGCGGCATCCTGGCGGCGGCGATCTCGATCACCGTCGTGTTCATCCCGCAGTACCTGCGCGTCGTGCGCGCCGAGGTCGTGCGCGTGAAGTCGGAGGCGTTCGTCGAGTCGGCGCGCGTCATCGGCGCGAGCAACCGCCGCATCATGTTCCGACACGTGCTGCGCAACTCGACGCGGACGCTCCCGCTCGTGATCACGCTCAACAGCTCGGAGGCGATCCTCACCCTCGCGGGCCTCGGCTTCCTCGGCTTCGGCATCGAGCCGAGCGCCGCGGCCGAGTGGGGCTACGACCTCAACAAGTCGCTCTCGGACGTCACGAGCGGCATCTGGTGGACGTCGATCTTCCCGGGTCTCGCGATCGTGCTCGTCGTGCTCGGCATCACGCTCGTGGGCGAGAGCCTCAACGACCTCGCCGACCCGCGCCTCCGCGCCCGCCGCAAGCCGGCCAAGACGCCCGCGCAGGCGGTGGCCGCGGAGAAGCCCGTGGCCCGCGAGGAGATGGGGGACGTGGTCTGATGGCGACTCACGACACGGCTGTCGACATCCGCGGGCTGCGGGTGAGCTTCGACACCGACGGCGGCACCGTCGAGGCGGTGCGCGGCGTCGACCTGCAGGTCGCGCCCGGCGAGGTGCTCGCGATCGTCGGCGAGTCCGGATCCGGCAAGACCGTGACCTCGCGCAGCATCCTGCGGCTCCTGCCCGAGACGGCGACCGTCAAGGGCGCCGTGCTCGTCGGCGGCGAGGACGTCGTGCGGCTCGACGCCGCGCGCCTGCGCCAGCTCCGCGGCACGCAGGCCGCGATGATCTTCCAGGAGCCGTCGACGGCCCTCAACCCCGTCTACACGGTCGGCTGGCAGATCGCGGAGGGGCTCCGCGCTCACGGGAAGTACACGAAGAAGCAGGCGCGCGAGCGTGCGATCGACATGCTGCGCAAGGTCGGCATCCCGGAGCCCGAGCGCCGCGTCGACGACTACCCGCACCAGTTCTCCGGCGGCCAGAAGCAGCGCATCGTCATCGCGATGGCGCTCGCCCTCGACGCCTCGGTGCTCATCGCCGACGAGCCGACGACCGCCCTCGACGTGACCGTGCAGGCGGAGATCCTGGACCTGCTGCGGCGCCTCCGCGACGAGTACGGCACCGCGATCGTGCTCATCACCCACAACATGGGCGTCGTGGCGGACCTCGCCGACCGTGTGGCCGTCATGTACCTCGGCGAGGTCGTCGAGACCGCCCCCGTGCGCGAGCTCTTCGCCGCGCCGAAGCACGAGTACACGAAGAAGCTGCTCGCGGCCGTGCCGCGCGTCGAGCTCGTCGAGCGCGCGGCACCCGAGAGCGCCGCCGCGGAGGCCGTCGTCGAGGCGACGGGGCTCGAGATCGAGTACCCCGGCCGGCTCGGCAAGAAGCCGTTCCGCGCCGTGCACGGCGTCGACCTCCGGATCGGCCTCGGCGAGGTCGTCGGCCTCGTGGGCGAGTCGGGCTCCGGCAAGACCACCATCGGCCGGGCGATCGCGGGCCTCGCCCCCGTCACGGGCGGCTCGCTGCGCGTGCTCGGTACCGAGATGCGGGGCGTCAAGGAGCGCGAGTTCCGTGCGAAGCGCCGCGAGCTCGGCTTCGTCTTCCAGGACCCGGCCACGAGCTTCAATCCGCTGCTGACGATCGCCGAGTGCGTCGCGGAGCCGCTCATCGTGCACGGTCTCGCGAGCTCGGCGGCCGACGGGCGCGACCGCGTCGACGAGCTGCTCGACGCCGTCCAGCTCGGCGGCGCCTACGGCGACCGCTACCCGCACGAGCTGTCGGGCGGTCAGCGCCAGCGCGCGAGCCTCGCCCGCGCCCTCGCGCTCGACCCGAAGCTGCTCATCGCCGACGAGCCCACGAGCGCGCTCGACGTCTCGGTGCAGGCGCGCGTGCTCGAGCTCTTCGAGGAGCTGCAGGAGCGCTTCGGCTTCGCCTCGCTCTTCATCACGCACGACCTCGCCGTCGTCGACCGGGTCGCCCACCGCGTCGTCGTGCTGCACCGCGGTGAGATCGCCGAGGAGGGCCCGACCGACCGCGTGCTGGGCGCCCCGCAGGACCCGTACACGCGCCGGCTGCTGGCCTCCCTCCCGGTGCCCGACCCGGACGAGCAGGCGCGCCGCCGCGAGGCCCTCGCCGCCCTGCAGAGGGAGGCCGGATGAGCCGTCGCCCGGTCACAGACGCGGCGGTGCTCGCCGACGACCTCACCCTCGGCTACGGCCGCGACGAGGCGCCGGCGATCAACGGCGTCTCCTTCCAGCTCGCCGCGGGCGAGACGCTCGGGCTCATCGGCGAGGCGGGGTCCGGCAAGACGACGCTCGCGCGTGCGATCGCCGCGCAGTCGGCGCCGGGGGAGGGCGAGGCCCCCGAGATCCGCGGCGGGCAGCTCGCGGTGCTCGGCCACGACATCCGCGGGGCGGGTCAGCGCGCCCGCGACCGCCTCGCGCTGCGCATCGGCTACCTGCCGCAGGACGGGGGATCGTCGCTGCGCCCCCACTTCACGGTCGGCGAGAACGTCGCGGAGCCGATCTTCCAACGCGACAAGGACTTCGACCGCGTGGAGGCGGGCACAGCGGTCGCGACGCTCATCGACGCCGTCCGTCTGCCGCTCTCGGTCATGGAGAAGTTCCCGCACGAGCTGAGCCGCGGCCAGCGCCAGCGCATCGCCCTCGCGCGGGCCCTCGTGCTCGAGCCCGAGCTCCTCGTGGCGGACGATCCGACGATGGGCGTCGACGTGCTCGTGCGCGGCCCCATCCTGCAGGTGGTCGCCGAGCTGCAGAAGGAGCTCGGCTTCAGCGCCCTCATCGTCGGCCACGACTTGCGCGAGCTGCGCACGATCGTCGACCGCATCGCCGTGCTCCACGCGGGGCTCATCGTCGGCTATGGAGCGGTCGACGACGTGCTCGCGAACCCGCTCCACGACTACACGCGCACGCTCGCGAGGTTGCACGCGTGACGCGCCTCCTCATCGGCGCCTACGGCCCCGACATGGGCGGAACCGCCCGGGGTATCGCGGCCGCGGTGTCCGCTCCCGACTCGCCCCTGTCGCTCATCGCCGACGGACCCGTGGCGGCGTCGCCGTCGTGGCTCGCGGTGCGCGGCGACCGCCTCGTGGCGGCCCTCGAGGGTGAGGGGGCCCTCGCCTGGTTCGCGCGGGAGGGCGACGGCTGGCGGGCCGACGGCGTGACCGCGCTCGGCGGCGTCCACCCGTGCCACGCGGCCTTCCTCGACGACGACACGGTCGCGGTCGCCTGCTACGGAGACGGGGCCGTGGTGGTCGCGCGCGCGGGGGAGCCCGCTCCGGTGCAGCGCCTCGACGGCACGGGCTCCGGTCCGCTCCCGGCGCAGGACGGCCCCCACGCGCACCACGTGCACGTGCTGCCCGACGGTCGAGTGCTCACGCTCGACCTCGGTGCCGACCGCATGCACGTGCACGCCCGCAGGGACGACGGCCTCCTCGATCGCGTCGACTCGCTCGCGCTGCCCCCCGGCACGGGGCCCCGCGACCTCCACGCGCTGCCATCCGGCGGGCTCGTGCTGCTGGGGGAGTGGAGCTGCGAGCTGCTCGTGCTCGACCCCGCGGGTCACGAGTTCGAGATCGTGCAGATCCTCGCCCTCCCGGGGGCGACGCACGGCGACGACCAGGCGGCCGCGCTCGGCGTGAGCGACGACGGCCGCTTCCTGTATGCGGGCATCCGCGGCGCCGACCGGATCGCGGTCGTCGCGCTCGAGGACGACGGGGCGCGCGCCCTCGCCTCGGTGCCGTCGGGCGGTCGCTGGCCGAGGCACCTGCTCGTCGACGGCGGGCAGCTGCACGTCGCCAACCAGCTCTCGGGCGAGGTCGCCACCTTCCGGCTCGGCGAGGACGGCATCCCGGTGCTCCTCGGCACCACGGTGACGCCCTCACCGACGTGCGTGGTCAAGAGCACCCCCGAAGCTTTGCTAAGCTAGCGAAGCTGTTTTTCGCAGCGATCCTCGGTAGCTCAATTGGCAGAGCAATCGGCTGTTAACCGATAGGTTCTTGGTTCGAGTCCAAGCCGGGGAGCCACTCCCTTCAACGTCCGTCCCGCCCTCGGCGGGGCTACGCTCGCGGTGCCTGCACACCTCAGCACTAGGTGTGGAACTGACGGAGGCCTATGACAGTGGGTCTTGGGTTTTCTGCTTGAGGCGTTCGTAAGGGGTTTGCCCGCTGAGGGCGCCGTGGGGTCGATCGTAGTTGTAGTAGTCCTCCCACTGTTGGAGTCGGTCGTTGAACAGGCCGACGTCGTCGATGACCTGGCCTTCCAGGAGCCGGTAGAACTCCTCGGAGTCGATCCGGTGAGATCGCTCGACCTTGCCGTTGAGGCGCGGAGTCGCAGGTTTGATCCGGATGTGGCCGATGCCCTTGTCGATGAGGTGCCAGTGGAAGGCTTGCCCGAACTCGTGGCCGTTGTCGGTCGGGACCTGCTCGACCTGGAACGGCAACTTCGAGAGCACATGGTCGATGAACCGGATGGCGGTCTGCTGGTCGTGGTTGGGGTGAGCGCGCAGTACCCGCAGCCTGGTGCAGTCGTCGATCGCCGTGTACTGGTAGTAGCGCTTCTTGCGGCCGGTCTGCCCGAGTGGCTCGATGAACTTCACGTCGACCTGCAGCTGATGCCCTGGGCGCTGCTTCTCGTAACGTTTCCACCTCGTCTCCTTGCGCTTGTAGCGCTGCGAGGCCGGCAGCCGGCTCAGCCCGACCTTGTTCAGGATCCGCCAGACCCCGGACGGGCTGATCCTGATCTCGTGATAGCGCTGGAGATACATCGCGATCTTGTGCGGGCCGAAGTGATACTGCCGGCGCAACCACAAGATCTTCTCGATCACCTCCGGGCTGGTCGCGTTCGGAGAGCGGTGCGGAACGCTGGAGCGATCCTTCAGTCCCTCGAAGCCCTCCTGCTCGTAGCGCTTGCGCCACTTATAGAAGCAGGTTCTCGTAATCCCGTAATAGCGGCAGGTCGCCGCTACAGAACCGCTGACTTCCTCGGCATGCCGCAGCACGGCGAGCTTGTGCTTCGCACGGCGCTCGAGCTCCCGCTCGGCCGATGCTGTGCTCGTCGATGACATGGGATCTTCCTTCCCATCAGGAAGACCCGACTGTCAACAACCTCCGTCAGTGTTATAACTAGCCGGGGACGCGCCGAGGTACTCCCGCAGTGACACCACCGGCGTTGTAGCTATCGACCGCGACCCAGTACGTGTGGCCGGCGTTGAGTGTCGGCAGCGTGAGCTCGGTTCCGTCCCAGACCTGCCAGGAGTGGTAGAGCCGCTCTTGGCGTCGTCCGTAGCGCACGAGGTAGCCGTCTGCGTCGGGCACGGGTGCCCAGCGGATGAGCGCGGTGCGGGGCTCGAGCAGCTCGGCGGTTGTGATCGTCGTCGGTGCGGGTGCCGGATGCGAGTCGTGCCCGAACACCCGCACCCCGCTGACCGCGAACGTGGTGTTCCACGGGGTCTCGAGCGCCACGAGGCGGACGTACCTGATCCGCAGCGGGGATTCCAGCACCACGAGTCGGTGCGGTGCGTCGGTCGAGTCCTGCGCACCGTCGTGGATCGTCGACCACTCGGCGCCGTCGGCGGAGGTCTCGAGGCGGTACCGCTGCGGGTGGTCGGTCGCGAGGACTGACCGAAACGCCGCACGCGAGCGCTCCGGGTCACGGAGGGGTCGCCTCGGTGCGTGGCGCGTCGCGTCGTGGTCGGCGGTGTTGACCTGGATGGCGTGCACCTCGCGAGGCCGGTCGAGGTCGATCGTGAGGGATTCGTCGGGGGCGCGTGCTCCCGCGGCCCACCAGGTGCGGATGTCCTCGTCGACCGCGAGCTCGGGGCCGTGCCCGGGCAGCGACGACGTCGCGGTCGCGGCTGCGCGGAAGGACTGGAGCATCCACCCGGTCGAGAAGTCCGTCCACGGGTCCGCCGGCCCGTCGGGCACGCGCAAGGGGTAGTCGCCGAACTGCTGATTGCAGAACAGCACCCCGTTGTCGTCGAAACCGGCGGGGAACAGCCCGATCCTCCGCTCGAAGTGGTGGTTGACGGAGACCCGCATCGTCGCGGCATGCCACCAGTTGCCGAACGCGTCCTGGAAGGTGCTGCCGTGGCCCGCGCCGGTGATGAACCCACCGGGCTTCGACGAGAACGGGCTGTCGGGGGAGTACGTGAACGGACCGAGCGGGGTGGGGCCCGTGGCGTAGCCGTCGGCGTACGAGTTGAACTCGGTGCCGGGAGCCGCGTACTGGAGGTAGTACGTCCCGTCGCGCTCGGTGAGCCAGGCGCCTTCGACGTAGGGAGTCCGGCTGTGCGTGCCGAAGAGTCTCGACGTCGCCTTCTCGACGAGGGTGGACGGCGCGACGGTGACGTTCGACTCACCGGGTCGCTCCCATCCGCGATGCTCCGGATCTCCGGCGAGGAGGTCGCGGGGCTCACCGAGCGGCCGCAGTTCGGCGTCGACCTCGACGCCCTTGAGGGGTTCCGTGTTGGAGCAGCCCCAATACAGGAAGACGCGGCCGTCGTGATCTTCGAAGAGATTCGGATCCCAGTAGGGGAACGTGCTCTCGCCCATCTGCTCGAAGCCGGCGCCGAGCGGGTCGCTGGAGCGGAACACGGGCGAACCCGACCGACGGCGTGAGGCGGTGACCATGAGTCGGTCGTCGATCACGCGGGCGTCCGGGGCGTAATCCCCGGCCGGAAGCCACGGAGCCGGGACGAACTCCCAGCTCGTCAGATCGGCGGAGTGGAAGAACCCGCCCGTCATGGACGCGAACAGGTAGAACCGCTCGCGAAACCGCACGATCGACGGGTCCGCGGCCTCGCGGAACACCGCCCGGATCGGGCCGCGGCCGAAGTCCTGGTAACGGTAGGGGAGGTCGATCGGGTTGCAGATCACCTCGAGCCGGCGCATTCCGTGACGCTCAGACTTGGGCGATGAGCGCGTCGATCGCCTGCTTGACCTCGACGACGGGCTGCCCGGTGATCTTCCGGAAGGCGTCGCGGATGGCTTCGACGAGATCGAAGTCCTGGGTGACGAGCCATTGCGCCTGCAGGCCGTCCCAGACGCCGGCGAGCTGACGCGCGGTCGTCACCGGGTCGATCTCGGCGTGGGCGACGCCCGCCTCCTGACATAGCCGCACGAGCTTCGCGAGCCCGTCGATCGTGAGCTCGTAGTGTCGCCGGAAGTAGTTGTGAGCAGGGTGCTCGGGGTCCTCCGCGGCGGCGGCGAGCACCACGCTCAGTCGCACGCGCCAATCCTCGGTCTGGCGGCTGACGAAGACATCGACGAGCGTGTCGAGCGCGTCGTCCGCCTCCTCGAGCACGTCGAACGGTGGGATGCCCTGCTCCTCGCTGATCTCGAGGGCGGCGACGAGGAGGTGGTCGCGGGACGGGAAGTGGTAGAGCATCGCGGGTTCCTTGAGGCCGGCGCGGCGCGCGACCTCCGCGGTGGTCAGACCCCGGTGACCCTTCTCCCTGACGACCTCGAGCGCCGCGAGCGCGATCTGACGCCGGCGTTCAGCAGTCTTCGCGTACCGCTTCTGAGTCGTCTCCACTCGACACATGGAAGCAGAAGAACTGAGTGCAGACAAGTTTCTTTCAGCATGACACGCCGACGCGACTTGACAGATCGGGTGAAAACTGTGTTGGTTTAGTTTTCAACCGCGAGGAGGAGGTCCCGTCATGTCGAGCGCGCCCTACCGCGACGCCCAGGCGCCGATCGAGTCGCGCGTCGCCGACCTTCTGAGCCGGATGTCGCTCGAAGAGAAGCTCGCGCAACTCGGGACCTTCTTCCCGGGAGTCATGCCCGCCGCCGAGCACGACGCGCAACTCGACCGGGGAGTGGGGCACGTCTCGCTGCTCGTCTCCGGCGACACCGTCGACGACAACCTCGCGACGATCGAGCACGCGCAGGAGCGCGTCATGGCGGCGACCGGGCATGGCATCCCGGCGCTTGTGCACCAGGAGGCGCTGAGCGGGCCGATGCTCGTCGGCGGCACCAACTTCCCCGGCGCGATCGCCCTCGCCGCGACCTGGGATCCCGAGCGGGTCGAGCGGATGGCGGAGATCACGGGTGCACAGCTCGCCGCGATGGGCGTCCACCTCGCGTTCTCGCCCGTGCTCGACATCGCGCGGGACCCGCGCTGGGGCCGCATCGGCGAGACCTACGGCGAGGACCCGACGCTCGCCGCCGCGATGGGCGTCGCCTACGTGCGGGGGCTCCAGGGCAACGACCTGTCGTCGGGCGTGGCCGCGACCGCCAAGCACTTCCTCGGCTACGCGATGAGCCTCGGTGGGCTCAACATGGCGGCGACCCACCTCGCGTGGCGGGAGCTGCGTGAGGTGTATGCCAAGCCGTTCGCCGCGGCGATCGTCGAGGCAGGGCTCGCGTGCGTCATGAACTCCTACTCGACGATCGACGGCGTCCCCGTCGCCGCGAACCGCGACATCCTCACCGGTCTCCTTCGCGACGAGCTCGGCTTCGACGGCGTCACGATCTCGGACTACGGCGCCGTCCAGCAGCTCCGCCACCCCTACGCGACCGCCGGCAGCGCCGTCGACGCCGGACGCGCGGCGCTCATCGCCGGTCTCGACGTCGAGGCGCCCGACTTCGCCTCCTACGCCGCCCTCGCAGGCGCGGTGGCCGACGGATCCCTCGACGAAGCGGTCGTGGATGCCGCAGTCGCTCGCGTCCTGCGCTTGAAGTTCCGACTCGGCCTCTTCGAGCGCCCGCTGCCCGATCGAGAGCGCATCGCCGCGCTCACCGGTCGCGCGAGCGACGACGACCTCGCCATCGAACTCGCCGCCAAATCCCTCGTGCTGCTCCGCAACGACGGCTCCGTGCTCCCGCTCGCGCCGACCGGCCGCATCGCCGTCATCGGGCCCAACGCCGACACGGTGCGGCCGCTCTTCGGCTCGTACTCCTATCCGGCGGCCGTCGAACTGCGCACCGGTGTCGCGAGCGGGCAGCAGGGGGTGGCCCTCACCGTCGGCGACCCGTCGTCGAGGCCGACCGCGGCGGAACTCGACGCGCGCTTCCGCGAGCTCTACCCGTCGGCGCGGAGCATCCTCGAGGCCATCCGTGAAGCGGCACCGTCAGCCGAGGTCACCTTCGCGCGCGGCTGCGAACTCACGGGCGACGACACGGTGGGTTTCGAGGAGGCGATCGCCGCCGCCCGCGCCGCGGACGTCGCCGTGCTCGTCGTCGGCGGCAAGGACGGCTGGGGCGTCGAGACGTGCACGACCGGGGAAGGTCTCGACACGATGCACGTCGGGTTGACCGGGGTGCAGGCGGATCTCGTCCGCGCGGTGCACGCGACAGGAACGCCGGTCGTCATCGTGCATGTCGCCGCCCGGCCGCTCTCGGAGCCGTGGATCGCCGAGCACGTCCCCGCGATCATCCAGGCGTGGCACCCCGGACAGGGTGGAGGCATCGCGATCGCCGACGCATTGTTCGGCGCCGCGAACCCGGGCGGAAAACTGCCCATCACCGCGGTGCGGGACGAAGGCCAGATCCCGAACTATTACGCACACCCTCGGGGCTCCGGATACGCGGGGCGCGCCGTCAGCATCTGGAACCCCACCGAATACGTCGACGGGACGGGGAAGCCGCTCTTCCCGTTCGGTCATGGCCTGTCCTACACCGAGTTCGCGTACGACGCACCGACCGTCGAGGTCGGCGACGACGTCGTGACGGTGTCGTGCGTCGTGACCAACACCGGGGCACGCGACGGCGACGAGGTCGTCCAGCTCTACGTGGCGGACCGGGTCGCGAGCGTCGTGCGACCGGTCAAGGAGCTCGCCGGCTTCCGTCGCATCCACCTGGACGCAGGAGAGAGCGCACGCGTCACGTTCACGATTCGCACCGACCAGCTCGCGTTCCTCGGGCTCGAGCGCCGGTGGATCGTGGAACCCGGCTGGTTCGACGTCGAGATCGGCGCCTCGTCGGACGACATCCGACTCCGTGCTGAGTTCGAACTGACGCAAGGGCTCGACGACGTGGGCGTCGTCCGGGGCTACGTCGCCGCGAGCGACGTCGAACCCGCCGACGGCTATCAGCCAGTCGCCGGCAGCTCGTCGGACGCGCCCGACCGGCTCGGCCTCGACACTCCGGTTGGGATCCTCGCCGCCGACCCGGATGCGGCGGAGCTCCTCCGCGCCTTCGTGCCCGAGGATGCCCCGCAGAGCGACGCCTTCAACGGGCTGACCCTCCGGCAGATCGCCCAGTACGCCCCCGGCATCTTCACCGACGACGTGCTCGCCTCGATCGCCGCGCAGCTCGCCGAACTGCAGCGCCGCCGCGACCCCTCCTGACCATCGGGACCCACCCGATCCACCCGATCCACCCGAGCCACAGCCCGAAGGAGCGCACGATGGCACGCAAGACCTACCCCCTGGACTTCAACACGAGATTCGGCGTCGCGACGATGGGGGTGTCCCAGACCCTCGGCACGTCGATCGTGACCGGTGTCCTGATGCTGTTCCTCACCGACTACGCCGGACTGTTCACCGGGATCCCCGGAGCGGCAGCGGCCGCCGCCGCGACGATGCTCGTCGTCGGCCGCGTCTGGGACGCGATCAACGACCCGGTGCTCGGGTTCGTGATGGACCGGTCGCCCCGCACGCGGTGGGGGCGCTTCAAGCCCTTCCTCGTCGTGTCGATCCCCCTCTCGACGATCCTGCTCGTGGCGCTCTTCAACCTGCCGCTCGAGATGGACGACGTCGCGAAGCTCGTGCTCATCTACGTGCTCTACCTGCTGTTCGACACCGTGTTCACGCTCATGCCGTTCAGCCCGCTCCTGCAGACCCTGTCGCCCGACCCCGTGGTCCGCTCGAAGCTCCTCGGCCCGTTCCGGATCGTGAGCCTCATCGGTTCGGTCGCCATGGCCGGATTCATCCCCGTGGCCCTCGCCTTCGGTCCGGATGGCGGGTTCGGGATCGCGAGTGTGCTCTTCCTCGTCCCGGCCACGCTCCTCTCGCTCGCCGGCATCCTGCTCGTGAAGGAAGGCAACGCGAACATCGGCGAAGAGACCGTCCGCGTGCGCGACGTGTTGCGTATCATACGCACCAACAAGCCGTTCTGGATCACCGCGCTCGCGATGGTGGTCCAGGGCTTCACCTGGACCCTGCTCTACGCGGGCTCGAACTACTACGTGAAGTACGCGCTCGGCGTGGACGCGTTCGCGGTCACGGCCGCCGTCCTCGGCGTCGCCACGATCCTCGGGAATATCCTCGGGGTTCCGATCTCGCAGGCGATCCTCAAACGCGTGACGCCGGGGCAGGGGTTCCTCATCGTCAACGTCGCGACCGCGGTGCCGTTCCTCGCACTGTTCCTGCTCAACCTGGCCGGCCCGATCACGAACCCGATCGT
The DNA here is from genome assembly GCA_003852775.1 of Microbacteriaceae bacterium. Taxonomy (GTDB): domain Bacteria; phylum Actinomycetota; class Actinomycetes; order Actinomycetales; family Microbacteriaceae; genus Homoserinibacter. The sequence continues at coordinate 10,091 of RDDZ01000107.1, read as the reverse complement.
GCTCTTCACCGGCCTGTTCCTCGCCGCGCTCGCGATCGGCGCCGCCTTCATCCCCGGCTCGGTCATGGGCTACCAGGTGATGGACTTCAACCGGTTCCGCACCGGCAAGACGATGCAGGGGACGATCTCGTCCTTCATGAACTTCATCCAGAAGCTCCAGGCTGCGGTCGGGGCAGCCGCGACTGGCGCGATCCTCGTCGCGGTCGGCTACGACGCCGAACTCTTCGAACAGGCGGAGACGCTGCCCGCGGCGCTGTTCGGCGGGCTCGGTCTGGTGATCTTCGGTCTCCCGGCGCTCGCGGCTCTCGGCGCCGCCGGAATCTCGTGGTGGTTCCCACTCCGGCGTCGCGCGGCACAGGATGAGATGTACGCCGCGATCGAGGCGGCGAAGGCCGAGGCCGTCGGCGACACCGCCGAGGATGCCGAAGGCGCCGTGACGCGATGACGGTCGGCGAGGCACGGTTCGTCAGCGCGGAGATCCCGTCGGAGGCGGGTGACCCCGCCGTCTACTTCCGACGCGAGTTCACGGCAGGAGACGGCCTGCAACGTGCGACGCTGCGCGTCACCGCCCTCGGCATCGTCGAGCCGTACCTCAACGGCGTGCGGGTCGGGGATGAGGTGCTCGCCCCCGGCTGGACGTCGTACCGCCACCACCTGAACCTCAGCGGCTACGACGTCACCGACCTCGTGCGCACGGGGGCGAACGCCGTGGGGGCGATCGTCGCGGACGGCTGGGCGGTCGGACGGATGGGCTTCGAGCACCGGCGCCACCACGCGAGCGACCGCCCGGCGCTCTACCTCGAACTCGAACTGGAGTACGCCGACCACGTCGAGACGGTGGGAACCGGGACGGGGTTCCGCGTCGGCACGGGCGCGGTGCGATCGGCGGGCATCTACGAAGGCGAGGAGTACGACGCCCGCCTCGAACCCATCGGATGGAGCGAGCCGGAGTTCGACGACGAGGAGTGGCGTTCCGCTCAGCCGTTCGAATGGGATCTCGGCACGCTGCGCGAGCCGGCAGGTCCGCCGATCTGTCGCATCGAGGAAGTCGCCCCCGTCGCGATCACGACGACCCCGAGCGGCCGGACGCTCGTCGACTTCGGTCAGAACCTCACCGGCTGGGTGCGGATCACCGTGAACGGCGACGCCGGGCAGACCGTGACGCTCCGGCACGCGGAGGTGCTGACCCCCGACGGGGAGCCGGAGTTCGAGACGAACCGCACCGCGCAGGCGACCGATCGCTACACCCTCCGCGGAGGGGGACCAGAGACGTGGGAGCCGCGGTTCACCTTCCACGGGTTCCGCTACGTCGAGGTCGAGGGCTGGCCCGGAGCGGTGGATTCCGCCGCGATGCGCGCGATCGTCGTGCACAGCGACATGGACCGCACCGGGTGGTTCGAGACCTCGGATGAGCTGGTCACGCGCCTCCACGAGAACATCGTCTGGTCGATGCGAGGGAACTTCGTCGGGCTTCCCACCGACTGCCCGCAACGCGACGAACGCCTCGGCTGGACCGGCGACCTCAACGCCTTCGCGCCCACGGCGACGTTCCTGTACGACGTGCGCGGGGTGCTCGGCTCCTGGCTGATCGACCTCGCCGCCGAGCACGCCGAGAAGGGATACGTCCCGTGGGTCGTGCCGGACGTGATGTCGACCCCCTCGTCGCCCACGGCCCTGTGGAGCGACGCCGCGGTGCGCCTGCCGTGGGAGCTCTACCAGGAGTACGGCGACGCCGACATCCTGCGGCGGAGCTACGCGTCGATGACGGCGTTCGTGCGCCAGGTGGCGGGCCTGCTCGACGAGAACGGGCTCTGGGGCACGGGCTTCCAGTTCGGAGACTGGCTCGACCCCGACGCGCCTGCCGAGAACGCGTCCGGCGGCAAGACCGACAAGCATCTCGTCGCGACCGCGTTCTTCGCGGTCGTGTCGCGCGAGATGGCCGCCGCGGCCCGGATCCTCGGCCACGACGACGACGCCGGCGAGTTCGACGCCCTCGCCGTTCGCGTGCGCGCCGCGTTCCGCCACGAGTACGTCGCCCCATCCGGGCGCATGGTGAGCGAGTCGGCGACCGCCTACGCACTCGCGATCGTCTTCGATCTGCTCACCGAGGCGGAGGAGCAGCGCGCCGGGGATCGGCTCGCCGCGCTCGTCGCGGCCGCCGGCTACCGGATCTCTACCGGCTTCGCAGGCACCCCGCACGTCGCGCACGCGCTCACCCGCACGGGACACTTCGAGGAGGCGTACCTCATGCTCCTGCAGCGCGAGTGCCCGTCGTTCCTCTACCCCGTGACGATGGGGGCGACGACGATCTGGGAGCGCTGGGACTCCATCCGACCCGACGGCACGCTCAACTCCACCGGGATGACGTCGCTCAACCACTACGCGCTCGGCTCCGTCGGCGACTGGCTGCACCGGGTCGTCGGCGGCCTCGAGCGATCGGCGCCCGGCTGGGCGCGCATCCGCGTCGCCCCGAAGCCCGGCGGCGGTCTGCTTCACGCTCGTGTCGCCCACGAGACCGTGCTCGGTCGCGCCGAGGTGAGCTGGCGGATCGACGGTGCGGAGATCGAGGTCGACGTGACCGTCCCCGAGGGCGCGCGTGCCCTCGTCGAACTCCCGCTGCATCCCGAGGATGCGGTGGAGGAGGTCGGGGGCGGTCGCCACTCCTGGCGCTACGCGGTGCCCGAGGGGTACGGAGTCCGACCCGCCTTCGACCTCGACACCCCGCTCGCCGAGCTCGCCGCCGATGCCGCTGTCTGGCACCGCGTGCAGGGAGTGTTCGCGCAGCACCTGCCGGGCATCCCGATCGATGGATCAGCGCCCGAGGCCGCCGCGATCTCGCTCGACCAACTCGTCGGTCTCGTCCCCGGCGCCCCTCCGGAGCTCGCCGACGCCCTGCGATCCGCGCTCGAGGAGACGCCGTGACGACCACGATCACGCTCGTGGCCTGGCAGTTTCGACGCGCGGATGCCGCGGAGCCCTGGCAGGACATCCGGCTGCCGCACGACGCGATGATCGCCGCACGCCGCGGGCCTGAGAGCCCGGGAGGCGCGGACACCGCGTGGTTCGAGGGCGGCGTCTACGAGTACCGAACCACGTGGTGGGCGCCGAGCCACGACGGTGGGACGGCGACGCTGCGATTCGAAGGCGTCCAGGGCGATGCCGTCGTGACCCTCAACGGCGTGCCCGTCGGCGAGGTCCGGAGCGGATACGCCGAGCAGGAACTCGCGCTGGGTGACGCCGTGCGCTGGGCTGCTCCGAACGAGATCCACGTGGACGTCGACCATTCGCGGCACCCGGGGGAGCGTTGGTATCCGGGCTCGGGGCTCTACCGTCCGGTGAGTGTCGTGTTGCGCCCGCCGGTGCATTTCGCCGCCGACGGAGTCCGGGTTCGGACGCGACGGCGGTCGCATCTCGCGATCGTCGCCGTCGATGCGCGACTCGACGGCGACGCGGCGGGCGCCGCGGTGACCGCGACCCTGCGCTACGAAGGGGAGGTCGTCGCCCAGGGAAGCGCCGACCACCAGTCCGGCTTGATCGAGCTCCTGCTGGAGGAGCCTCGGCTGTGGTCGGCCGATCACCCGCACCTCCACGACCTCGAGGTCGTCGCGACGCGCGGCGACGTCACGCTCGACCACTGGCGGGAACGGGTCGGGCTGCGAGAGGTCGCCGTGAGCCGCGACGGCCTGCGCATCAACGGCGTGGAGACGAACCTCCGCGGCGCGTGCCTCCACCACGACAACGGCATCCTCGGTGCCGCGACCCATCGCGCGGCGGAGTTCCGACGCATCCGCACGCTCAAGGCCGCCGGGTTCAATGCGGTGCGCAGCGCCCACAATCCGATTTCGCGCGCGCTCCTCGACGCGTGCGACGAGCTCGGGATGTACGTGCTCGACGAGCTGGAGGACACCTGGTTCGTCCGCAAGACGGCCTACGACCGTTCGGCGCGCTTCCGCGACACGTGGCGCGCCGACGCCGACGCGCTCCTCAGGAAGAACCGCAACCGCGCGTGTGTCGTGATGCACTCGATCGGCAACGAGATCCCGGAGACCGCGACCGAGGCGGGCGTCGAGCTGTCCGCCGAGATCGCCGAGCACTTCCGCCGCTCCGATCCGGAGCGGCCGGTGACGCTCGCGGTCAACCTCTTCGTCAACACGCTCGTCTCCTTCGGCGCCTCGCCCTACAAGTCCGGGGAGCCGGGGCGGGGAGCCGGCGAAGAGCCGTCGCTCGCCGGCAGCACCGAGGCCAACGCGATGGTCAACCACATCGGCACGATGATGCACGTCGTCTCCCGGCTCCCGCGCGCGGACACGGCCTCCCGGGACGCCTTCGCGACCGTGGACGTCGCCGGCTACAACTACGGCGTCGGGCGATACCGTGGCGACCTCCGCCGCCACCCCGAGCGGATCATCCTCGGCACCGAGACGCTGCCCGGCGACGTCGCGCGCGCGTGGAAGCTCGTCGAGGAGCACCCTGCCGTCATCGGCGACTTCGTCTGGACCGGCTGGGAGTACCTTGGCGAGGCCGGGGTCGCCGTCTGGGTGCCCGGCCGGAAGGCCGGCTTGTCGAAGCCGTATCCGTATCTCATCGCCGGACCCGGGATGCACGACCTCACGGGGAAGCCCGACATCACCCTCCGGTTCGCCCAGGCCGCCTGGGGTGAACTCGACGCCCCGGCGATCGGCGTGCGACCGCTCGACCGTTCGGGCATCCCGTACGTGCGCTCGGCATGGCGGACGACGGATGGCGTCGAGAGCTGGTCGTGGCGCGGGTGCGAGGGCCGGCGCGCCGAGATCGAGGTGTACGCGATCGAGGACGAGGTGGAGCTCCTGCTCAACGGACGTTCGCTCGGCCGCAAGCGCGCGGGAGCCCGCCGCGGATTCGTCGCCCGGTATCGGACGGCCTACGAACCCGGCGAACTCGTCGCGATCGGTTACCGGGGCGGACGTGCGGTCTCGCGCACCACCCTCCGCTCCGCCGCGGCGGACCTGCGCCTCGCCGCCTCTCCGGAGGCTGCCGAGATCGCCGCCGACGGGGCCGACCTCGCGTTCGTCGCGATCGACATCGTGGATGCCGCCGGCGTCCGCGAGATGCTCGCCGACGACGAGGTCGCCGTCGAGGTCGACGGACCGGGCGAGCTCGTCGGTTTCGGCAGCGCGGCGCCCGCGACCAAGGAGTCGTTCCTCGACGCGGTCCACTCCACCTATCGGGGCCACGCGCTCGCCATCGTCCGCTCGACGGGCGAACCCGGGACGATCCGAATCCGAGCGACGTCCCGGGCGCACGGCGCTGCGACGTGCGAGCTCCGCGCCGTGATGACCGACACCGTGACCGCCGAAAGGACCCGCCCATGACCGACGTGACTCCGAAGCCGACGGCAGAACTCCCGCTCGCGGAGAAGGCCCGACTTCTCGCCGGCCGCAATTTCTGGGAGACCGAGGCCTCCGAATCCGCGGGCGTGCGCTCCCTCCGCCTCGCCGACGGCCCCCACGGCCTGCGGCACCAGTCCGGTGGCCACGACCACCTCGCGATGTTCGACAGCGACCCGGCGACGTGCTTCCCGCCCGGCGTTGCGATCGGGTCGAGTTGGAACCCCGCCCTCGCGGCGGAACTCGGCGCTGCGATCGGCCGCGAAGCCGCCGCGAGCGGCGTCGACCTCGTCCTCGGGCCGGGCATCAACATCAAGCGCACGCCGTTGTGCGGGCGCAACTTCGAGTACTACTCCGAGGACCCGCTCGTGTCCGGCGTCCTCGGCGCGGCCTACGTGCGCGCCCTCCAGGCCGCGGGGCCCGGTGCCTCCGTCAAGCACTTCGCGGCGAACAATCAGGAGACGAACCGGCAAACGGTGAGCGCCGACGTCGACGAGCGCACGCTCCGGGAGATCTACCTGCCGGCGTTCGAGCGTGTCGTCCGGGAGGCGAAACCGGCGACCGTGATGTCGTCGTACAACCGGATCAACGGCGTCTACGCCTGGGCGAGCAGGTGGCTGCTCACCGCGGTGCTGCGTGACGACTGGGGCTTCGACGGAGTCGTCCTCTCCGATTGGAGTTCGGTGAACGATCGCGTCGCCGCGCTCCGCGCCGGGCTCGACCTCGAGATGCCGTCGCGGGAGGCCCAGACGGACGAGCTCGTCACCGCCGTCGCCGAGGGCGTGCTCGATGAGGCCGAACTCGATCGCAGCATCGAGCGCCTTCGCACCCTCGCCTCCCGGATCGAGCGACGCGAGGCGACCGTCGACCTCGACGCGCACCACGACCTCGCACGCCGCATCGCGGCCGAGTGCGTCGTGCTCCTGCGGAACGAGGGCGACGTGCTTCCGCTCGCCCCCGAGCGATCTGTTGCCGTGATCGGCGCCCTCGCGGAGACGCCGCGATTCCAGGGTGGCGGCAGCGCGAAGGTCGCACCCACGCGCATCGACATCCCCGTGGACGAGCTCCGGGCGCTCGCGGAGGAGGACGGGGGACGCGTCGAGTTCGCACCCGGGTATCGCCTCGACGGCGAGCCCGACGCGGCACTCCTCGATGAGGCGGTGGTCGTGGCCCGGGAGGCCGAGGTCGCGATCGTGTTCGCAGGGCTGCCCGAGGAGCGCGAGTCGGAGGGCTTCGACCGGGCGGATCTCGATCTGCCTGCCGATCAGGTCGCTCTCATTCGGGCGGTCGCGGCGGCGGCGCCGCGCACCGTGGTCGTGCTCTCCAACGGGGGCGTCGTCTCCCTCGAAGGCTGGCACGACGCCGTCGACGCGATCCTCGAGGGCTTCGTGTTGGGGCAAGGCGGCGGGCGGGCGATCGCCGAGATCGTCTACGGACGTGTGAACCCCTCCGGGCACCTCGCCGAGAGCATTCCGCTCCGCATCGAAGACCACCCGTCCTGGCTCAACTTCCCAGGCGAACACGGCCACGTCCGTTACGGCGAAGGCGTGCTCGTCGGCTACCGCTTCTTCGCGACCGCCGGCACGCCCGTCCGATACCCCTTCGGGCACGGACTCTCCTACACGACGTTCGAGGGGGAGATCGCGGGCGTCGACGTCACCGGACCCGATTCGGTGCGCGTCCGCGTCACCGCGACGAACACCGGCACGGTGGCGGGGAAGCACCTCGTGCAGCTCTATGTCGGCACCGACGCGGGCCCCGTTCGACGACCCGTGCGAGAGCTGCGGGCGTTCGAGAAGGTGCATCTCGAACCCGGCGAGTCGACGGAGCTTGCGTTCGCACTCGATCGACGCAGCTTCGCCTACTGGGACGTCGAGGCGCGCGACTGGGTCGTCGCCAACGGCGAGTACCGCCTCGAGGTCGGTCCGGATGCGCACACGATCACATCGACGGCGGTGATCGAACTGGACGGCGACCGCCTCGCGACGGAGCTGACCCTCGATTCGACGATGGCCGCATGGCTCGACCATCCGATCGTCGGCGGCCGGACGGCCGACCTCATCGGGTTCTCCGCCGTCCAGGTGCCGGAGGAGCAGATGGCGATGGTGCGCTCCATGACCATGACCCAGTTCGTCCGGATCTCCGGCCTCGACATCCCCGCCGCAGCGCTCGAGGAACTCATGGCGCCGACGCGGCGCGGCTCCCGACCCAACGACGAGAAGGAATGACAACCATGCCGAACTTCCCCGACGGCTTCCTCTGGGGCGCCGCGACCGCCGCCCACCAGGTGGAGGGCAACAACCTCAACAACGATTGGTGGCAGCTCGAGCAGCTCGCCGCCGACTACGGCGTCGAGTTCAGCGGCGACGCATGCGACAGCTACCACCGCTACGAGGAGGACATGCAGCTCCTCGCCGACGCCGGCTACAACGCCTACCGCTTCAGCCTCGAGTGGTCGCGTATCGAACCGCTCCCGGGGAAGTTCTCGCGCGCCGAACTGGACCACTACCGCCGGATGATCGAGACGGCGCAGCGCCTCGGACTCACCCCGGTCGTCACCATCCACCACTTCACGCATCCGCACTGGTTCGGGGAGCGCGGTGCGTGGCTGTCGCCCACGGCGACCGACGACTTCGTGCGGTTCGTCGAACAGGCGTGCACGATCCTTCACGACGTCGAGTGGATCGTCACGATCAACGAACCCAACGTGCTCGCCATCACTCACGGCGGCCAGCGTCAGGTCGCGCAAGGCAAGCCCTACCCGATGCACGCGCTGCCCGATCAGGAGATCGGGCACGCCCTCATCGACGCCCACCTCGCGGCGGCGCCGCTCGCGCGCGAGAGGACCGGTGCGAAGGTCGGCTGGACGGTTGCGAACCAGGCGCTCACGCCGACGTCTGGGAACGAGGCGAAGCACGCCGAGGTGCAGTACCTCATCGAAGACGAGTACCTCGAGGCGTCGCGCGGTGACGACTTCGTCGGTGTGCAGTCGTACACGAGCCAGCCGGTCGACGCGGATGGGATCGTCCCGCATCCGGAGCACGACGACAACACCCTCATGGGCTGGGCGTACCGCCCCGACGCGCTCGGCATCGCGATCCGCCACACGCACGAGGTGCTGCCCGACACGCCGATCATCGTCACCGAGAACGGCATCGCGACCGCCGACGACGAACGGCGCATCGCCTACACACAGGGCGCGCTCACCGAGCTCGCCGCTGCGATGGCCGACGGCGTCGACGTGCGGGGCTACCTCCACTGGAGCCTGCTGGACAACTTCGAGTGGGGCCGCTGGACCCCGACCTTCGGCCTCGTGGCGGTCGACCGCGAGACGTTCGAGCGACGCCCGAAGCCGAGCTTCTCCTGGCTCGGTGAGATCGCACGGAGGAACGCGTTCTGATGAGCGGGCTGCGGACGGTGCGGGTCTGCTCGCCGACCCGACCCTCGATGCCGTCTACGTGCCGCTCCCACGACCGGCTGCTACCTGTACGCCATCGCCCCTGCCGGCCATCGTGTGCGAACGTGGGTGACGATTTCCAGCCTCGTGTTGATGGCGCTCGTCGCGGTCTGGGGCGCTGTGCTGATGTGGGGCACGTTCCACCCGCCCGCGGTCCGGTAGCCTTCGCGGCAGCCATACGGCTGCGCGAGGCGATCGCAACACGTGGCAGACGTGCGGTCACCGGGTCGAGGTCGAGGAGGGCGTAGGTCGGCCAGTGTCCGTCGGCTTGCAGGGTGACGCAGCGGCAGGTGAACGGGTCGCCGCCGGCGTCGGTGAACTCCTCGGTGGTGTCGACGTGCAGGTGGTAGTGCCCGCCGATGGTGAGGTGGGGCCGGACCTGCTCGACGGCGCGCTGGAACACGCGGTGCCCGTCGTGGGCGTACTCGAGCCCGCGCGGGTTCCAATGGTGCTCGTTCGGGATGAGCCGGTGCAGCAGCGTCGTCGTGCGCGGGCAGTCGTGGCCGATGAGGACGTCGACCGGCTCGGTGCCGAGGGCGGCGAGGTCGGCGTCGGTGATGGACTCCTGCGGCCACCACGACCGGCCGGGCGCGCGCTCGAACCGGTCGATGCTGTTGGCGCCGCCGAGGCTCGCGAGCACGGTGCCGGCCTTCGTGACGGCGCGCCAGCCGCGGGGGAGCAGCGCGATGCGTTCGGTCACCCAGCCGATGTCGTCGGTGTCGCGCGGGACGGCGTCCCAGACGTCGTAGTTCTCGTGGTTGCCGCCCGTGACCCACGCGATGGCGCCCGCCCGGTCGAGCACCTCGGTGAGCGCACCGAGCTCATGCTGCGCACCCGGCCCGAGTTGCTCGATGAAGGAGCCGCCGTCCGAGCGAGGGGAGCGGTCCGCGCCGGGTGTGCCAGCACCCGGCGCGTAGTGCGAGCGCAGCGAGCGCCAGAGGAACCCCCAGTCGCCGAGGAAGTGGATGTCGCGCACACCCTGCTCCGCAAGCCGCTCGATGGCGATGCGCGCGATGGGCAGGGAGCCGTGCACGTCGCCGACGAGGCCGATGCGCGAAGGGGTCCGGTGCATGGTCCGCCTATGCGTTGGGGCGCGGTTCTTCCCATCCATTTGGCGGCCTCTACCGAGGCTAGCGATGCCGCGTCGGATTGCGCGATGCCGCACTGATTAGTGCGGCATCGGGGTGTATGCCGCACTATTTGCCGCACTAGCTGTGATGTCCGGGCAGGTTGTTGAGCCTGCTGATGGGCGGGGCTCCGATCGCGGA
>RDDZ01000032.1 GCA_003852775.1 Microbacteriaceae bacterium | reverse complement strand
TCGTCGGTCTGAAGGAGAACGTGATCATCGGCCAGCTGATCCCCGCAGGTACCGGACTCGCGAAGTACCGGAACGTGTCGGTGGAGGCGACCGAGGAGGCGAAGGCGGAGCGCTACCCGAACCGCATCTTCGCCGACGACTCCGCGTTCTCCGAGGCCGACCTGAGCTTCGTCGACTTCGACAGCTTCAGCTCGGACGACTTCCAGCCGGGGACCTACAACTAAGCCCCGACCCCTGGAGCAGCGGAAGGCCCCCGTGTCAACGGGGGCCTTTCCGCATTCTCCGGACGTGCGCCGCTCGCTAGGCTGGGGCGCACGAGCGAAGGAGCCCCCCATGGCCGAGCCCGCCGAGCCGCAGACCCCCGCCGATCCGTACGCCACCCGGGAACCCGTCGTCGTGGAGCCGGAGCCCCTCGTCGAGCCGAACCGCTACGCCGAGCCGCTCGTCTCGCCCGAGCCGGCCGTGCTCGAGCAGGAGGCCGTCGTCGAGGAGTACGCGGCCGTCGAGCCCGGCGCGGTCGCACCCGAGCCCGCCCCCGTCGCGCCCGCGGCGGTCCCGGTCGCGGAGGCTCCGCGCGAGGTCGTGTACGTGCAGGCGCCGACACCGCCGAAGGAGCGCGGCAACCGCGGCTTCGGCGTGCTCATCTCGATCCTCGGCGCGATCGCGTTCGGGCTCCTGTACCTTGCGGCCGCCGTCGTGATCTCGCTCGTGCCGGGCACGGGCTTCACCGCGTCGATCCCGGTCTTCCTCGCGAGCGACGCGTTCTGGGTGCCGATCGCCGCCTACGCGGTGTTCTCGTTGATCTTCGCCCTCATCGTCAACCGCGCGGCGTGGTGGGCTCACGTCATCTCGAGCATCTTCGTGGCGCTGCTCACCTACGGCGCATCGATCGGCGTGCTCGCGCTGCTGCGCGGTGTCGTCGGGATGACGGCGGAGGTCGGCCTGCAGCTCCTCGACGCGATGGCGACGAGCGCGCTCCTGCTCGCCGTGCTCGTCGTGGCCCGCGAGACGAACCTGTGGTTCGGCCTCGCGATCTCGACGCGCGGCCGCCGGGTGAAGGAGCGCAACGCCGTCGCGCGCGCCGAGTTCGAGCGGAGCGTCGCGGAGCAGCGTGCGGAGTATGAGCGCGCCCACGCCGCCGCCTGACGAGCCCCCGCGGCATCCCGAGCGGGTCGCCGGGCTCCTCGTCGCGATCGTGTGGGCCGCGCTCGTGTTCGCCGTGTTCGGCGTGCTCGCGGTCGTGCTCGACCGCGATCCGGTCGAGCATCCGGTCGGGCCGTACTTCGGCCTCGTCGCGATCCTGCTCGCCCTCGCGGTCGTCTACCTCGGCATCGTGCTCACGACGCCGGCCCGGACCCCCGGACTGGGGGCCGTCGCGACGGCGGCCGGCGTCTACCTCGTGATCGTGGTCTCCGCCCTCGTCGTCGACACGGATCTGGCCTTCGAGCAGGCCGCGAGCCCCTTCGTCCTGGCGGCCGCGCTGCTCGCGCTCGCGCCGCCCATCGCCTCCTGGGCATACTTCCGCGCCCGCGGGTGAGCGGGGTTGCCCCCCGCATGCGGGTATGGGCCTCAAGGCATGCGTCCGGATAGCCTGACGACCTCAGGGATGTGGGGTCCCTGATCGAGATGCCGCTCGGGGGGACGGCATCCCGGGTACCGTGCGAACACCTAGGGGGTGGCATGGCCTCCCTTTCTGAGATCCTCATCATCCGAGGGCAGCTGCCGATCACGTCGATCGACTCCGCGGCGAACGACGACGAGTCGCAGATCCGCGAGCTCGTGGCGCAGGGCCTGCTCACCGAGAGCCAGGTCGCGTCCGCGCGCGCCGCGCAGATGAACCTGCCGTTCGTCGACCTCACGGAGTACCCGGTCGACCACTCGGCCGTCGCGCTCGTGCCGATCGGCCTCCTGCGCCGTCACGAGGTGCTGCCCATCGGCCGCGACGGCGACCGCCTGCTCGTCGCGATGGCAGACCCGAACAACGTCGTCGCGCTCGACGACATCCGCGCCGCCGTGCGCTTCTCGGTGCGCGCCGTCGTCGCCGAGCGCCAGGACCTGCTCAACGCGATCGCCCGCTTCGTGCGCGCCGACAACGAGCTCAACGACCTCTCGAGCGAGATCGAGAGCGACGTCGAGCCGACGGGCACCGAGCTCGAACGCGCCGAGGTCGAGGACGACGCGCCCATCGTGCGCTTCGTCAACCTGCTCATCAGCCAGGCGATCCAGGACCACGCGTCCGACATCCACATCGAGCCGGCCGAGCACGACATGCACGTGCGCTATCGCATCGACGGCGTGCTCCACGAGATGCAGCGCGCGCCGAAGTCGATCCAGAACGGCGTCATCAGCCGCCTCAAGATCATGAGCGACATCGACATCGCCGAGCGCCGCAAGCCGCAGGACGGCCGCCTCTCGGTCATGCACGGCGGCAAGAAGATCGACCTCCGCGTCGCGACCCTGCCGACGGTGTACGGCGAGAAGGTCGTCATGCGTATCCTCGACAACTCGTCGACGCAGCTCGGCATCCAGCAGATGGCGATGCTCGACCACAACCTGGCCGCGTTCCGCCGCTCGTACACGAAGCCGTACGGCATGATCCTCGTGACGGGCCCGACGGGTTCCGGCAAGTCGACGACGCTCTACACGACCCTCAACGAGGTCGCTAGACCTGAGATCAACGTCATCACCGTCGAGGACCCGGTCGAGTACCGCCTGCCGGGCATCAACCAGGTGCAGGTCAACATCAAGGCGGGCCTCACCTTCGCGAGCGCGCTGCGCAGCATCCTGCGTTCGGACCCGGACGTCGTGCTCATCGGTGAGATCCGCGACCAGGAGACCGCCCAGATCGCGATCGAGGCGGCCCTCACCGGTCACCTCGTGCTCTCGACGCTCCACACGAACGACGCCCCGAGCGCCGTGACGCGTCTCATCGAGATGGACATCGAGCCGTTCCTCGTCGGGTCCGCGCTCGACTGCGTCGTGGCCCAGCGTCTCGCTCGTCGGCTGTGCGACAAGTGCAAGCAGCCGTACCACGCCAACCCGGACGAGCTGCAGGCTCTCGGGTTCGGCTTCGATCCGCGAATGGGGATCCCGACCCTGTTCCGTCCGGTGGGCTGCCAGCACTGCTCGAACACGGGCTACCGCGGCCGCATGGCGCTCCACGAGGTGATGACCGTCACCGAGGAGATCGAGCGCCTCGCGGTGGCCCGCGCCTCGAGCGCGGAGATCGGCCGCACCGCCGTCCAGCAGGGCATGTACACCCTGCGCCAGGACGGATGGGGCAAGGCGCTGCTCGGCATGACGAGCATCGAGGAGATCCTGCGCGTCGTCGCGTGACGGCGTCGGGAGGTTCCGCATGGAGGGGGAGGACCAGCGCGTGAACAACAACATCTACGAGATCCCGCTCACGGATCCCGCGGCGCCGCCGTTCGGCGCGCCCGGGGCGAGCGGGGCGCTGCCGCCGCAGCCCGGCGTGCTGCCGCCGGACGCCGTGCCGAGCGTCGACTTCTCGCAGCTGCCGCCCCCCGGGGCGGGCGCCGCGCCCTCGTCGGACCAGCCCTCGCCCGTACCGACGGCGAGCGTGCCTCCGCTGACCGACTCGATGCCTCCCGCGTTCCCCGCGTCGGCGCCGCCGGTCGACCTCGGCGCCCCGGCGTTCGCGGCCGTGCCGCCGCCGATGCCGACGGCCGCCGTGCCGCCGCCGATGTCGGCGCCCATGCCGACCGCGGCCGTTCCGCCGCCAGCGCCCATGCCGAGCGCCGAGTCGATCCTCGACGACGAGTTCGCCCGCGCCGCGCGCGCCAACGCCGACGCGGACCTGATCCACTGCCTGCAGGAGGTGCTGCTCGCGGGCGCCTCCGACCTCCACATCTCGGTCGGGACGGCTCCGCTGCTGCGCGTCGACGGCACGCTCACGCCCGTGCACGAGCAGCCCGTCTGGGACCGTGAGAAGACCGCGACGGCGCTCTACAGCATCCTGTCGCCGACGCAGCGCGCGAAGTTCGACGAGACGCTCGAGCTCGACTTCGCCTTCACGCTCTCGGCCAACGCGCGCTTCCGCGTCAACTTCTACCAGCAGCGCGGTGCGATCGGCGGGGCGTTCCGCATCATCCCGACCGAGATCAAGACGCTCACCCAGCTCGGCGTCCCGCCGCAAGTGGGGGAGTTCGCGAAGCTCCCGCGCGGTCTCGTGCTCGTCACGGGGCCGACCGGGTCCGGCAAGTCGACGACGCTCGCCGCGCTCATCGACCAGGTGAACCAGACCCGTCGCGACCACGTCGTGACGGTCGAGGATCCGATCGAGTTCCTGCACACCAACAAGAAGGCGCTCATCAACCAGCGCGAGGTGGGGGCCGACACGCACTCGTTCGCGAACGCCCTCAAGCACGTGCTGCGCCAGGACCCCGACGTCATCCTCATCGGCGAGATGCGCGACCTCGAGACGATCTCGGTCGCGCTGACCGCGGCCGAGACCGGTCACCTCGTCTTCGCGACCCTGCACACGCAGAGCGCCGCCTCGACGATCGACCGCGTCATCGACGTGTTCCCGCCGCACCAGCAGGACCAGATCCGCGTGCAGCTCGCGGCGACGCTCCAGGGCGTCGTGTGTCAGACGCTCGTCAAGCGCGCGAACGGGCGCGGACGCGCCGTGGCGACCGAGGTCATGTTCATCACGCCGGCCATCGCCAACCTCGTGCGCGAGGGCAAGACGTATCAGGTGACGTCGACGCTGCAGTCGGGTGCCAACCAGGGCATGCACACGATGGACCAGCACCTCGCCGAGCTCGTGAACGCGGGCGAGGTGCTCTACGAGCACGCGCTCGAGAAGGTGCAGGACCTCGAGACCTTCAACCGTCTCGTGACGCGCCGCGACCTGTCGTCGACCGGAGGGAGGACCGTCTGATGGCAGCCACCGCCTCCACCGCCGCACCGGCGCGTCACTGGGAGTACCGCGCCCGCGACGCCGCGGGGAAGATGTCGAAGGGGCGCGTCGAGGCCCCGACGGAGGGCGCGGCCGTCGACCGCATCCGCACGATGGGGCTCACGCCCGTCAAGGTCACGGAGTCCACGGGCGGCACGGGCCTCAACCGCGAGATCGACCTCGGCATCGGCGGGCGCGTCAAGCTCAAGGACCTCGCGGTGCTGAGCCGCCAGGCGGCGACCATGGTCACCGCGGGTCTCTCGCTGCTCAGGACCCTCTCGATCCTCGCCGAGCAGACCGAGAACAAGAAGCTCCAGTCGGCGCTGCAGACCGTCGCGCGCGACGTCGAGGTGGGCTTCTCGTTCTCGGACGCGCTCGGCAAGCATCCGCGGATCTTCCCGCCCCTCATGATCAACATGGTGCGCGCGGGTGAGACGGGCGGCTTCCTCGACGGCGCGCTCAACACGATCGCGATCAACTACGAGAAGGAGGCCAAGCTCCAGCAGCAGATCAGGTCGGCCATGACCTACCCGGTCATGGTGCTCGCGATGTCGATCACCGCCGTGATCATCATGCTGCTGTTCATCGTGCCGATCTTCGAGAACATGTTCGCGGGCTTCGGCACCGACCTGCCGCTGCCCACGATGATGCTCGTCTACCTGAGCCAGGCGATGGTCTACGTCGTTCCCATCGGCCTCGTCGCGGGCGTCGTCTTCGCCGTCTGGTGGAACGCCAACAAGCACACCGAGCGCGTGCGCAAGGTCGTCGATCCGCTCAAGCTCAAGCTGCCGGTCTTCGGCGTGCTCATCAAGAAGATCGCCATCACGCGCTTCTGCCGCAACCTCGCCGACATGGTCAAGGCCGGCGTGCCGATCCTGCAGGCGCTCAACATCGTCGGCGAGGCATCCGGCAACTGGGTCATCGAGCAGGCGGCGCAGAGCGTCGCGAACTCGGTGCGCGTCGGCAAGTCGATCTCGGGCCCGCTGTCCGAGCAGAAGGTGTTCCCGTCGATGGCCGTGCAGATGATCTCGGTCGGCGAGGACGCCGGTGCCCTCGACACGATGCTCGGCAAGGTCGCGGACTTCTACGACGACGAGGTCACGGCCATGACGGAGGGTCTCACCTCGATCATCGAGCCGCTCCTCATCGCCTTCCTGGGCGTCGTCGTGGGCGGCATGGTCATCGCGCTCTACATGCCGATCTTCAGCATGATCAGCGTCGTGGGGGCGTAGCAGGCCGGGTAGACAAGGTCGTCCAGTGGCCCCCCATCGTGGGATACCGCCGAGGGAATACGAGGGCCACCATCGAAAGCGTCGAGTCAGAACCGTAGGGGGGGACGGCTCGCGAACCATAACAATCAAGAGGAATGGAACAGCAAATGACTCGCATCACCGAGGCCCTCGCGGCCAAGCGCGCGGAGCTCGCCAAGAAGGACGAGGGCTTCACCCTCATCGAGCTCCTCGTCGTCGTCATCATCATCGGCATCCTCGCCGCGATCGCCATCCCGGTGTTCATCGGCGTGCAGAACAGCGCCAAGGACTCGGCCACCGAGTCGGACATCAAGAACGCCAAGACCGCGGTCGTCGCGTACTTCACGCGCGAGGGCACCCTGCCCGGCGAGGACGTCTGGGAGTACGGCGACGAGACCGGCCTCCACGAGGACGGCTTCCCGGGCGTGAGCCAGGAGGGCGAGACCATCGAGCTCGTCCACGGCGACACCTCCGGCACCTTCACCATCATCGGCGAGAGCCCGACCGGCACCCGGTTCGAGGCCACCGAGTCGACCGGCGTCACGAAGCTCGAGGACTAAGTCCTACCTCGGCTCCAGCCGAATCGCACGGTGGGGCGTCGCGCTCGCGGCGCCCCACCGTTCCGACTCAATCCGACGATGACTCCAGGGGGGTGGAGATGAATCAGCGGAAGACCACGGGCATCCTGCGCCGCCTCGCGGCAGCGGCCCGTGACGACAGCGGGATCTCGATCGTCGAGGTACTCGTCGCCGCGCTCATCTTCGCCATCGTCTCGGTGGGCGTCGCGCAGGCGACCGTCACCGCCATCCGCCAGGCCGCCGACCAGCGTGCGCGCATCACCGCGCTGAGCCTCGCGGCGAGCGAGATCGACAAGGTCCGCGCCTACACCGACCCCTTCGACGTCGATCCCGAGGAGTACGACGTCGAGATCGACGGCACCGAGTACACCGTCACCCGCAGCACCGAGTGGGTCACGAGCTCGGGCCTCGACATCCCGTGCGGCGCCGGCGGCACGGGCAACATGCAGTACAAGCGCGTCAACGTGCGCGTCTCGTGGGACAGCCGGATGGGCATGACCCCGCCGGTCTCGTCGGACACGATCCTCGCCCCCGACGGCCGCATCAACGACCCGACGCGCGGCACCATCATGGTGTCGGTCAAGGGCGCCGCAGGCACCGGCACGCCCGGTGTCGCCGTCACCATCTCGCCCGTCTCGGGCGGCGCCACGGCGCTCGACACGCAGCCCGCGCCCACCAACTCGCTCGGCTGCACCTACGCGCTCAAGGTCGTGCCCGGCACCTACAACGTCTCGCTCTCGAAGACGGGCCACATCGCGACCGACCAGGCGACGTCGCCGGTCAAGCCCGTCACGGTCGTCGCGGGCGGTACCGTGAGCGTGCCGTTCGACTACGACCGCCATGCGACGCTCGGCCTCGTCTACGGCAGCAGCTCGTCGTCCAACCGCTACGCGACCAACAACGAGACGACCTTCGTCAACACCTACGGCACCTTCTCCGTCACCGGCACGAGCTCGACCGTCCGGCTCTACCCGTTCGGTGGGTACACGGCCATCGCGGGCCACTACATCGCCCCCGACGCCGACGGCTCGGGCGGCTGCCGCGCGGTCGACCCCTCGGAGTGGACCGCCGCGACCGTCGGCGGAGTCGCCCTCGCCGCCGGCGTCGCGTCCGCGCCGATCGCGGCGGACCCGGGCGGCACGGCATCCGACACCGTGCGCATGGGCATCGTGCGCGTCAAGAACGTTCCGCGCACCTCCTACGTCACCGCCGTCTCGGTCGCCGCGCCGGCGGTCGCCGGGCAGCCCACGTGCGCCGTGGGAATGACCTACCGCTTCGACCGCGAGGCGAGCTGGGGCGCCGGCAACTCGAACCGCGACCTCGTGCTCCCGTTCGGCACCTGGCGCCTCTACTACGGGGACTCGCCCGGATCCACGACGACCTCCATCACGGCGGCCAACATCGAGGCGCTCACCAACGTCGCGCCGACCGGCTATGTGGGCGCGGGTGTGGTCACCCTCGACCCGAGGGCGGCGGGATGATGCGCCGGATCCGGGAGACCTTCCGCCGCGTCCGCGAGGACGACGGCTACACGATCGTCGAGGCGCTCATCGTGATGATGCTGAGCGCGCTCCTCATGACGATCGCGGTGACCTTCTTCACCCAGGTGAGCATGCAGACGATGCACGCGGTCGGCACGCGCCAGTCGACGGCCGATGCGAGCAACATCATGAACGTCGTCTCGACGTCGATCCGCGCCGCCGTGCGCAACCCCGTCGCGACCTCGCCGAACCCCGACCCCGCGATCGTCGAGGGCACGAAGACGTCGGTCACGGTCATCACCTACACGGACGCCGGCCCGAGCTTCGAGCTGCCCCAGCGGCTGCGCTACTCGATCGACGCCCAGGGGCGGATGCGCGAGGAGGCCTGGCGCGCCCAGAACGTCGGCGGGTACGCGGTGTTCCCGGCCATGACGGCGCCGCCGGACAGCTCGCGCGTGCTCGGCAACGTCGTCGTCAACACGGCGGCGGAGCCGCTCTTCCGCTACTTCGACGTCAACGGGACCCAGCTCGGCACGGCGGGCACGCTCAGCGCCGCCGAGCGCGCGGCCGTCACGTCGGTGCGTTTCTACGTGAAGGTGCGTTCGGACACCTCGAAGGAGGTCGTCGTGCTCGACAACACGGTCGGGATGCCGAACATGGACCTCGGGCTCACGGAGGGCTGATCAGGATGCTTCGACGTCTGCTGCGCCGCGAAGACGGCTACGTGCTCCCGCTCGTCATGGGCATCGCGCTCGTGCTCGTGCTCGTGACGGCGACCGCCCTCACCGCGACGGTCACGGGCGTGCAGAAGGCCGACACGGAGTCCGACTGGAACGCCGCGCTGGCGGCCGCCTACGCCGGCATCGAGGACTACTCGAGCCGCGTCGAGAACGACCCGGGCTACGTCAAGTTCGGCAACCCGGACTCGTCGTTCAGCTCCGCGAGCCCGCACCTCCAGCTGCCGACGGGCACCAACGAGAACCCCGCGTTCAACGTCACCGAGGGCGCCCCGTGGGCGGTCGTGCCGGGGTCCGACGGCAAGGCGAAGTACCGCTACGAGATCGACACCTCGATGTACCCGGCGACGGGTGTCATCCGCATCCGCTCGACGGGCCTCGTCGGTGACCAGACCCGCTCGGTCATCGCCGACCTCCGCCAGGACGGCTTCAGCGACTTCGTCTACTTCACCGACTTCGAGACCTCCGACCCGCAGGTCACCTCGGGCGCCGACGACTACTGCGCCAACTACTGGTGGAACCGCCCGCCGCAGAAGACGAGCGGCGTGCCGGGCTACGGCTGGGGCTCGCCCTCGTGCTCCGACATCCAGTTCGCCGGCAGCGACGTCATCAAGGGCAAGGTCCACACCAACGACCGCCTCTACCTGTGCTCGGCGACCTTCCGCGGCGCCGTGACGACCGCGAGCACCACGAACCCGCTGTACGGGACGGCGACCGGATGCTCGGCCCCGACCTTCGAGGCCGGCCCGCCCGTGCGTGTGAGCTCGATCCCGATGCCCGCGACGAACTCCCAGATGAAGATGGAGACGCGCAACGACCTGCCGTCCGAGGTGCCGGACCCCGGCTGCCTCTACACGGGGCCGACCGTCATCCAGCTCAACGCGAACGGGACCATGACCGTCTGGTCGCCGTTCACGCGCAAGACGCAGGTGAGCGCGTCCGCGGCGGGGGCGACGACGCCGTCCAAGTGCGGCATGCCGGGCACCGGAGCCGGGCAGCTCGGCAGCACGGGCGGCGCGACGATCCCCGTGCTCGACCTCAACCTGCTCTTCGTGCAGAACATCCCGGCGTCGTCGAGCGACCCGAACTACCCGACGACGAACCTCGGCACGGGCACGTTCCGCTACGGCAACTTCAGCTGCACGAACACCGGGTCGAACTCGGGCTGGTACATCGGCGGCACGACGAGCATCTCGTCCGCGACGCAGCGCTTCCCGATGTCGGGCGAGTCGATCCCGTCGAGCTCGAGCTCGGCGAACCCCGCCTACGGCTGCAAGAACGGCGACCTCTTCATCAGGGGCACGATCTCGGGTCGCATGACGGTCGCGGCGGAGAACAACGTCTACATCACCGGCGACATCCTCTACGCCGACCAGGTCGAGGACATGATCGGCATCGTCGCGCAGAACGTCATCTGGGTGTGGAATCCGATGAACTCGAGCAACCAGGCGCTGCTCGGATCCAACCGGACGATCTACGCGTCGCTGCTCTCGGTCGCGCACACCATCCAGGTGCAGAACTACAACGTCGGCTCGCCGCGCGGCACCCTCAAGATCGTCGGCAGCATGGCCCAGAAATTCCGCGGCCCCGTCGGTACGGGAACCGCGACGAGCATCTCGACGGGCTACGCGAAGGACTACAACTACGACGCGCGCCTGACGTACTCGGCGCCCCCGAAGTACCTCACGCCCGCCTCGATCACGTACGGTACGACCCAGATCGCCGGTGTGCCGTCGGCCTTCGACGCCAACGGGAAGCCGCGCACATGATGCCGCTGCTCGCCACCCTCGCCGGCGTCACGGGGCTGTCCATCGGGTCGTTCCTCAACGTCGTGATCTACCGCGTGCCGCGCGCGCTCTCGGTCGTGA
>RDDZ01000100.1 GCA_003852775.1 Microbacteriaceae bacterium | reverse complement strand
TTATAATACATTGCTATCGTTTATGAAACTCTGTTTTCGAAGTAGTCACACCTCGTATTTATCGCTGGAGACCGGACAGGAGAACTGCGGCCGGATGTCGCCGAAACGAAAAGACAACCACAACTGCGGCTAGCTGAACAGCCCTTCCAGTACAGAACGTTGCTGCGCATGCTTGCCTGGGTTGTGGTTCTTCAGCTTCTCCAGATTGATCAGCTTCCAACCAACCGCAGGCAGGTCAGCCGCCCGCGGCCGTTCGATGGCATCGAAATCGGGCGTGCCATCATGCAGGCTCAGGAGAAACGTCCTGGCCTTTTCATCAAGGCGAGACCGGATGTCCGCGACCAGCCGTTTGCGGGTTTTGAGCAGGTCGTCAAGACTGACACGGACCTTTGTCATGCCTTCAAACTCCTTCGTATAGGGCTGGTCGAGGTCGATAAAGTTCGGGTTCAGAAGTTCATGCGCGGGACGCGATGAGCAGGCAATGTAGATCAGGAAGGTCCGGAACAGATCCTCTGTCAGACCTTCATTCTCGTACAGCAGCTTGATGTCATAGAGGTCACGCGGATGCTGGCGGTCCACTGCGGCATGCAATTTGCCTCCGAACAGGTCCTCGAAGGAAACCACCTGCATCTCTGCATAACCGAATTCGTCCTCAACCGCATCTGACACCGGGCGCATCTCGGGATCGTGGACGGCGCCACGCATGACCGGCGAGGTCTCGATCTTGATCTCGGCGTTTCCCAGACGAGCGAGAACACGGGTGGCACCGCCTCCCCCGCCTTGGATGCGTTGCGTCTTCGCACCGGCTATGCTGCCCTCGATGGCGGCGGCGATGCGATCCATTGCCTCGTTAATCTCAGCGAGGCTTTCACGGCGATCCTTGATCGGCAGGTAGGTCAGATCGATATCGACCGACAGGCGGGGCAGATCGCGGTAGAACAGATTGATCGCCGTGCCGCCCTTGAGCGCGAATGCCTTTTCCTTCGCGACATGCGGGAGCAGGCGCACGAGCAGCGCGACTTGGATTTCATAATCCTCACGTGCCATCGCCAGCCTCAGTCGCTACGAATTCCTCCGGCACCACGATACGGTACCGTGGGTGTATCCTGCCGCCCTTTACCAAGGCGCGGTCGCCGCTGCCAAGGTTGAATTCCTCGGGATCAAGGCGCTTGCGCCATGGGTGGCCGTGGCGATCAGCGAAGACGAAGAACAGCCGCCTCACCTTGATCTTCCTGCAACTGTACAGCAGCGCCGACAGCATCTTCGGGCGCAGCGTCGTCAGGCTCTCGAATACCATGTCGAGGTTGTGAAAGCTTTCATGGTCGGGCAGCTCATCGATAGCTTCGAGGATTGCCCGTTCGGGAGACGACATCCTGAGCTGCCAGTCCCAAGGAAGAGTTTGCCCGGCATCAGTGGTATCATCGGGAAGGCCCAGCTTCGGATCGCCAAAAAGAGACCTGCTGCGCGTCTCGATCGGCGCGTTCAGCGGCAGCTTCGAAAGCCAGTTCGGTATCGCTTCGCCATAGACCCATACCGGGGCGTTGCCGCCCAGGCGCAGGTAATGACCGTGACCCTGCTGGGCGAGCGCCGTCATGCCACCGACATGGACATCGTAGCGCATGATGTGCTGGACTGAGAGCAGGCAGATCTTCCAGTCGATCGTATCCGAAGCAGAAGTGCCCGGAAACGGGCGACGGAAAAGGCCTCGGGTAACTCGCTCGAGCCAGCCGCGCTTCACATAG
>RDDZ01000090.1 GCA_003852775.1 Microbacteriaceae bacterium | reverse complement strand
CCAGAAGAAGCACAAACCCGAAGAGATCGTGGCGAAGCTGCGCCAAGTCGATGTTCTGTTGTCGCAAGGTCGTTCTGTCGGAGAAGCGGTCCGTTTGATCGGCGTGACGCAGTTTACGTATTACCGGTGGCGCAAGGAGTTCGGTGGCCTGAAGGGTGACCAGGTGAAGCGGCTGAAGGAGCTCGAGAAAGAGAATGACCGGCTGCGCAAGGCGGTCTCGGACCTGACACTCGAGAAGCTGATCCTGAAAGAGGCTGCTTCGGGAAACTTCTGAGCCCCGCTCGCCGTCGCCGTTGCGTCGATCGTGTCATGGCGAAGTTCTCCGTCTCGGAGCGGTTTGCCTGCAAGGTTCTCGGCCAGCATCGTTCGACCCAGCGCAAAAAGCCGCAAGGCCGGCCCGATGAAGAGGCGTTGACCTCCGACATCATCCGGCTCGCTTCCCGCTATGGCCGTTATGGCTATCGCAGGATCACGGCGATGCTGCGGTCTGAAGGCTGGACGGTGAACGCCAAGCGTGTCGAACGGATCTGGCGGCGGGAGGGGCTGAAGGTTCCCCAGAAGCAACCGAAGAAGGGGCGGCTCTGGTTGAATGACGGATCGTGCATCCGGCTTCGACCCGAGCATCCAAACCATGTCTGGTCCTATGACTTCGTCGAGGGTCGGACCCACGATGGCAGGAGATTCCGCATGCTCAACATCATCGACGAGTTCACCAGGGAATGCCTTGCAATCCGCATCGATCGCAAGCTCAACTCGACCGACGTCATCGACGCCCTGTCGGACCTGTTCATCCTGCGTGGTGTGCCCGGCCATGTCCGTTCCGACAACGGCCCGGAGTTCATCGCCAAGGCTGTACGGGAGTGGATCGTAGCCGTCGGCGCAAAGACAGCGTTCATCGAACCTGGAAGCCCTTGGGAGAACGGCTACTGCGAGAGCTTCAACTCGAAGCTCCGCGACGAACTGCTCGACGGTGAGATCTTCTACAGCCTCGCCGAGGCCAAGATCATCATCGAAGCCTGGCGGCGGTACTACAACACCGAGAGGCCACACTCGTCGCTTGGATACAAGCCACCGGCACCCGAGGCCATCATCTGGCCTGCGCCAGCAAGCGGAGCAGCACCGTCATCTGCCCAGGCAATAGCCCCAAGGCCGATCATGAACTAAGATTGAAACCGGACCACCCTATGGGGTCAGGCCAGGGCCGCTTCCATGCGAACCGGACCCGCGTCGTTGCGGGGCGGCGTCAGATGGCAGGAGGATGGATCATGAAGGCGAAGACGAGCTGGGTTCTGGTGGCGGACGGGGCGCGGGCGCGCATCGTGCGCGATCTCGGCATGGATACCGGTGCGGAGGATCGGCTGGACGACCTCGTCTACGAGATCGATCACAAGCAGCTGCGCGAGATCATGGCCGACAAGCCGGGCCGCGGCTTCGCCTCCGAGGGCGCGCGGCGTTCGGCCATGGAGTACCGTTCCGATCCGGTCCAGGAGCAGGAGGTGGAGTTCGCCGGCATGCTGCTCGACGAGCTGGAGCGGCGCCACGCCGCCGACGAGTTCGGGCGGCTGGCCATCGTCGCCGAGCCGCGCATGCTCGGCACGCTGCGCCAGAAGCTGCCCGCCGCGCTGCGCCAGGCGGTCGTCAAGGAAGTGCCGAAGGACCTGACCAAGCTGCCCGTGAAGGAGCTGCGCGAGGCGCTGGCCGCGCTCGACCTCGTGCCGCCCCGCCCCGGCTGACGGCGGACCGGCGCGGAAGGAGCAAGTGGAAGCCGCTCCAG
>RDDZ01000035.1 GCA_003852775.1 Microbacteriaceae bacterium | reverse complement strand
CGGGGCCGGGGCCGGCTTGGCCGCCGGCTTCGGGGCGGGCTTGGGCTCGGCCGGCTTGGGCTTCGCGAGGCCGTCGGCCTCGAGCTGCTGCTTCAGGCGGCGCGCCACCGGGGGCGCGATCGACGAGGACGCCGACTTGACGTACTCGCCCATCTCCTTGAGCTTCTCAAGGGCGACGTTGGATTCGATGCCGAGTTCTGCTGCGATCTCGTGCACGCGGGGGTTGGCCACAATTCTCCTGTCTGGTTCCGCTCCAGGCAGGAGCGGACGTTAATGGTGGAGGGGTCTCATTTCGAGCCGCTCATTACTTGTCCATGTGCCGTTCAGCCTGTTCTTCAGGGACTGGATAGAGGTTCGTCAGGTCGCTCGCGTCGAGCGGACCCTCCTGGCGGAGTGCGCGCCCGAAGGCGCGTCTCCGGACGGCGTTCGCGACGCATCCCGGATCCGGATGGACCCATGCACCGCGACCCGGGAGTCGCGCCGCGGCATCCACCGCGACCCGTCCGTCGCGCGCGACGACCCTCACGAGTGAGGAGCGGGGAGCACGCTGCCGACAACCCAGGCAGGTTCTGACGGGTTCCATCCTACCCCCTCCCCCGTTCCGATTCCGGCCGGGCGTGTCGCGGCCTGTCGGCCCGCCCGGTGCGCCCCAGCTCGAGGCGGCGGCCCTACGACTCCATGACGGAGTCGGGCTGGATGTCGATGCGCGCGCCCGTGAGCTTGGCGGCGAGGCGGGCGTTCTGCCCCTCCTTGCCGATCGCGAGCGACAGCTGGTAGTCCGGCACGAGAGCGCGCACGGCCTTGATCGACGGGTCGACGACGAACGCGCTCGAGACCTTCGCGGGGCTCAGCGCGTTCGAGACGAAGGTCGCGAGGTCGTCCGACCAGTCGACGATGTCGATCTTCTCGTCGCCGAGCTCGCTCGTGACGGCGCGCACACGCGCTCCGAGCTCGCCGATGCACGCGCCCTTGGCGTTGACGCCCGGCTGGGTGGCCCGCACGGCGATCTTGGTGCGGTGCCCCGCCTCGCGGGCGAGCGAGGCGATCTCGACGACGCCAGAGGCGATCTCGGGCACCTCGAGGGCGAACAGCTTGCGCACGAGGCCCGGGTGGGTGCGGCTCACGGTGATGGAGGGGCCCTTGAGTCCCTTCGCGACGCTCGTGACGTAGACGCGGATGCGCTGGCCGTGCGGGTACTCCTCGCCCGGCACCTGCTCCTCGGGCGGCAGGATCGCCTCGACCGTGCCGAGGTCGATGTGCACCATCCGGGGGTTCGGCCCCTGCTGGATGACGCCGGCGACGATGTCGCCCTCCTTGCCGCGGAACTCGCCGAGCACCTTGTCGTCGCCGATGTCGCGCAGGCGCTGGTTGATGACCTGCTTGGCCGCGAAGGCCGCGATGCGGCCGAAGTCGTCGGGGCTGTCGACGGCCTCCCCGATGACCTCGCCGTTCTCGTCGAGCTCGGGGATGTAGATGGCGACGTGGCCGCTCTTGCGGTCGAGCACGGCCCGGGCGCCGGATTCGGCGGTCTTGCCGGTGTGCTTGAGGTAGGCGGTCAGGATGGCCTGCTCGATGATCTGGACGAGTTCGTCGAAGGGGATCTCGCGCTCCCGCTCCATGAGCCGCAACACGGCGAGGTCGATGTCCACGTCAGCCTCCGATATTCAGATCTCGAGCGGCACCGCCTGCATGCCGCGACCGCCCACTCTACCCGAGCCTGAGTGTGAGAGCACGGGACGAACGACACGACCGGAACGTTGGGACGACGCAGACGGCCGTTCCGACCAGACTGAGAGCATGCCCGACGCGCGTGCCGAGTTCGAGGCCGTCTACCGACGGCACCTCCCCGCCGTGAGCGCCTACCTCGCCCGCCGCGTCGATCGCGCCGACGTCGAGGACCTCGCCGCCGACGTGTTCGCGATCGCCTGGCGCAAGCGCGACGCCGTCGCGGAGGGCGAGGAGCTGCCGTGGCTCTACCGGATCGCCTCGTACCAGGTGGCGAACCACCGGCGCCGACTCGCGGTGCGTGCGAACGCGCTCGCGCTCTTCGCGGCCCCGGACGCCGCCCCCGCGGCCGACGCCGCGTTCGACGGCGACCCGGAGCTCGCACGGGCGTGGCGTTCGCTCACCGGCTCGCAGCGCGAGGTGCTCGCGCTCGTCGTGCTCGACGGGCTGCCGGTCGCGGAGGCGGCGATCGCGCTCGGCGTCTCGGCGAACGCCGCGAGCATCCGCCTCCACCGCGCGAAGAGGGCCCTCGCCGACGCTCTGCGGACCGCGGGCGGGGATCCGGATGCGGCCGGTGAAAGATCCGCCGCACCCGCGACATAGACAGGGTATGAACGACCACTTCGACGACGCCGAGGCCCGCCTCCGGCGTGCCGCCTCCGCTCCCCTGGCGCCCGAGCTCGACCCCGCGCTCGTGACCGGCGCCCCGGACCGCCGCGCCCCGCGCCTCGTGCGCCGTGGCCGCGCGGCGCGCGCCGCGGGCATCTCGCTCTCCGCGATCGCCGCGGTCTCGGTCGGGGCGCTCGTCGTGCCGGGCGTGCTCGCCCCCCGGGCGCCGCTCTTCACGGCCGCGGCGGGGGCGGGTCAGGAGGCCGCCGCGTTCGGCGACGCCTCCCGCATGATGCTGTGGATCGACTACCGCTACGTCGCCGGCCCCGGCCTGTCGACGGACGGCGGCCGCGGCACGGTGTACCAGCTCGCGCGCGTCGGCGACCCCGAGGGCGTGCTCACGCACGTCGCGGCGGCGCTCGGCGTGGCGGGGACGCCCGCCGAGTCCGCGTACTCGAGCCCCGAGTACCCGAGCTACGTCGTGGGCCCGGAGGACGGCAGCGGGCCCGCCATCACGCTCGGCTGGTCGGGCACCGGCAGCTGGTGGTACAACGACCCGGGCGCCTACCCCGCCGCCGTGTGCGTCGACGTGCCGGTCGCGGGCGGCGCCGAGGGCGAGACCTACCAGGACTGCGCGCAGCCCGAGGTCCCCGCGTCCGAATCGAAGGCGCCCTCGGAGGCCGAGGCGCGCGCGCTCGCCGCCGAGATCTTCGAGGCGTCCGGCCTCGACGTCGCACCGGGCGACATCCGCGTGACGGCCGACTCGTGGCAGACGCTCGCGAGCGCGAGCCTCGTCGTCGACGGCACCGCGACGGCGCTCGAGTACAGCGTCGCGTGGTCGCCCCTCGGCACCATCTCGTGGGCCACGGGCCACTCGATCGAGGTGATCGAGCGCGGCGACTTCGACACGGTCTCGCCCGTCGCGGCGGTCGGGCGCATCGCGGAGGGCCGCTGGTACGGCGCCGCGGGCCCGGACTACATGGGCGGCATGGTCGCGTTCGCCGCCGACGGTGTCGCGCGCAGCGCGGAGGACGGCGGCGGCGAGGCCGGCACCGAGGGGTCCGGTGTCTCCGGCTCCGAGCCCGGTGCAACCGAGCCGGCCGATCCGGGCGACCCCGGCGTCGTGCTGCCGGAGCCCGGCGACCCCGACGCGCCCGCGACCGACGAGCCGATCGAGGAGCTCCCGATCGAGGAGCCCGTCGAGGAGCCGACGCCCGAGGTCGTCACGGTGACGCTCGACCGCGCGGAGGCGACGCTCCTCATGCTGTGGGACGTCGACGGCAACGCGTGGCTCGTGCCGGGCTACGCCTTCGAGAACCCCGAGGGCGACTTCTGGACGACGATCGTCTCCCTCGTGGAGGGCGTCATCGAGCTTCCGGAGCCGATGCAGATCGAGCCCTACGTGGACCCCGCCGCCTAGGCGCGCGGTGAAGCGGGCGGCCGGGTCGGACGACCGACCCGGCCGTTCCTCTATCCGCCCGTGATCGTGAGGAGCAGCACTCCGACTGCCCCGCGGGCGAAGCCGCCGATGATGAGCCACGCGTCGAGCATCAGCCCGTCGACGATCGACATCCGCACCGTCGTCTTCGCCCAGCGGGCGTCGACCGGCGGGTAGCTCGCCGCCAGGGCGCGGTCCAGCTCACCGCGGGGGCCGCCGTCCTCGACCCACATCGCCCGCAGGGCGAACCTCACGCGCACGCCCGCGCTCCGCAGCGGGACCGCCCGGGTCCTGCTGCGCTGGGCACGCGCGACCTCGTGCCGACGGAGGCGGAACCGGAGCGCGGCGGCACGCCACGGCACGCCCACGACGAGGGCCGCGCCGAGCAGCATGGCCAGGAGCGCCTCGAGCGCGACGACCATCGCGAGGACCTCGCCCCACGAGGCGCCGACAGTCGCCCGCATCCAGGTGAGCGCCACGGCCACTCCGCCGAGCACGAGCACCGCCTGCACGGCGAGCGTCGGGATCGCGACGAGCACCGCGACGGCCGCGAGCCGTCCGGGCGATGCCGGCCGCTTCACGCGCCCTCTCTCCGGATCAGACGAGCGACGCCTGGAAGCGCGCGACGAGCTCGCTCGCGGGAACCTCGGTGCGCTCGTTCGAGCGGCGGTCCCAGAGCTCGACGAGGCCGTCCGCGGCCCCGCGGCCGACGATCACGATCGTGGGCACGCCGAGGAGCTCGGCGTCGCCGAACTTCACGCCCGGCGAGACCTTCGGGCGGTCGTCGTAGAGCACCTCGAAGCGCGCGGCCTCGAGCTCGCCCGCGAGCCTCGCCGCGAGGTCGAACGCCACCTCGTCCTTGCCCGTCGCGACGACGTGCACGTCGAACGGCGCGATGCCGCGCGGCCACAGCAGGCCGCGGTCGTCGGCGGTCGTCTCGGCGATCGCCGCGAGGATGCGGGTGACGCCGATGCCGTAGGACCCCATCGTGACGGTCACGAGCTTGCCGTTCTCGTCGAGCACCTTGAGGCCGAGCGCATCCGCGTACTTGCGGCCGAGCTGGAACACGTGGCCGATCTCCATGCCGCGGGCGAGCTCGACGGGGCCGGAGCCGTCGGGCGCGGGGTCGCCCTCGCGCACCTCCGCGATCTCGGCGATGCCGTCGAAGGTGAAGTCGCGACCCGCGACGAGGTTGAACACGTGCTTGCCCTCGACGTTGGCGCCCGTCACCCACGCCGTTCCGTCGACGACGCGCGGGTCGCCGAGGTAGCGGATGCCGGTGGCCGACTCCTCGCCGAGCACGGGGCCGGTGGGCGACCACGGTCCGATGTAGCCCTTGACGAGGAGCGGGTTCGCGTCGAAGTCCGCCTCGGTCGCGGGCTCGACCTCGGCGGGCGCGAAGGCGACCTCCGCGCGCTTCATGTCGACCTCGCGGTCCCCCGGGACGCCGACGACGACGAGCTCGCGCGTGCCGTCGAGGTGACGGAGGGCGAGCACGACGTTCTTGAGCGTGTCGGCGGCGGTCCAGGGCCGGTCGTCGCGTGCGACCCGCGCGTTCGCGACGTCGACGAGGGTCGCGATCGTCGGGGTGTCCGGGGTGTCGTGGATGACGGCCTCGGGGAGCCCGTCGATCGGAAGCGGCTCGGGGGCGAGGGTCGTGAACGCCTCGACGTTGGCCGCGTATCCGCCGGGCGAGCGCACGAAGGTGTCCTCGCCGATCGGCGTCGGGTGCAGGAACTCCTCGGAACGCGAGCCGCCCATCGCGCCGGCGTCGGCCTGCACGATGACGTAGTCGAGGCCGAGGCGCGTGAAGATCCGCTCGTAGGCATCGCGCTGGGCCTGGTAGGAGAGGTCGAGTCCCTCGTCGGTGTAGTCGAAGGAGTAGGCGTCCTTCATCGTGAACTCGCGGCCGCGCAGGAGGCCGGCGCGCGGGCGGGCCTCGTCGCGGTACTTGTCCTGGATCTGGAAGATCGTGAGCGGGAGGTCCTTGTACGAGGAGTAGAGGTCCTTCACGAGCAGCGTGAACACCTCCTCGTGCGTGGGGGCGAGCAGGTAGTCGGCGCCCTTGCGGTCCTTGAGGCGGAAGATGTTGTCGCCGTACTCCTCCCAGCGCCCCGTGGCCTCGTAGGGCTCACGCGGCAGCAGCGCGGGGAACAGCACCTCCTGCGCGCCGGCGGCAGCCATCTCCTCGCGGATGACGCGCTCGATCTTGGCGCGCACGCGCAGACCCAGCGGGAGCCACGCGAAGACACCCGGCGCCTGGCGTCGGATGTAGCCGGCGCGGACGAGCATCTTGTGGCTCGTGGCCTCGGCGTCGGCGGGGTCTTCCTTCAGGGTGCGGACGAAGAGCTGGGACAGGAGCGTGGGCACCCGTTCACTTTAGTCGCGTGCGGCTCATCCTCCCGTGTCGGACGAAGGGCTCGGCACCCGCGGCCGCCACCCGACGACTCAGCCGGTGACGACGTTGGAGCCGACCGCGGACCTCGCGAGCTCGACCTCGACCGCCTGGATGCCGCCGATGACGCTCAGGCGCAATGCGGCGACGTCGTACCGGCCCGTCTGGAACGGGTGACCCGCGACCGGACCGGGCAGGCCTGCCCAGGGGTCCGGCTCGGGGCCCGCGCCGACCGCGGCGGGGTCGGGGTCGTTCTGCGCGTTGACGAGCAGTCCGACGAGGCCGTCGGAGCCGAACAGCACGCCGAGGGTCGCCCCCAGGAGCGTCACGATGGGGGCGGTCACCCCGGCGAGCGTCGCGCCGAGCGAGCCCACGATCGGGTTGATGACCCCGTCGAGCGCGAGCACGAGGACGCCGCGCAGCGTATCGCCGAGGATGGCGAGCACCCCGTTGACGAGCAGCAGCACGGTGTCGACGAGTCCGCACAGGATGAGGCCGACGAGGACGATCGAGCACAGGCCGACGGCGCGTTCGAAGGAGGTCGTGACCGAGGCCGTGCCCGCGCGGATCGAGCCGAGGCTCGCGTCGAGGTGCACCACGAGGGTGCCGAGCCCGTAGGACGTGCCGCCCTCGTCGCCCGCGAGGGGCAGCCGGATGTCGAGTTTCACGCGCACGAGGTCGAGCGCCTCGTCGATCGCC
Source organism: Microbacteriaceae bacterium (assembly GCA_003852775.1). Classification (GTDB taxonomy): domain Bacteria; phylum Actinomycetota; class Actinomycetes; order Actinomycetales; family Microbacteriaceae; genus Homoserinibacter. Next base: position 57,715 of record RDDZ01000035.1, on the reverse strand, counting down.
GTGAGGACGTGGGCGACCCAGTCGTCGAGCGCCGACCCGACGGCGGCGACGAGCGCGTTCAGGACGGTGTCGTTGATGAGCAGCTCGGTGTTCGGCGGGAGGCCGTTGAGACCGTCGGTTCCGTAGACGGAGCCGAGCAGGGCCGCGAGGTCCACGCCGATGACCCCGGTCGCGAGGTCGATCTCGACGACACCGCCGTCGTCGGAGATCGTGTCGGTGAGGAGGTTGCGCACGGCCGAGAAGTCGGGCGTGACCGACAGGGTGGCCGTCGGGGTTCCGAGACCGACCATCGTGAGCACGCCGCCCAGCACGCCGACGACGCCCCCCGTCAGGTTGTCGAGGAGGCCCTGGTCGCCTGCGAGGGCCGTGAGCCCCGCCTCGAGCCCGCCGAGGGCGGTGTCGACCGTGCTCGTGAGGCCTCCGACGAGGGGCGAGTCGACGTCGAGGTCCAGGCCCGCGATCGCGTAGTCGCGCTCGAGGCCGTCGTACACGTCGCCCTGCCAGGCGGCACCGCAGGCGTCGAGGGACGCGGCGGATGCGACAGCGCCGATGTCGAGGCGCAGGTCGGCGAGCCCCGACACGAGGCTCGAGAGCGACTCGCCGAGCGCCGCCTCGAGCAGGCCGCCGAGCTCGAGTCGGGCGAAGCCCGGACGCTCCTCCGGCGGAGCGGAGAAGGCCGCGAGGTTGATGCTGCCGCCCTGGTCGACGAGGCCCGCCGCCGCCGCGGAGGAGGCGTCGGCGCTCGCGCGTGCGTACTGCCCGTACGCGCCCAGGTCGGTCTGGAGCGGGAGCTTGAGGAGGGCAGCAGTGAGGTCGAGTTCGAGGACATCGAACAGCAGCTCGACGTCGAGGGGGTTCTGGTAGGCATCGCCGTCGCTTCCGGGGACGAGGACGGCGCTCGCCGGGTCGGGGACGGTGCCCTCGCCGTCATCCGTCGCCCGCACGCCCTTGACCTCGGCGAGCGTGTCGAGGTCGAGTCCGAGGAGCGTGCCGCCGAGGAGCTTTCCGATGGCCGTGCTGGTGCCGCGCTGCTCGTCGGCGGTGCAGCCGAGCGCGCCGACGACGCTCGTGTCGTACTCGGTGTCGGTGAGCGACGCCGAGCTCGCCGTGAGCGAGGTACCGGCGAGGACCGCCGCGAGCGCGACCGAGGCTGTCGTGGCGACGACCTTGCGGGAGGAGCGCTTCACGATCCTCATGAGGTGCTCTCCTGGGGTTCGCGACGTGCGAGCACGCGCAGGACGGCACCGCCCACGCCGAGGGCGGCGGCGATGCCGAGCGGGAGGGCGATCGCGGCGCCCGTCTGGGCGATGCTGCCGGAGCCGGGGCCGCCGGGGGCGCCGGGGGTGCCGTTGTCGACGGTCACGGAGTCCCCCGCGACCGCGAAGCCGAGCAGGACGCGCGCGTCGGTCCCCTGAAGCTCGTCGGGCGCTCCGTCCGGGAGCTCGAAGACCACCCTGAGGTAGCGCTGCGATCCCGTCGCGAGCTCGCCGAAGTCGAACCTGTCGCCCACGGCGATCGCCGCGACCGCGGTGGAGGGGAACAGCTGGGTGGCCGTGCCGGGGCACGTCGCGGCCGCGTTCGACGTCGGACCGGGGATCCACGCGGCCGAGCACTCGTCGATGCTCATGTGGAGGCCCGCGAGGTGGGCGGCGAGGTCGCCCTCGCTCTCGACGCGCAGCTCGAGATCGCTCGAGCTGTCGGCGTCGAGGCGCGGGGTGAGCAGCCAGTCGCCGCGGTCGCCCGGCGAGAGCTCGAGTGAGATCGTGCCCGGCTCGACCTCGATCGTGAGGAGCCCGGGAGCTCCGTTGTCGACGATGTCGGCGGCAGCCGGAGCGGCGATTGCGAGCGAGAAGCCGACGAGCACAGCGACCGCCGCGGCGCGGGTCGTGCGGGCGCTCATGCGGGCCGCCGTTCGGATCGACGGCGGAGGCCCCGCTCGGGCGTGGCCCGGTGCGCGGGGGTCCGCGGCTCGGGCCACCAGGCCCAGAGCACGAGCAGGCTCACGACGACGGCGAGCAGGGGCGTCGCGAACGGCGTCCGTGCGGCCTCGAGGAGCTGCCCGCCGAAGGGGATGCCGCCGAGGACGAGGCCGACGCGCGTCGCGAGGTACGGCGCGGGGTCGACCTGATCGTTCGCGTCGCCCTTGAGGATGAGGCGCGCGCCGTCTCCGGCGGGCGCCGTCTCCACGACGCGGTGGGTGACGGGAGACCCGTCGGAGCGCATGACCGTCACGATGTCGCCCGGCGCCGCCTCGACGGCGGGCACGTCACGCGCGAGCAGCACGGACCCGGCCGGGAAGCCGGGGGCCATCGACCCGGTCTCGAGGCGCACGAGCCGCATCCCCGCGAGAGGCGCGAGGGAGGCGAGCAGCACGATGGCCCCCGCGGCGGCCGCGAGGGTCAGCGTGAGCGTCTTGAGGACGCGGGGCCGCCGGGCGGACGACGGAGCGACGTCAGGGGAGACGTCGTCCGCCGTCCGCTCGGCGGTGTTCGTGAGGATCATGAGGGGTGGCGTGACGCCTGAAGGTGACTTACGGCGTCGACACCGAGACGGCGTCGAAGTGCCACACCGGAGCGACCGAGAGACTCTGCAGGGCGTCGTTGTCGCGGATGGCCTGCGTGTCGGGAAGCGTCAGCGCGAAGCAGACGACGACCTCGGGGCCGGGAGCCGCGGCGGTCGCGGCGCCGAGCGAGAACGTCGCGGTCGGAGCCACCTCGTCGAGCGGCGTGCCGGGGGCCTGCAGCTCGTTGCTGCCGGCGCCGGTGTAGCCCGCGGCGTTGCACGCGGCGGGGCTCGCGACAGTGCGCGCACCGTAGGTGAGGACGTCCGCGAGGGCGTTGGTCGACGTGTCGGTGTCGGCCGCGAGCGTCAGCGTGCCGCCGAGCGAGCCGGTGACCGTGCGAAGACGCACGAAGGCGTACACGGTGTCGCCCGGGGTGAGCGCTGCCGCGGCGTCACCGAAGCTGATGACGTTGGCGCCGGCCTCGGTCTCGTAGTGGCCGAAGTTCTCGCCGTCCTGGAGGGCGGCCTGCTCGACCTCGAACGTCGAGGCCGTGATGCCGCCGCCCGTGGTGTCGTCGGCGCCTGCGCCGCCGATCACCCACTCGATGTCGGTCCACGCCGCGAGCGACGGGACCGTGATGGCTGCGGCGAGGACGACGCCCGTCGCCGTGAGGGCGAGCGCCTTGTTGCGGGTGCGCGCTCGGCGCGCACCGACTCGGTTACCGGTCATGATCCTTCTTCCTGCTCGTACGGCAGAGGCGGATCCGAGGTCCGGGCTCCGGTGCCCTGCTCGTATGGGGTCAACGCTATTGACACCACCCCGAGGGGTACATCTCCCAGTTTGGGGGACGCATCGGGGTACGGGAACCCCCAGTTCTCCCCCGAACGGGGGATGCAGGCCGTGGCGAGGATGAAAAGAACGGCTCCCCCGGGTCGGGAGAGCCGTTCAGACAGGCGGCGGGCGGGTCAGCTCGTCACGACGACGGGCTCGCCGACGGGTGCGTCGGCGCCCATCTCGTCGGCGATGCGGCGCGCCTCGGCGATGAGCGTCTCGACGATCTCCGACTCGGGGACGGTCTTGATGACCTCACCCTTCACGAAGATCTGACCCTTGCCGTTGCCGGAGGCGACCCCGAGGTCCGCCTCGCGGGCCTCGCCGGGGCCGTTGACGACGCAACCCATGACGGCGACGCGCAGCGGCACGGTGACGTTCTTGAGGCCCTCGGTGACCGAGTCGGCGAGCGTGTACACGTCGACCTGGGCGCGGCCGCACGAGGGGCACGACACGATCTCGAGCTTGCGCTCGCGCAGGCCCAGCGACTGCAGGATCTGCAGCCCCACCTTGACCTCCTCGGCGGGCGGGGCCGAGAGCGAGACGCGGATCGTGTCGCCGATGCCCTCCGACAGCAGGATGCCGAACGCCGTCGCCGACTTGATGGTGCCCTGGAAGGCGGGTCCGGCCTCCGTGACGCCGAGGTGGAGCGGCCAGTCGCCGCGCTCGGCGAGCATCCGGTACGCCTTCACCATGACGATCGGGTCGTTGTGCTTGACCGAGATCTTGAAGTCGTGGAAGTCGTGCTCCTCGAAGAGGCTCGCCTCCCACACCGCGCTCTCGACGAGCGCCTCCGGGGTGGCCTTGCCGTACTTCTCGAGCAGGCGCTTGTCGAGCGAGCCGGCGTTGACGCCGATGCGCAGCGAGACGCCCGCATCCTTCGCCGCCTTCGCGATCTCGCCGACCTTGTCGTCGAACTTACGGATGTTGCCGGGGTTCACGCGCACGGCCGCGCAGCCCGCGTCGATCGCCTGGAAGACGTACTTCGGCTGGAAGTGGATGTCGGCGATGACCGGGATCTGGCTCTTCTTCGCGATGATGTGCAGCACATCCGCGTCGTCCTGACTCGGCACCGCGACGCGCACGATGTCGCAGCCGGAGGCCGTGAGCTCGGCGATCTGCTGGAGCGTCGCGTTGATGTTCGTCGTCGGCGTCGTCGTCATCGACTGGACGCTCACGGGAGCGTCGCCCCCGACGAGCACCTTCCCGACCTTGATCTGGCGGGACTTGCGACGGGGGGCCAGCACCTCGGGCGGAGGCTTGGGCATCCCGATGTTCACAGCAGGCACGTGACCAGCTTAGGACGGCCGGCCGAGAGCCGCCCGGGAGCGCCTCACCGCGAAATGTGGGCGACGAGCTCGGCGACGAAGGCCTCGTGCTCGTCGAGGTGCGGCGCGTGGCCCGCCTCGGGGAGAGCGACCTCGCGGTACTCACCGCCGTTCGCACGATAGCGGTCGAGCACGGCGCGCGTCTGCAGCTTCATGGGCTGCGGCGGCGCGACGTCGGCGCCCGGCCATCCGGGGACGACGCCCACCTGGCCGAGCATGTTGAGGTCGAAGAACGAGCCGTCGGAGACGATCGCGTCCTTGTCCCCGTGGATCCACAGGATGGGCGGCTTCGCGGGCAGGTCGACGATCGCCGAGACGTCGTGGTGCTGCGGCGCCATCGTGTTGAGCACACCCCGCGTGCCCGCGGCGAACCCGGGCCAGTTGGGGCTCTCGACGAGGTCGCCCGGGTAGTTGTCGACGCCCGTCTTCGTCGTCAGCATCGAGGCGACCCACAGGTCCTCGAGCTCGGCGTGCGCCTCGGGCTTCGCGGTGTAGGCGGTGCGGAACACCGTGCGCGGGGAGGTCTGCTCGTCGGCGCTCGTGTCTCCCGCCACGAGGCGGGCCACGAAGTCGGGGTTCGCTCCCCCGCCGCCCGTTCCCGCCCCGTCCGCGTCGTTCCGGGCTCCGTCGGGCCCGTGCGTGCCGCCGAACCCGTAGGGCGACACGGGCGCCTCGAGCGTGAGCGAGAGCACGCGCTCGGGTGCGTCGAGGAGGAGCTGCGAGACGACGCCGCCGCCCATGCTCCAGCCGACGAGGTGCACGGCGTCGAGGCCGAGCGCGTCGAGCACGCTCAGGACGTCGTCGGAGAAGTCGCGCAACCCCCGGGTCGCGTCCACGGGCTTCGTCTCGGACTCGCCGAACCCGCGGAGGTCGATCGCGATCGCGTGCACGTCGTCGGGAAGCGCGAGCATCGTCGGCTGGTAGAAGTGCGACGACGAGACGTTCCCGTGGACGAACACGACCGTCCGGGCGGCCTCGCCCGCCGCGGGTCGCTCGAGCACGTTCGCGGTGTAGCGCGGCGTCTCCACGGTGCGCGCGATGATGCCGGGCAGGAGAGTGAGGGTCATCTCGGGTTCCTTTCAGCGGATGACGCGGATGGCGTCGGCGACGATGCCGGCACCCGGGTCGGTGAGGAGGATCGTGTAGTGGTTGACGTCCGGCACATCGGTCACCGTCATCGTCGGCGCGAGCGGCGGACGGGCGGGGAGGTCGGGGTAGAGCCCGCCGGGCTCGTCGAGGAGGCCGCGGGGCGCTCGGAGGAGCGGCGCCGGGATGCCGAGGCCCGCGAGCGCCGCGAGGTGCCAGTCGGAGCCGTAGAGGTCGAGGGAGTCCTCCGCGATCGCCTCGACCGTCGACGCGGGGCGCAGGTGCGGCGGCTCGCCGACGAGGTCGTAGTCGGCGTACGCCTCGAGGTCGGCGTTCCACGCCCCAGCGAAAGCCGGATGCCGCCGCCAGAAGTCGCGGTACGCCTCGACCGTCGGGTACTCCTGCGACAGCCGCTGCGCGACGGGGCCGAGCACCGCATCCGCGAGGTCGGCGTCCGCGACCCCCGCGGGGCGCGCGAGCGGGTAGCCGCCGTCGACGAGCAGGAGCGCCGACACGAGATCGGGTCGCGCCGCGGCGAGCGCGACGGCGACGAACCCGCCCATCGAGTGGCCGACGACGGGCACGGCTCCCGTGCCGAGCTCCTCGAGCAGCTCGGCGAGGTCGGCGGCGTGATGGCGCATCCCCGTCGAGGGCGGCAGCGCGCGGCTCCGCCCCCTCCCCCGCAGATCGGGCGCGATGATCCGCATGTCGGGCAGGTGGCGGGCGAGGGCCGCCCACGCGCGCGAGCTCGACGTGATGCCGTGCACGGCGAGCAGCGGCGCCCCGTCGCGGGGCCCGTACTCGGTCACGTGCAGGAGCGTCATCGGGCGGTCCACCCGCCGTCCATGACGTAGGAGGCGCCGGTCACCATGCCCGCGTGGGGACCGCACAGCCAGGCGACGAGGTCGGCGACCTCGGCGGGCTCGAGGAGGCGCTTGATCGCGCTCTCGGTGAGCATGACCTTCTCGATCACGTCCGACTCCGGGATCCCGTGCACGCGCGCCTGGTCGGCGATCTGCTTCTCGACGAGGGGCGTGCGCACGTAGCCGGGGTTGACGCAGTTGCTCGTGACCCCGTGGGGCGCGCCCTCGAGCGCGGTCACCTTGGAGAGGCCCTCGAGCCCGTGCTTCGCGGAGACGTAGGCCGACTTGTAGGCGCTCGCCCGGACGCCGTGCACGCTCGAGATGTTGACGACCCGTCCCCATCCGTTCGCGTACATCCCCGGCAGCACCGCGCGTGTGAGCAGGAACGGCGCGGTGAGCATGAGATCGATCATGGTGCGGAATCGCGCCGGGTCGAAGTCCTCGATGGGGCTCACGGTCTGGATCCCGGCGTTGTTGACGAGGATATCGGCGCGCACCTCGACCCCGGCGAGGGCGTCGAGGTCGGACAGGTCGACGGCCCACGCCTCCCCGCCGAGCTCCCCCGCGACACGCGCGGCGGCATCCGCGTCGAGGTCGGCGACGACGACGCCGGCGCCGCGTGCCGCGAGCGCGCGGGCGACGGCCTCGCCGATGCCGCTCGCACCTCCCGTGACGAGGGCGCGACGACCGGACAGCTCTGCGTTCACGTGGTCTCCTCGAGACGATCGCGGGCATCGCCCGTGGTGGCGCGGCGCCGACCGACGCGGCCCGCGAGCCCGACGATGCCGCCGGGCAGGAACAGCACGACCAGGATGAAGAGCGTGCCGAGGATGAAGAGCGGCTCGGAGAGCGGGATGCGCAGCACCGCCGGGAGCGCGTCGACCCACTCCGATCCCGCGAGGGCCGTGAGCCGCTGGTCGAGGATCGTGTAGATGATCCCGCCGACGACCGCGCCCCAGCGCGATCCGACGCCGCCGAGCACGACGATCACGAGGATCGTGAGCGTGAAGTCCGCCGACACCGCGCGCGGGGTGACGCCGCTCTGCAGGAGCAGGAAGAGCATCCCGGCGACCGCGGCGAGCGTCGAGCCGATGACGAAGGCGAGCAGCTTGACCCGCAGCGGCGGGAGGCCGAGCACCCGCACGCGCAGCTCGTTCTCGCGCACCGCCGCGGCGACGTGCCCCGCGCGCGAGCGCTCGAACCAGCGCACGACGAGGAACACCACGACGATGACGCCGAGCGCCAGCCAGTAGAGGTTGCGCGTGTCGGCGACGCCGACGAGCCAGTCGGGCACGTTCGCGGTCGCGAGCCCGAGGCCCTCCTCGCCGCCCGTGACGCCGGGGTTGCGGCGGATGAGCACGGAGCCGGCCTGGGCGAACGCGAGCGTCACCATCGCGAACGAGATGCCGCTCACGCGCAGCGAGATCGCGCCGAGGACCCCCGCGACGAGGATCGCCCCGGCGAGCGTGAGCCCGACGGCCGGGAGCAGGTCGAGCCCCGTTCGCTCGAGCACGATGCCGAGGCCGTACGCGCCCACCGCGAAGTAGAGCGCGTGCCCGAACGACAGCATCCCGCTGACCCCGAAGAGCACGTGGTAGCTGAGCGCGAGCGCGGCGAAGATGAGCGAGAGCGCGAGGATCTGCAGCGTGCCCGGCGTGTAGGTCGGGCCCGGCAGCACGCCCGGCACGACGAGGTCGAGCAGCGGCAGCGCCGCCGCGAACACGACGAGCGCACCCGCGAGGCCCCAGCGCACGGCGGGCTTCGCCCACAGGCGGCGGATGGCGGTCATGCGGCCCTCCCGAAGAGTCCGCGCGGCCGCACGAGCAGCACGACCGCGAGCAGCAGCACGACGACGAGGTCGCCCGTGCCGCCGAGGTAGAAGTTGGCGAACTGCTGGAGCACCGCGACGACGACGGACGCCACCGCCGCGCCGGGCAGCGACCCGAGGCCGCCGATCACGGTCACGATGAACGCGAAGATGAGCAGCGACCCGCCGAGCTGCGGCGAGACGTAGCCGAAGTAGTGCGAGGCGAGCACGCCGCCAATGCCCGCGGCGGCGCCTCCGATCGCGAAGACGACCGTGAACGCGCGCCGCACGTCGATGCCGAGGGCCGTGACCATCGAGCGGTTCTCGACGCCCGCGCGGATGATGAGTCCGTAGCGGGTGAACCGCAGGAACAGCACGATGAGCAGCAGGACGAGGATCGCGATCGCGATGAGCAGGAACCGGTTGTTCGGGATGCGCGCCCCGAGGATCTCGGTCGTCTCGGCGAGCCAGGCCGGTCCGCGGATGAACTGCGGGTCGGTGCCCCAGATGCCGTCGAAGAGGGCGACGGAGGCGAGCGCGAGGCCGACCGTCACGAGCACCTGCTCGATGTGGCGCTCGTAGAGCCGGCGGATGAGCAGGAGCTCGGTGCCCGCGGCGACGAGGGCGCCGGCCGCGGCGCCGACGAGGAGGGCCGCGGCGAGTGCGCCCCAGCTGTCGGCACCGAGCGCCCGGGCGGTCTCCCAACCGAGGAAGGCCGCGAGGGTGAGGAACGAGCCGTGCGCGAAGTTGAGCACGCCCATGAGCCCGTAGATGAGCGACAGGCCCGATGCGACGAGGAAGTAGAGCGCCCCGAGACCGAGGCCGGTGATGAGCAGGAGGACGACGGTGCTCACGCGCTCGCCTCCCCGTGCACGCCCAGGAGGCGCTCGACTCGCGTCTCGTCGGCGAAGAACTCGGCGGCGGGCCCGGCATGTACCGTCCGCCCGCCCGCGATCACGACGACCGACTGGGCGAGGCGCTTGGCGACCTGGAGGTTCTGCTCCACGAGCAGGATGGGCACGACCTCGGCCGCGCGCGCGAGGGCGTCGGCGACCTCGGTCACGAGCTTGGGCGCGAGGCCCTTCGTGGGTTCGTCGATGAGGAGGATCCGGTTCTCGTTGAGGAGGGCGCGCGCGAGCGACACCATCTGCTGTTGACCGCCCGAGAGGGTGCCGGCGCGCTGCGCAGACCGGGCGATGATGTCGGGGAACAGCTCGGCGACGAGCTCGCGACGCGGCGACGCGTCCCGCTCGGCGAGCCGCAGGTTCTCGGCCACGGTGAGTGTCGCGAAGACCTCGCGGTCCTCGGGCACGTAGCCGACACCGCGCTGGACGATGCGGTGGGTCGCGAAGCCGTCGATGCGCTCCCCCGCGAGCTCGACCTCGCCCCCGGTGCGCGTGATGAGCCCGAGGACCGCCTTCATCGTGCTCGTCTTGCCGGCCCCGTTGCGGCCGAGGATCGCGGTGACGGACCCCGCGGGCACCTCGAGGTCGACGTGCTCGACGACGGGCTGGTGACCGATCGCCGCGGCGAGTCCGCGGACGGCCAGCACGGGCGCGCTCACACGGCCTCCCCGAGGTAGGCGGACTGCACGGTCGGGTCGGCCATGACGATCTCCGGGGTGTCGCAGGCGAGGAGCCGGCCGTGGTGCATGACCGCGACCCGGTCGACGACGCCGAGGACGACCTCCATGTGGTGCTCGACCATGAGCACCGTCCTGCCGGTCTCCCGGTGCACTCGGCGGATGAGCTCCGTCAGCCCCGGCACGTCGCCCGAGCCGACGCCCGCCATGGGCTCGTCGAGCAGGATGACGCGCGGGTCGGCGGCGAGGAGCATCGCGATCTCGAGCTTGCGCTTGTCGCCGTGCGAGAGGCCGCCCGCGAGCGTGTCGCGGTGCGCGACGAGGCCCACCTGGTCGAGCCGGTCCTCGGCGAGCCGCGTGGCGGCATCCGTCGGGCGCGGGAAGCGGAAGGGCGACACGGCGCCGCCGAGGGCCGCCTGCGCGGCGAGCCGGACGTTCTCGAGCACGCTCAGTCCGAGGAACAGGTTGGAGGTCTGGAAGCTGCGTCCCAGTCCCGCCCGCGCTCGCGCGTCGACGGTCGCCGTCGTGACGTCCCGACCGTCGAGCCGGATGCTGCCCGCCGTGGGGCGGAGCACTCCCGACACGAGGTTGAAGAGGGTCGTCTTGCCGGCGCCGTTGGGGCCGATGACCCCGAGAATCTCGCCCTCGGGCACCGAGAGCGTCACGTCATCGATGATGCGCGCGCCCCCGATCTGGAGGGAGAGCCGCTCGACGGCGAGCACGGGCGGGGTGGACACGATGCGGTCTCCTCCGGGTCAGCCCGCGACCGGCGGCGCGACGTCGTCGGCGTCGACGATCTCGACGAGCTCGGGGCGGAAGGAGTCGCCGTCGGCGACGAGTCGGGCCTGGAACATCGGCTGGATGAGCGCGTGGTCCTCGGCGCGGATCGTGTAGCCGCCCTTGACGCCCTCGAACTCCCAGCCCTCGAGGGCCGCGATCATGCCGTCGACCGTGTCGCCACCCGCGCGGACGGCCTGCACGATCATCTGCGCGGCCGTGAAGCCGTCGGGCGAGAACAGGTCGGCCTCGTGTCCGCCCTCTTCGAGGGCGGCGATCATCGCGGCCTCCGCGTCGGTGCCGGCCGCGTCGCTGAAGTAGTGCGACAGGAAGGAGATGTCCTCGCTCGCGGCGCCGTACGCGCCGTAGGTCGAGATGTCGCCGAGGCCCGTGACGACGGGCATCGACTCGAACACGCCCTGCTGGCTGAGCGCCTGCCACATCGCGCCCGAGGTCGCACCGGCCCACGCCACGAAGACGAGGTCGGAGCCGGAGGCGAGCACCTGCTGCGCGAAGGGCGTGAACTCGGTGGCGTCCTCGGGCACGAGGATGCTCGTGACCGTGGCGCCCTTCGCGCCGAGGACGGCCTCGACGCCCGCGACGTTGCCCTGGCCGAACGCGGTGTCCTGCGCGAACACCGTGACGGTCTTGCCTGCCGGGTCACCGATGAAGGTGCCCGCGGTCGCGACGTCCTGGTACGTCTGGCGGCCCGAGCGGAAGGTGTACTCGTTGATGCCCGTGACGGCGTCCGCTGCGGCGGGGCCCGAGATGTAGAGGATCTCGTTCTGCGCGGCCTGCTCGGCGAGCGCGAGCGCGATGCCCGACGATGCCGTTCCGGCGATGATCTGGGTGCCCTGGCCGATGACGTCCTTCGCGAGCGTGACGGCCTTGTCGGGGTCGCCCGCGTCGTCGAGGTAGGTGATGTCGAGCTCGCGGCCGTCGACCGTGCCGGTGCCGTCGGTCGCGTAGTCGAGTCCCGCCTTGAAGCCGTTGAGGTAGGCGGCGCCGTAGGCGGCGAGCGGGCCGGTCTCGGAGGTGATGATCGCGACGGGGACCGGGGCCCCGGCGTCGCCGCCGCCGTCGCCGCCGCCGGTGACCGTCGGGGCGCACCCCGCGAGGACGAGCGCGGACGCCGCGAGGAGCGCCGGCGCGAGAGGGGACAGACGCATGGGAGATGCCTTTCCTGCTGCCGTAGGAGGAGTGTGATCGCGCCGCGGGTGCGGCATGTCTGAACGCTAATCGGAATACGAGGGCTCGTTCTAGCCGCGAAACTGTGCAATTCTGCACAGATGACTGCGCAGTTCTCACGCTCCGGGCTCGCCGCCGACGACCTGCTCGTGCTCCTCGCCGTCGCCCGCACGGGCCGCTTCGCGACCGCCGCACGTCAGCTCGGCGTGACCCACACCACCGTCGCCCGCCGCATCGAGGCGCTCGAGGGTGCGCTCGGCGGACGCGTGCTCGTGCGCGGGGCCGAGGGCTGGCAGCTCACCGCCCTCGGCGAGCGCGCCGCAGCGGCGGGCGAGGGCGTGTCGGCCGCGCTGACCGCCCTCGACGCGGGGAGCGCGGAGCTCACGGGCGCCATCCGGCTCTCGGCGACCGACGGCTTCAGCGCGTTCGTCGCCGCCCCCGCGATGGCGGCCCTCCGCCGCCGGCATCCCGGCGTCTCGCTCGAGGTCATCGCACAGACGCGGCAGGCCGCCGTGCACCGTTCGGGCGTCGACCTCGAGGTCGTCGTGGGACGGCCCGAGGTGCGCCGCGCGCAGGCCGTGCGGCTCGCCGACTACGCCCTCGGCGTCTACGCCTCGCGCGACTACCTCGTCGAGCACGGCACGCCGACGACCCTCGCCGACCTCGCGGGCGAGCCGCTCGTGTACTTCATCGAGTCGATCCTCCAGGTCGACGTGCTCGACGGCGCGCGGGCCACCCTGCCCTCGATGATCGACGCCGTCACGAGCACCAACGTGTTCGTGCACGTCGAGGCGACGCGCGCGGGCGCCGGGTTCGGCCTCCTGCCGGCGTTCCTCGCCGACCGCGAGCCGGACCTCGTGCGCGTGCTCCGCGACGAGGTCGACCCCCGCCTCCCCTACTGGCTCGTCGCCCCCCTCGAGGTGTACCGCCTGCCGGTCGTCTCCGCCTACCTCGAGGCCCTCCGCGAGCGCCTCGAGGAGGTGCGCCCGCAGCTCCTCGGCGAGGCCGCGGCCGCCTGAGCCCTACTGGAGCGTGACGGGGTTCACGATGTCGGCGTAGATGAGCAGCGCGCTCGAGATGCCGAGCACCGCGACGATCACGAGCGTGACGGGGATGAAGCGCGCGATGTCGATGGGACCGGGGTCGGGCCGCCCGCGCAGCTTCGCGACACCGCGTCGCAGCGCCTCCCAGATCGCCCCCGCGACGTGCCCGCCGTCGAGCGGCAGGAGCGGGATGAGGTTGAACACGAACAGCGCGACGTTGAGCGCCGCGAGCATCTGGATGAGCGTCGCGGCGCGGTCGGCGACGGGTGCCGAGTCGAGCGACGAGATCTCCCCCGCGAGCCGCCCCACGCCGACGACGCTGATGGGGCCGTTGGGATCGCGCTCGTCGCCCCCGAACGCCGCCTGCGCGACCTGCACGAGGCGCTGCGGGAGCGTCACGATGATGCGGCCCACGGCGACCGAGTTGTCCCACACGGCGGGCAGCACGGCCGTCACCGGCAGCTGCACCTTCTCGGTCGCGGGGCTCACGCCGATGAACCCCACCTCGCGCGTGACGACGTTCCCGTCCTCGTCGAACACGGTCTGCCCGGCGTCGTCGACGACGGGCCGCTCGGTGAGCATGGGCGTCACCTCGAGCGTGAGCCGCCGTCCCTCGCGCTCCACCACGAACGGGATCGTCTGGTCGGGGTGGGAGCGGATGATGCCGCTCGCCTGCTCCCATCCGGTCACCTCGGTGCCCGCGATCGACACGAGGCGGTCGCCCGGGAGCAGCCCCGCCTCGGCGGCGGGCGCCGCGGGGTCGGTGGGGAGGCACTCGGTCTGCGAGGCGTCCGTCGCCACGCACTCGTTCACGCTCCCGAGCGTCGTGGAGTACTGGTACACGCCGAAGCCGCACAGCACGACGGCGTACAGCACGATCGCGATGAGCAGGTTCGCGAAGGGGCCACCGAGCATGATGATCATGCGCTTGTGCACGGGCAGCTTGTAGAAGACGCGCTCTTCGTCGCCCGCCTGGATCGTCTCGGCGGACTGCTCGCGCGCATCCTGCACGAGGGTGTCGAAGAAGCCCGTGCTCGCGCTGCGGGCGGCCTCGCCCTCGCGGGCGGGCGGGTACATGCCCGCCATCGAGATGTAGCCGCCGAGCGGGATGAGCTTGACGCCGTACTCGGTCTCACCGCGACGGCGCGAGAAGAGGGTCGGCCCGAAGCCGATCATGTACTGGCCGACCTTGACCCCGAAGCGCTTCGCCGGGAGCAGGTGGCCGATCTCGTGGAGGCCGATCGAGACGGCGAGCCCGACCGCGACGATGACGACGCCGAGCACGTAGAGCAGCACGGTTTCCACGGGGAGAGGCTAGGCCACGAGCGCTGTGAGCGTGCCGAGGCGATGCCTCGGGCGCGCCGTGGTCTAGTAGGCGCGGCTCCGACGACGCTCCGCCCGGGCGTGCACGACGGCACCGACGATGACGATGAGGAGCATGAGGCCGAACACCGAGGCGACGCCCGCGATCGCGTAGCCGAGCGGGACGCCCCCGAACTCGACGTACTTCGTGCGCGTCTCGACGGGCTGGTGGTCGGCGCGCGTGCCCGTCGAGGTGATCGTCAGGTCGCCCGTGATCTGGGTCGCGGGCTCCGGGAAGTAGCCCTCGAGCACCGTGAGGTACTCGCCGAGCCGCAGGAGGCCGGGCTGCGTCACGCGCCCCGCCCATACGACGCTCCCGAAGGCCGTGCCGTCGGGGAAGGCAGCCTGCATCCCGTCGGCGCCGAAGAGGTAGAGGCGCACCGTCTGCGGCGTCTGCGCCGCCTGCGACAGCAGCAGCGGGTACACGATGTCGGTCGTCGCGAACTCGAGGCGCACGGGGTCAAGGGCGCCGTCGAGTGGCTCTTCGCCCGTGAGCTTGAAGGCGGCGAACGACCAGCCGCGGGCGATGTAGTCGGCGAGGAGCGACTCCACGGCCGGGGCGATCCCGTAGCCGTTCTGACCGAGCCAGGCCTGCAGTCCCGCGGCGTCGGAGGCCGCGAGCGTCACGGCGGAGAGGGGGCCGAGGTCGACCTCGGAGAGCACGTCGGGGGCCGCCCCCGCCGATCCGTCGCCGGCCGAACCCCACCAGTCCTCGACGTACTCGACCGTCGGAGCCGTCTGGCGCACGAGGGCCTCGAAGACCGACTTCTCGCCCAGGCTCACGGTGGCCGGTGTCGGCGTCGGGACGAGGAGACCGGTGTCGGCGCCGTCCGCGAGCATGTCGAGCACGAGGTCGATGCGCTGCGTCGTGCCGTCGAAGGTCACGAGGGCGTGCTCCTCGCCGACCGAGACGCTCGCGCCGTCCGGCGGCGTCGGGGCCCCGCACGCACAGGCCGCCGCGGGCTGCGCGATGCCGACCATCGTGAGCGCGGCCGCCGCGAGCGCGACCGCCGCCGTCCCTCCGAGAACGCGTCTGGTCATCCGTCCACCCCTCCGAGCAGCCTGTCGGCCTCGTCGCGGGCCCACCGCTCGGCGGCGAGCACACCTTCGAGGGTGACAGGCCCGGGCACGTGGGCGTCGACGACCCGCCGCACGGTCTCCACGATGTCGAGGAATCCCACGCGGCGCTCGTGGAAGGCGTCGACGGCCTGCTCGTTGGCCGCGTTGTAGACGGCCGGGTAGGTGCCTCCGAGCTCCCCCACCCGCCGCGCGAGCGCGACGGCGGGGAACGTGTCGTCGTCGAGCGGTTCGAAGGCCCACTGCTGGGCCGTCGTCCAGTCGAGGGGCGCTCCGACGCCCGGCACGCGGTGTGGCCAGTCGAGGCCGAGCGAGATGGGCAGGCGCATGTCGGGCGGCGACGCCTGCGCGATCGTCGAGCCGTCGACGAACTCGACCATCGAGTGGACGATCGACTGCGGATGCACGACGACGTCGATGCGGTCGTACGGGATGCCGAAGAGCAGGTGGGCCTCGATGACCTCGAGACCCTTGTTGATGAGGGTCGCCGAGTTCGTCGTGATGACGCGGCCCATGTCCCACGTGGGGTGAGCGAGCGCGTCCTCGGGGCGCACGGCGGCGAGCTGCTCGCGCGTGCGGCCGCGGAACGGACCGCCGGACGCGGTGACCACGAGGCGGCGCACCTCGCCGTGCTCCCCCGCGCGCAGGGCCTGCGCGAGAGCGGAGTGCTCCGAGTCGACTGGGACGATCTGACCGGGCGCGGCGGCCGCGAGCACGAGCTCGCCGCCCACGATGAGGCTCTCCTTGTTGGCGAGGGCGAGCGTCGCGCCCGTCTCGAGGACTGCGAGCGTCGCCGCAAGGCCGACCGAGCCCGTGATGCCGTTGAGCACGACATCCGCCTCGACCTCGCGCACGAGCGCGACCGCCTCGTCGATGCCGAGCGCCGTGCGCCCGACCCCCGTCTCGGCGGACTGGCGTGCGAGCGCCTCCGCGTTGCGCCCCGCGGCGAGACCCACGAGCTCGAAGCGATCGGGGTTCGCCGCGATCACCTCGAGCGCCTGGACGCCGATCGATCCGGTGGATCCGAGGACGATGACGCGGCGACGACTCATGCCGCGAGCCTAGCGAGCGGCCGGATCAGGAGCCGTTGACGCCCAGGATGTCGATGAGGAACACGAGCGTCTGCCCGCCGAGCTGGTGGGCCTGCGGGTCCGTGCCGTAGGCGAGCTCCGGCGGGATCACGACGATGACGGTCGAGCCGACCTTCTGACCCACGAGCGCCGCACCGAAGCCCTCGACGAC
Organism: Microbacteriaceae bacterium; assembly: GCA_003852775.1. GTDB lineage: Bacteria > Actinomycetota > Actinomycetes > Actinomycetales > Microbacteriaceae > Homoserinibacter. Next base: position 41,026 of record RDDZ01000035.1, on the reverse strand, counting down.
CTGGGTCGTCGCGAAGGTCGCGGGGCTGCGTCCGAAGCTCTGGTCGAAGACCTCTCCGGTCTCCCAGCTCGTGCCCTGGTAGTCGAGCGTCACGCTGTCGCCCGCGACGACGGTCTCTCCGTCGCCCTCCTCGAGCACGGCCTCGAGCAGCTCCGTCGGGGCGTCGCCCCCGGGCAGCGTCACCGTCGGCACTCCGTCACCGTCGCGCTCGACCTGCGGCACGCCGTCGGTCCACGCGGCGGGCGTGAGCGGCGGCACGATCTCGAGCACGTCGACGACGAACACGACGGTGTCGCCCGCCGAGATGTTGAAGTCGGCGAGGCCGTTCTCGCCGAACGCCTGCGACGAGGGAACGACCCCGACGACGCGCGCGCCCGGCTTCGAGCACTCGATCGTCTTGACGAGGCCCGGGATGAACGCGGCCTCGTTGAGCAGGAACTCCGCCGCGGTGGCCGCGTCGTAGTCCGTCTGGGTGGCGACCTCGCCGGTCGTGCCGTTGTAGAGCGTGAAGTCGACGCGCACGGTGTCGCCGTAGGCGGCCGGAGCGCCCTCGCCCTCGATGAGCACGCGGCGCTGCGTCTCGGTGACCTCGAGGGGCGCGTCGACCGTGACGGTCGGGACGGAGCCGAACTCGCCGGTCACGTCGACCTTGTCCGTGCCCTCCCCGGCGGAGGCGCAGACGCGCTCACCGGCAGCCGAACCCGAGGGCTCGGACGACGGAGCCTCGGGCTCGCCGGCGCACCCGGTGAGGGCGACCGCGAGTGCGGCGACGGTCAGAACGGGCAGTGCACGGCGCACGGGTACTCCTCGAGGTTGCGGGACGCTCCATCCTGCCCCATGGTTCCTCGGTACCGGGTGTGTGTCTGCGCGGCGCGGTCGGCGGGCCCCCAGGAGACCGCGCCTAGACTCGAGGCATGGCCTTCAGCGTGCCCCAGGAGCGCAAGCTCGTCACCGAACTCCCCGGCCCCAAGTCCCGCGCCCTGCAGGAGCGCCGCGTCGCATCCGTCTCCCGCGGCGCCGGGACCCTCGCCAACATCTACATGGACCACGGCGCGGGCGCGATCCTCGTCGACGTCGACGGCAACCAGCTCATCGACCTGGGCTGCGGCATCGGCGTGACCACGATCGGCCACGCCCACCCCGAGGTCGCGGAGGCCGTGGCCGAGCAGGCCGCGAAGCTCACGCACACGCTCTTCACCGTGACCCCGTACGAGAACTACGTGCGCGTCGCCGAGAAGCTCGCCGAGATCACCCCCGGCGACTTCGAGAAGCACACGATCCTCGTGAACTCGGGCGCGGAGGCCGTCGAGAACGCCGTCAAGATCGCGCGCCGCTTCACCGGCCGCCGCGCGATCGTGAGCCTCGACCACGCCTTCCACGGCCGCACCAACCTCACGATGGCGATGACGTACCGCCCGTGGCCGGAGCGCGCGGGCATGGGCCCCTTCCCCGGCGAGCTGTACTCGGTGCCCGTCTCCTACCCGTTCCGCGACGGGCTCACGGGCGAGGAGGCCGCGGCCCGCACGATCGACTACATCCAGACCCACATCGGCGCGACCGAGGTGGCGGCGTTCTTCGCCGAGCCGATCCAGGGCGACGGCGGCATCGTCATCCCCGCTCCGGGCTACTTCGCGGCCATCAAGCGCTTCTGCGAGGAGAACGGCATCGTCTTCGTCGCCGACGAGATCCAGGCCGGCATCGCCCGCACGGGCGCGTGGTACTCGATCGAGCACCACGGCGTCGTGCCCGACCTCGTCACGACCGCCAAGGGCATCGCGGGCGGCCTCCCGCTCGCCGCGGTCACCGGCCGGGCCGACATCATGGACGCCGTGCAGCCCGGCGGCATCGGCGGCACCTTCGGCGGCAACCCCGTCTCGACGGCCGCCGCCCTCAAGGTGTTCGAGATCATCGAGCGCGACGGGCTCATCGCCGAGGCCCAGCGCGTCGAGCGCAGCATCCGGGCCCGGATCGGCGACTGGCCCGAGCGCTTCGGCGTCGTCGGCGAGGTGCGCGGCAAGGGCGCGATGTTCGGCATCGAGCTCGTCGAGCCCGGCACCACGACGCCCAACGCCCCGGCGCTCAGCGCGGTGCTGCGTCACGCGACCGCGAACGGCGTCGTCCCGCTCGACGCGGGCTCGTGGGACTCCGTGCTGCGGCTGCTGCCGAGCGTCGTCATCAGCGACGAGCTGATCGACGACGCCGCGGGCGTGCTCGAAGAGGCCCTCGCCGCCCTGTAAGGACGCCATGGCCGACGAGTTCGCCGACCTCCGCCCCGCGGCGACGGATCCGTTCCCCCGGCCCGACGAGGGCCCGGGCGCGGAGGTGCCGCTGCTGCGCCCGCGCCGCCGCCGACGACGCGTCGGGCGCTGGATCGCGGGCGTGCTCGTGGCCGCCCTCGCGGTCGGCGCCCTCGTCGCGCAGCCGTGGGACGCGCAGCGCCGGCAGGCGTGGGCCGATCAGTGGGTCGTCTGGACGGAACCCCAGCCCGAGCGCATCGAGCAGCTCGCGGAGCGCCTGACCCTCACCGAGACGGGCCGTCGCATCTTCTTCGCGAGCCGTCCGCGCATCGACGCGGCATCCGACTTCCAGGAGCACTGCCCCCTCGAGGCGGGCGTCGTGCTCGGCTGCTACGGCAGCGGCACGATCTACATCTACGACGTGACCGACGAGCGTCTCGCCGGGACCGTCGAGGCGACCGCCGCCCACGAGCTGCTGCACGCGGTGTACGAGCGGATGTCGCGCGACGAGCGTTCGCGCATCGACGCCCTCGTCGCCGAGGTCGTGGCCGGGCTCGACGAGGACGACCCCAACATCGCGACGGTCGCCGGCTATGCGGAGCGCCAACACGCCGACGAGTGGCACTCGCGCGTGGGCACCGGCTACGAGGGGCTCCCCGCCGAGCTCGAGGCGCACTACGCGGAGATCTTCGCCGACCGCGCGCGGGTGGTCGCGTTCGAGCGGGAGCGCACCGCGCAGATCGACGAGTACTCCGAGCGCATCGAGCAGCTGAGCGCCGAGCTCGATGCGGCCCTCGCCGACCTCGAGCAGCGCTCCGCCGCCTACGACGCGGCCATCGCGCGGCTCGAGGCCGACATCGCGGACTTCAACCGGCGCGCCGACACCGTCGGGGGCTTCGCGTCGCAGGAGCAGTTCCAGCGCGAGCGCGGGGCGCTCATCGCCCGACAGGAGGCGCTCGAGGCCGACCGCCTCCAGCTCAACGCCGACGTGGACGCCTACAACGCCAAGATCGAGGAGCTGAAGACGCTCGACGCCCAGCGCGCCGAGCTGTACTCGCAGCTCGACAGCCGCTCGGCGCCCGAGGGCTGAGCCCCGGAGCCTAGGCGTTCGCCGGGTCGTCGGCGAGCACGATCCGCGGCTCGTGGCGCACCGGGAAGGCGACCGACGCCGCGATGAAGCACTTCCGGGCCGCCTCGTGGTGCGCGTCGAGCGCGTCCGCGGGGTCGCCCGCGGCGATCGTCACGACGGGCCGGAGCGTCGCCTCCGTGAAGTGCCCGCCGCCGTCCGCGGTCTGCTCCATGACGCCCGTCGCGTCGTCCGTGTAGGCCACGACGACGATGCCGCGCGACGAGGCGACGTGCAGGTAGCTCAGCAGGTGGCACTGGCTGAGAGCGGCGAGCAGGAGCTCCTCGGGGTTCCAGCGCTCCCGGTCGCCGTGGAAGACCCGGTCGCTCGACCCGGCGAGCTCGTGGAGCTTGCCCTCCGCGCGCACGATGTGGTCGCGCCCGTAGTCGCGGTAGCCGGACGTGCCGGTGCCGCGATTCCCCGTCCATTCGACGGAAACCGCATAGTTGTGGCGGTGGCGCATGCGATTCCTCACTCTCAGTAGGCCACGGCTGCGGAATCAGCATCTCCGAGCACCCGGGCGCAGAGGTAGGATCGCAGCCATGACCGACACGCTGACCCCTCCCACGGTAGCGCCGCTCGAGCTCGAGCGCCGCGTCGTCACCGCGATCCCCGGACCGCGGTCGAACGAGTTCCAGGAGCGACGTCGCCAGGTCGTCTCGGACGGCGTCTCGAGCGCCCTGCCCGTCTTCATCGAGCGCGCGCACGGCGCGATCCTCGTCGACGTCGACGGCAACCAGTTCATCGACCTCGGCGCGGGCATCGGCGTCACGACGATCGGCCACACGGACGGCGCGGTCGTCGCCGCCGCGGCCGCCCAGCTCACCCAGGTCACCCACACGCTCTTCACGATCACGCCCTACGAGGAGTACGTGCGCGTCGCCGAGCTCCTCGCCGCGCACACCCCCGGCGACTTCGCGAAGAAGACCGTGCTCGTCAACTCGGGCGCGGAGGCCGTCGAGAACGGCGTCAAGATCGCCCGCAGGTTCACCGGTCGCCGCGGCGTCGCCGTGCTCGAGCACGCGTACCACGGCCGCACGAACCTCACGATGGCCATGAACTTCAAGGCGATGCCGTACGCGGCGGGCTACGGCCCGTTCGCGGGCGACATCTACCGCGCCCCGAACTCCTACCCGCTCCACGACGGACTGTCGGGCGCGGAGGCCGCGAAGCGCACGATCGGCTACCTCGAGAAGACGGTCGGCGCCGCGGATCTCGCGTGCCTCGTCGTCGAGCCCATCCAGGGCGAGGGCGGCTTCATCGTGCCCGCCCAGGGCTATCTGCCCGCCCTCCAGGAGTGGTGCACCGCGAACGGCGTCGTCTTCATCGCCGACGAGATCCAGTCGGGCATGGCCCGCACGGGCGCCTACTTCGCGAGCGAGCACTTCGGCCTCGTCCCCGACCTCGTGCTCTCGGCCAAGGGCATCGCGGGCGGCCTGCCGCTCGCGGGCGTCACGGGCCGCGCCGAGATCATGGACGCCTCCCAGCCCGGGGGCCTCGGCGGCACCTTCGGCGGCAACCCCGTCGCGTGCGCGGCGGCCGTCGCGGTGTTCGAGCGCATCGAGCGCGACGGGCTCCTCGCCGAGGCGCAGCGCATCGAGGCGGGCCTGCGGCGTGCGCTCGAGGCCCTGCGCGAGCGCTTCCCCGTCATCGCCGAGGTGCGGGGCAAGGGCGCGATGCTCGCGGTCGAGCTGCTCGACCCCGAGACTCACGAGCCCCGCGCCGACCTTCCCGCCAAGATCGCGGCCGAGGCGGCCCAGCGCGGCGTGCTCGTGCTGACCGCCGGCACCTACGGCAACGTGCTCCGCTTCCTGCCGAGCCTCGCGCTGACCGACGACCTCCTCGCCGACGCCGTCGCGGTGCTCGAGGAGTCGTTCGCCGCGGCGGGCGCGTGACCGGTCCGCTCGACGCGGCGTCCTCGGTCGAGCTCGCGCTCGTCGAGCGCTCGGGCGTGCCCGAGTCGCGCCATCTCGGCGCGGCCGTGCTCGTCGACGCCGAGGGCTCGGTCGTGCGCGCGCTCGGCGACCCGTCGGCGCTCGTCTACCCGCGCTCGACGCTCAAGCTGGGGCAGGCGACGGCCGTCGAGCTGCTCGGGGTCACGTTCGACGAGGAGCAGACGGTGCTCTCGGCGGCGAGCCACGCGGGGACGCCCGCGCACGTCGCCGTCGTGGAGCGCATGCTCGCGGGTGCGCGCCTCGACGAGGCAGCGCTCGGATGCCCGCCGGACTGGCCCGGCGACTCCGCCGCCCGTCGAGCCGTGACGGAGCCGCGGCGGATCACGATGAACTGCTCCGGCAAGCACGCCTCGTTCCTCGCCGCGTGCGTCGCGCGCGGCTGGGACCTCGACGGCTACCTCCACCCGCGGCATCCGCTGCAGCAGCAGGTGCTGACGACGGTCGAGGGCCTCGCCGCGGAGACGATCCACCACGTCGGGGTCGACGGATGCGGCGCGCCCGTGCCGACGCTCAGCCTCACCGGTCTCGCGCGCCTCGCCTCCCGCGCCGCGCGCGCCGGCACACGGCTGGGCGACAGCATCCGCCGTCACCCCTGGGCGATCGACGGCCCCGGACGCAGCAACACGGTCACGATCGAACGCACGGGCCTCGTCGCGAAGCTCGGCGCCGAGGGCGTGCTCGTGCTCGTGACGCCCGCGGGCGAGGCCGTCGCGGTCAAGGCGCTCGACGGGGCGCACCGGCCCACGACGCCCGTGGGTCTCGAGCTCCTCGTGCGCGAGGGGCTGCTGGCGCGCGAGGTCGCCGACGAGACGCTCGCGGCCCTCGCCGACCCGTACACGACGCTCCGCGTCGCGTTCTGACCGCGGGCGTCAGCCGAAGAGCGACGCCACGGCCTCGCGGAACGCCTCCGTGTGGCGCGCCACGTCCTCCGAGGTGGTCGCGGGAGACATGAGCGCCATGTTGTGGAACGGCGTGATGAGGATGCCCCGGTTGAGGGCGTGCAGGTGCAGGTACTGCTGCAGCTCGAAGTCGTCGGCCTCCGCGGCCTCCCGGCCGTTGGCGGGCGCGGTCGGGCGGAAGCTGTACTCGGCACGGCAGCCGAGTTGGGTCACCTGCCACGGCGCCCCGAACTCGTCGATCGCGGCCTGCACGCCCGCGGTCCACTCCGTCGCGCGGTCGATCATGCCGGGGTAGACCTCGGGCGTGAGCACCTGGCTCAGCGTCGCGCGGATGCCGGCCATCGACACGGCGTTGCCGGCGAGCGTGCCGCCCACTCCCCCGACGTCGAGGTCCTCGCGGCCCTCGCCCGCCCAGTCGAGACTGTCGCGCACGCGCTGCGCGAGCTCGCTCGTCATGCCCCACGCGGCCGCGGGGATGCCGCCGCCGATCGTCTTGCCGACGACCACGACGTCCGGGCGCAGGCCGTCGCGCGCGGTCATGCCGCCGGGGCCCGCGCACAGCGTGTGCGTCTCGTCGATCACGAGGATCGTGCCCGTGCGGTCGCACGCCGCCCGCACGGCCTCGTGCCATCCGTCCGGCGGGAGCACGATGCCGATGTTGGTCATGGCGGGCTCGGCGAGCACCGCGGCCACCTCGCCCGTCTCGAGGGCGGCCTCGAGACCCGCGATGTCGTCGAACGCCACGACGACGGTCGTCTCGTCGAGCGGCACAGGCGGGCCGATGTTGCGGCGACGCGACACGACACGGCCGTCGTCGTCGAGCGTCGCGTACGCCTCGTCGACGGTGCCGTGATAGCAGTAGTCGATCACGAGCACCTTCCGCCGGCCGGTGGCCTGGCGGGCGTAGCGCAGCACGTGGCGGTTCGCGTCGGTCGCCGAGAGCGTGAACTGCCACTCGGGCAGCCCGAAGCGCTCCGCGAGGAGGGATGCGGCGACCGCCGCGTCCTCCGTCGGCAGCATGAAGGTCGAGCCCTTCGCGAGGCGCTCGGTGATCGCGGCGACGGAGGCCTCGGGTGCGTGGCCGACCATCGCCCCCGTGTCGCCGAGGCACAGATCGACGTGGTCGATCCCGTCGGCGCACCGGAAGTGGGCGCCCTTCGCCTCCTCGACGTAGAGGGGCCAGTCGCCCGGCCACTTCGACATCCACAGCATCGGCACACCCCCGGGGAGGTGGGCCTTGGCCTGCTCCCAGAGCTGCCCGGAGCGCGGGTGGAGCCGTCGGAACGTCTCCAGCTCCGCCTCCCACAGCCTCGTGAGACGCGCGCGGTCCTCGTACATGATCACCCCGTCTTGGCGAGCTTGCGGCGCCGGGCGCCCGCCGACAGCTGCGCCGCGACCACGATGATGATCGCGAGGAAGAACACCGCGGATGCGATGACGTTCGACTGGGGCGGGATGCCGCGGCTGGCCGCGACGTACACGAACTTCGGGAAGGTCTCGGCGTTGCCGGAGACGAAGTTCGTGATGATGAAGTCGTCGAAGCTGAGCGCGAAGCACAGCAGCGCTGCGGCCAGGATGCCCGGCATGAGCAGCGGCAGCGTCACGCGCCAGAACACCTGACCGGGGCTCGCGTAGAGGTCGCGACCGGCCTCCTCGAGCGAGGGGTCGAGGCTCGCGACGCGCGCCCGCACCGTGACGACGACGAAGCTGATGCAGAACATGATGTGGGCGACGATGATCGTCCACAGGCCGCGCTCGACGCCCATGTTCACGAACTGGGAGCCGAGACCCGAGCCGAGCACGACCTCCGGCGTCGCCATCGGCAGGAAGAGCAGCACCGTGATGAGCGTGCGCATCTTGAAGGTGTAGCGCACGATCGCGATCGCGATCATCGTGCCGAGCACGGTCGCCACGATCGTCGCGGTGACGCCCACGAGGATGCTGTTGCCGAACGACTCGCACACGCGGTCGTCGTCGCAGATGCCGAGCCAGTTGTCGAGCGTGAACCCGCGCCACACGATGTTGCTGCGGCGCGCGTCGTTGAACGAGAACACGATCGTGTAGACGATCGGGATCATCATGATCGCGAGGGCGATGAGCGAGTACGCGCCGACGACCCACGATCCGGTCCCGCCGCGTCCGCTGCGGGCGCGCCCGCGGCGCCGGGGTGCGGGAGCGGTCTCCGCGATCGCCGCGGCCTCCTGGGTGGTCACAGCAGGTCCTCCGATCCGCTCTTCATGACGTACGCGATGACGGGGATGAGGATCGCGATCATCAGGAGGATCGAGACCGCCGCCGACACCGGGTAGAAGCTCTGGAAGAAGAGGTCGTTGATGACGTTGCCCGCCATGACCGTGTTCGTCGAGCCCAGGAAGTCCTTGCTCGCGTTGACGTAGTCGCCGGACGCGGGGATGAAGGTCAGGAGCGTGCCCGACACGACGCCCGGGAGCGACAGCGGCAGGATGATGCGCCAGAACCGCTGGACCGGGCCCGCGTACAGGTCGCCGCCCGCCTCCACGTACCGCAGGTCGAGGCGCTCGAGCGATGCGTAGATGGGCAGGGTCATGAACGGGATGTAGTTGTAGGTCAGACCGAACACCACGGTGAACGCGGTGCCGTTGAGGTACTGCTCCGGCCCGAACAGCCCGATCGCCTGCAGGAAGCTCACCACGGGACCCTCGTCCGAGAAGATCGCCTTCCAGGCGAGGGTGCGCAGCAGGAAGCTGATGAAGAACGGCGCGATCACGAGGATGAGCACGAGGCTCTGCCACAGCGGGAACCGCCGCAGCGTCACGCCGATGAAGTAGGCGAGCGGGTAGCTGATGATGAGCGCGAAGATCGTCGCGAGGAGCGAGAACAGGAAGGTCCGCCCGAAGATCTCGCCGAAGCGGCCGAGCGCCTCCGCGTAGTTCTCCCAGCGGAACGCGTACACGTACTCGCCGACCTCGAAGTTCCCGCCGGGCTCCTTGAAGCTCGTCAGCACGAGCGAGCCGAGCGGTGCGACGAAGGTCGCGATCAGGTACAGGATGCCGGGCGCGAGCAGGATGAGCGCGACGTAGCTGCGCCTGCGCGGGGCCGAGGCCGAGAGGTCGGGGCCCGAGTTGGCGAACGCACCGAATGCCATCAGGCCTCGTCCAGCTCGACTTCGAGGCTCTGGCGGCGCTGCACGGCGATCGACCGCGTGTCGTCGTCGTCCGCGAAGCGCGGCTCCGGGTCCGCCTCGTCGGCGAGGCCGAAGCCGTGCTCGACGCGCCACGACACCCACACCTCGGCGCCCTGCTCGGCGACCGGGCCGAACGCCATGTTCTGCGCGAACACGGTGATGGCCGGCAGGCCGGGGATCTGCACGAGGTACTGCGTGCTGACGCCCGTGAACGAGACGTCGGTGATCGTGCCGGGGCCGAGGACGTTGAGGCCGGCGACGGAGTCGGGCTTGCTCGTGTGCAGCGTGAGCTTCTCGGGACGGACGCCGATGGTCACCTCGCCCGCGTGCCGCTGGGCGCGCTCGCGCGGGACCTTGACGCCGACGCCCGCGACCTCGACCGTGATCGAGTCGGCCGCGGACTCCACGACGGGGCCCGTGAACAGGTTCGACTGGCCGAGGAAGTTGGCGACGAACGAGGTGCGCGGCAGCTCGTAGAGCTCCTCGGGCGCACCCATCTGCTCGATGCGGCCCTTGTTCATGACGGCGACCGTGTCGGCCATCGTCATGGCCTCCTCCTGGTCGTGGGTCACGTGGAGGAAGGTGAGCCCGACCTCGCTCTGGATCGCCTTGAGCTCGAGCTGCATCTGGCGGCGCAGCTTCAGGTCGAGGGCGCCGAGGGGCTCGTCGAGCAGCAGCAGGGCGGGACGGTTGACGACGGCGCGCGCGAGCGCAACGCGCTGCTGCTGGCCACCCGAGAGCTGGCTCGGCTTGCGCCCGGCGACGTGGTCGAGCTCGACGAGGCGCAGCGCCTCGTGCGCGAGCGCCTGGGCGTTCGAGATGCCCCGCCGCTTGAGACCGAACTCGACGTTCGCGAGCACGGTCATGTGCGGGAAGAGCGCGTAGCTCTGGAACACCGTGTTGACGGGCCGCTGGTGCGGCTTCGTCGCGGTGACGTCCTTGCCGCCGATGAGGATGCGTCCGGCCGTCGGCTCCTCGAGTCCCGCGACGAGCCGCAGCGTGGTCGTCTTGCCGCACCCGGACGGACCGAGCAGGGCGAAGAACGACCCCGCCGGGATCGTCAGGTTGAGGTTCTCGATCGCCGTGAACCCGGGAAAGCGCTTCGTGACGCCGACCAGTTCGAGGTCGGCACCGGATTCGTCGAACGAACCTCCCATCAGGCGCCGATCAGGACGGACTGGAACTCGGCTCCGAACGACTGCTCCTCTGCGGGGCTCAGCGTGCGGAACTGCTTGACCTTCGACAGCGTCTCCTCGTTCGGGAAGATCAGCTGGTTCTCCACGAGCTCGGGGTCGATCGCCTCGGCCGCCTCCTTGGCGCCGACGACGGGGGTGATGTAATTCACCCACGCCGCGACCTCGGCCGCGATCTCGGGCTCGTAGTAGTAGTTGATGAGCTTCTCGGCGTTGGCCTTGCGGGGCGAGCCGATGGGGATGAGGAAGTTGTCGTTCCAGATCGTGCCGCCGGCCTCCGGGATCGCGAACTCCCAGCGGTCGCCGTTCTCGGCGTTGAGGGTCGTGACGTCGCCCGACCACACGATCGCGACGAGGGTGTCCTCGTTGGCGAGGTCGTCGATGTACGAGTTGCCCTTGATGTTGCGGATCTGGCCGACCTCGACCTGCTTGCGGAAGATCTCGATGGCCTCCGAGAACTGGTCGTTGGTGAAGTCGCCGGAGATGTCGACGCCGTTCTCCATCATGATGAGGCCGATCGTGTCGCGCATCTCGCTCAGCACGCCCACGCGTCCCTTGAACTGCGGCTTCCACAGGTCGCTCACCGAGCGCAGGCCCTCGGGGACCTTGGCCTTGTTCCAGCAGATGCCGGCGAACCCGCCCTGCCACGGGAGGGTGTGCTTGCGGCCCTTGTCGAAGTCGACGTCGAGCAGGCTCGGCTCGAGGTTCGCCTTGTTCGGGATGTTCGCGTCGGCGAGCTCCTGCGTGTAGCCGAGGCGCACCCAGCGGCTGGCCATCCAGTCGGTGAGGCAGACGAGGTCCGCGCCGATGTCCTGACCGAGCGCGAGCTGGTCCTTGACCTTCGCGTTATACGAGTTGTTGTCGTCGACGTCGACGCGGTAGTCGACGGAGATGCCCGTCTCCTCCTCGAAGCGGTCGAGCGTCGGGTGGTTGCCCGCGTCGTCCTCGTCGAGGTAGAGCGCCCAGTTGGCCCACGTGAGGGTCGGGTCGTTCGCGGAGTTGTCGGCGGCGGGGCTCGGCTTGTCCGATCCGCCCGTCGAGCATGCCGCGAGCGTGAGGGCGGCGGCGCCGATGCCGGTGCCCTGGAGCATCGCGCGGCGGCTGACCTGCGCGCGACGAGCCTGGACGACGAGGCTGCGGATCAGCGGATCTTCGGGAAGAGACCGGGACATCAGAGAGGACTCCTTCACGTGGTGCGACGGGCACAGGCGGCGATGCCGTGGGTCGATATTGGCACAGGATGAGGGCTCCGACGAACGGAACTGCCAAAAGCGTCCATTTCGAAACATAGATTTCACGAAATCAGCACCGAACGACGGAATCTCCTTCGGATTCCGGCGTCTGGAGGCGGTAGCCTGACGCCATGAGGATCGGAGTTCCGAGCGAGATCAAGAACAACGAGTTCCGGGTGGCGATCACCCCGGCGGGGGTGCACGACCTGACGGCCGCGGGTCACGAGTTGCTCATCCAGAGCGGCGCAGGACTCGGCTCGTCCATCACCGACGACGACTACCGCTCCGCGGGCGCCCGCATCGTGGCGGACGCCGAGGCGGCATGGGGCGAGGCCGAGCTCGTGCTGAAGGTGAAGGAGCCCATCGAGTCCGAGTACCGCCACTTCCGGTCGGGGCTCGTGCTCTTCACCTACCTGCATCTGGCCGCCGAGGAGGAGCTCACGCGGCAGCTCATGGCGAGCGGCGTCACGGCGATCGCGTACGAGACCGTGCAGCTCGCCTCGGGTGCGCTGCCGCTGCTCGCTCCCATGAGCGAGGTCGCGGGCAGGCTCGCGCCCATCGTCGGAGCCAACGTCATGATGCGCCCGCACGGCGGCCCCGGCCTGCTCGTGCCGGGCGTCCCGGGCACGCGCCCCGCGAACGTCGTCGTGCTCGGCGGCGGCGTGGCCGGCACGAACGCGGTCTCCGTCGCGGCGGGGCTCGGCGCGCAGGTGACGGTGCTCGACACGAACATCCAGCGCCTGCGCGAGCTCGACGCGCACTACGCGGGCCGGGTGCGGACGATCGCCTCGAACAGCTTCGAGATCGAGCGGGCCGTGCTCGACGCCGACCTCGTGATCGGCTCCGTCCTCGTGCCCGGTGCGAAGGCGCCCAAGCTCGTGACGAACGAGCTCGTGTCGCGCATGAAGCCCGGCAGCGTGCTCGTCGACATCGCCGTCGACCAGGGCGGGTGCTTCGAGGACACCCACCCGACCACGCACGCCGACCCGACCTTCACGGTGCACCAGTCGATCTTCTACTGCGTCGCGAACATGCCCGGCGCCGTGGCGAACACCTCGACCTACGCGCTCACCAACGCGACGCTGCCGTACGTGCGCGCGATCGCGAACGCGGGTTGGCAGGACGCGCTGCGCGCCGACGCCGCCCTCGCTCGCGGCCTCAACGTGCACGCGGGCAAGGTCGTCAACGCGGCCGTCGCGGCTGCTCACGGCCTCGAGCCGGAGCACTCCCCCATCGGCCTCGCCTGATCGGGCGGGTCAGCTCGCGCCCTCCCGGGCGCGGGCGACCCGCACCCGGCGGGTCTCCCCCGCCTCGACGAGCCACGCCTCGTGGTCGCCGGCGAGCGGCGGGAGCGGTGCCCTCCCGCGGGTGAGCAGTCGGTGCTCGGCGCGCCCGCACCCGTGGAACAGCAGGCAGCCCTCGCGGCGGAGCCGGGAGAGGGCGCCGGGAGACGCGAGCCACGTCTCGGGGTCTCCCACGAGCACGGCGCGGGTGTCGACGACGGGGACATCGGGGAGTGCGACCCGGAGGCCCTGCGCCTCGAGCCGCGCGGCCCAGCGGCCGGGCCGTGGCGTGACGAGGCCCCACCCGGCGCGGGGCTCCGCCTCGTCGATGCGCGCCCGCCACGGCGCGGGCGGCGCTGCGAGGGCGAACTGCGCCTCGTGTCCGCGCCAGAGCGCGGAGCCGGGTCGACGGTCGGGGCGGTAGCCGGCGCTCTCGCCTCCCGCGAGGAGGTGGTCCTCCCGGGACGCGAGCCGCAGCAGCACGCGCTGCTCGAACGCACCGCCCGCGGAGAGGAGCGCCGCGCCCGCCGTGCGCGCGGAGGCGATGAGCGCGAGTCCGCGGCGCGCACCGTCCCGCGCCGTGCGGGCGACGAGCTCCGCGAGGTCGGCGCGCTGCTCGGCGTCGCCCTGCGCGAGCGCGACGTCGAGGTCGTCGGCGAGCACGAGCACACGGCCGGGGGCGGGGGCGACGAGGGCCTGCCACAGCTCGGCCGCGTCTCCGGCCGTCCAGCGCACCTCGGCGGCCGCCGACGACGCGAGGGCTGCGAGCGCGGTCGTCCGCCCCGACGATGCGGCTCCCAGCACGAGCACGGCTCCGCCGGTCCATGCGTCGACCACGAGGGGGTCCCGCCGCTGCCGGTCTGGGAGGTCGACGAGGCCGACGGCGCCGGGCGGGAGCTCGGCGAGCCCGACACGCGGAGGGAGCGGGTCGACCCACGGCCGCGCGGCTGGGACGGGCGCCCCGCGCCAGCGCTCGACGACTCGGGCGATCGTCGCGGCGTCGGCGCGCGCGACCTGGAGCGCTCTGCGGCCCGCGGGGTCCGCGATCACGGCACGGCCGCGATGCCGGGCGTCGATCGCCGCCGCGTCGGGGATCCCGACGGTCGCCGCGCTCTCGGCGGGGTCGAGCACGCGGAGGCACACCCGCACGGTCACGTTGGCGAGCAGCGCGTCCCGCACGACCCCCGTCGGGCGCTGGGTCCCGAGCAGCAGGTGCATGCCGAGGGAGCGCCCCCGCGCCGCGAGGTCCGCGAAGAGCCGATGGAGCCCCTCGTCCGCGTCGAGGAGGGCCGCGAACTCGTCGACGACGATCACGAGCCGGGGCAGCTCCCCCGTCGGCAGCTCCGCGATGTCGCGCGCGCCGTGCCGAGCGAGGACGGCCTCCCTGCGGCGCAGCTCGGCGCGGAGGCTCCGGACGGCGCGCGCCGCCGTCGCCTCGTCGAGGTCGCTCACGACGCCGACGACGTGCGGCAACGCCTCGAGCGGCGCGAAGGCCGCGCCGCCCTTGAAGTCGACGAGCAGGAACGACACCTCCCCGGGCGGCCTGCGGGCGGCGAGGGCGAGCACCCACGTGACGAGCAGCTCGCTCTTGCCCGATCCGGTCGTGCCGGCGACGAGCGCGTGGGGGCCGTCGCGCTCGAGGTCGACGAGCACGGGGCCGTCCGCATCGACCCCGATCGCCGCGGCCGAGGACGCCGACTCCGCGGTGCCGTCGAGCACGGCCGCGAGGTCGAGCTCGCGCGGCAGCCCGTGGTCGCTCGGCCGGCCGAGGGCGCGGGCCGCTTCCGCGAGCCGGGTCGCGGCCGCCTCCGCCTCCGGAGCGGCGAGGAGGGCGGGCCTCCACCCGGCGGGCGCCTCGTCGAGCCGCGGATCCGACCCGTCGTCGGGGAATCGCACGACCGTCGCCCCGGGCACCGGGGTCCTGCCGATGCGGAGCACCGTACGATCGCCGCTCGCGACACGCCAGCCGTCCCCCTCGGCGACCGCAGCGGGGAGGGTACGCGTCCAGGCCTCGTCCGGAGGGGCCTCGACGCGCGCCGTTCCGAGCTCGCAGCGCGCCACGGCCTGCAGCACGAGACCGCGGCAGAACGCTCGCACGAGCGGCTCCACGCCCGCGACCGCGAACTCGCCTGCGCCCGGGGCGACGATCGGGGCGTCGCGGATGCAGCCGACGTCGTCGCGGAGCGCTGCGATCTCCTCGGCGAGCTCGGGCGGTCCGTCGCCCGTGAGCTCGACTCCCGAGGGGACGTCTCCTGTGCCGAGCCTCCAGCCGGTGCGTCCGGGATCGGGCACGAGCTCCCCGGCCTCCGGCGACGCCCGGCGCAGCGCCGCGGCACGGTCGTCGCGCCGGGCCCGTGCCTCGTCCCCCGCGCGCGCGAGCCCGTCACGCGCCTCCGCGACCGCCCGACGGCGCTCACGACGGGCGAGTCGTCTCGCGTCGAGCGTCGAGCCGACCGCGACGATCGGGGCGAGCAGACCGACGAGCAGCGCGTAGGGTGAGCCGCTCGCAAGCCACAGCGCGGCGGCGAGCACGAGCGGCGCGACGGTGGCCACGAGCGGCACGCCGGGGCGCGCACGCTCGGCGGCGACGACGGGCAACGGGATGCGTTCGATCGGAGGGGCGTCCATCCGCACCATGGCAGCACGCCCGCGCGCCGCCCCGAAGGCTGCGCGCGGCATCCGGGGACGAGGCGGTGCCGACGGCGCTGTGGGCGATCAGCTCACGACGAAGAACTGCTCGCCGATCTCGACGCGGCTCCCGCGCGCGATCATGTAGCGTTTGCCCGGCTCGCAGCGCACGGGCGGCGCGTCGGGCTGGCGGATGACCGTGCCGTTCGTGGAGTACCGATCCGCCACCCAGAAGCGTCCGCCCTCCTGGCCGAACTCGACGTGCGACTTCGATACGGACTTGCCCACGTCGAAGATCGGCACGAGCTCGTCGACGTACTCGCCGGGCTCGGGGGCGGGGTTGCGTCCGATGAGTCCCGTGCCCGACACGACGACGCTCTCGCCCGTGCTGAACTGCAGCACGTAGCGCTCGCCGGCGGCCCGACGGGCGACGACGCGCGTGCTCTCGATGTCCTCGAGCGCGGATGCCTCGGGGGGCGGTGCCGGGGAGGTTCCGGGCGCACGGGGGGCGAAGCGGGAGCCCGCCGCGGGCGCAGGGGTCTCCACCCGCACGGCGGACGTCTCCCCGTGCGCAGCCGGGGGCTCCACGTGCACGGCAGGAGCCTCCGTGTGAACGGCGCCGTCGTCCGGCGGCTCGACGACGACCTCCGCGCGGTCGACGGCGGGAACCGCGCCCGTCGCGGGCTGCAGCACGAAGCCGCACTCCCCGCAGAAGGCGGCCCCCTCCTCGACGACCGCCCGGCACTGCGGGCAGAGCGGGGCGTCGACCTCGACGCGTACGGGCGGGAGGGGCGGCAGCGGGGGCAGGTGGGGCTGCTCCCGCACCGTGGGGGCGGGCTCCGCGACGGAGCGGCCGCACTCGACGCAGAAGAGGGCACCGGCCGCCAGCGACGTGCCGCAGTACGCGCAGTTCATCGGATGCTCCTCGGTCGTCGGAGCAGCTCCCGCACCGCTCCCCCGCCCAGGGAGCGTAGCGACACGAGGGCGCGGATGCGCTCGCGTCTCGTGCGTCCGGCGTCGAGCGAGCTCCGGAGCTCCCCCACCGCGGTCCAGACGCGGTCGGCATCCGCGACGCTCGGCGGCTCGGGGGCGAACACGGCGCGGTCGACGACGGCTGCGAGCACGCGCGACGGGAGCGTCCCGACGGCCGCGGCGAACTCGGCCCGCGTCGCGGCCGGCGGCACCGCGAGCCCCCGGTCGACGACGAGGTCGGCGAATTCGTCCCAGCCGCCGCGGATGCGGCCGAGCGCATCCGGCGCCGTGCGCCGCAGGTGCCGGCGGCGCAGCTTCGCGCCGATCACGAGCAGGAAGGGCGAGAGCGCGACGAGCACCACGAGCAGCGAGATCCCGATGACGCGCGCGACCTGCAGCAGCACCTCGAGGGTCTGGTCGGCGGACTCGGGCTCGTCGGCGGTCGTGTCGGAGTCGACGGGGTCCTCGCGCGGCTCGGGCCGGTCGACGGGCGGGGGCACGATCGACTCCGGCCGCGAGATCGGCTTCGGCTCCTCGGGCTCGTCCTCGGGGATGGGCCGCTCGGGCGGCACGGGGTCGACCGCGACCCAGCCGTACTGGGCGGTGTCGACCTCGATCCACGCCGAGATGTCGCCGCCGCGCACGACGGTCGTGCCGCCGCCCGGGGCGACCTCGGGCGCGAAGCCCACGACGACGCGCGCGGGGAAGCCGAGGCGCGTGGCCATGAGCGCCGCCGCGACGGCGTACTGCTCGGCGTCGCCGATCATGCGCGACCCGTCGAACAGCTCGGCGATGCGGTCGAGCGAGTGCCCCGACCGGCTCGCGGGCTCGTCGGGGCCGAGACCGTGGCTGATGTACCCGTCGGCGTGCAGCCGCTGGATCGCCGCGACGAGCTGCGCCCCCGAGCCCTGGACCCCCTCGACGTAGGAGTCGAGCGCGTTCACGAGCTCCTCGGGTGCGTCGGCGCCCCGCGGCACGTCCGCCGACCCGGGCACCGCGATGGCGAGGGTCTCGAGGGCGGGCGACGGAGGCATGACGGCGTCGACCGCGTACCGGTCGCCCTCGCCGATCCCCGCGAGGTCGACGGCGGTGCCGCTCGTGGTGTTGAAGCCGAAGCCGTCCTCGAGCCGCGCGCGGTCGTCGCCGCGGAAGACGATGTCCTCGAGGAGGCCGACGGTCGGCACCCACACGCCCGCGTAGGCGTCGATCTCGAACTCCGCCCGGACGGCGCCCGTTCCGCGGGAGGACTGGTCGATGCGCGAGGGGACGCGCACGAACACGCCCGACGCCGAGTCGACGGTCGGGCTGCCGACCGCGTAGACGACGCCGTCGTAGCTGTCGAGTGTGGCGATCCGGATGCGGGCGTCGGCGGGAAGGCCCGTCACGCGCATCATGACCTCGTCGACGTGGTCCTCGCGCAGGTAGCGCCGGAATCCGGCGAGCGGGCTCGCGTGGTCGCGGGGCTCGAACGGCTGCTCGACCGCCGCGCGCGCGACCTGACGGTCGCCCGTCGGGCCGAGCACGCTCGTGGTGGCGACGGATCCGGCGCCCGCGATCGCGAACACGAGGAGGCCGCCGATGAGGTTGCGCGCCTCTACGCCGATGCGGAACCCGGCGGACGCCTCGCGGTCGCGGCCCCGTGTGATCGCCCGGCGTCGACGCCAGCGGCACCAGCTGATCCACCCGACGCCCGCCACGAGGAGGCCGATGCCGAGCGGGATGGGCAGGGTCGCGGTCGTCGGGCCGAACACGATGCCGACGACGAAGACCACGACGGGCGGGATGACCGCGAACTCGCCGTAACGGGCGCGCAGCGCGATCGTCACCGACACGACGGACGCCGTGAGCAGCAGCACGAGGGCCGGCACGAGCAGCGCCTGGTAGTCGCCCACGGGCAGGGTGATGGTCAGCAGCTGCTTCCAGCCGAGGGCGACTCCCGCGAAGAGGTCGAGGAGGCCGTCGAGGGTGGGGAGCACGCCCCCGGAGGCCTTCGCGGGGACCGCGAGCGGCACGCCGACGGCCGTGAACACGGCGAGCGTCACGAGGATCACGAGCCACGCCTTCCACCGGAAGACGGCCCCGAGCACCGCGATGAGGGTGCCGAGCACGACCGCCGACACGGCGACCACGATGTACCACTCGGCGCGGTAGACCGGCCACAGCACGGCCGCGGCGAGCGCGAACAGCGCCCAGAGCTGGAGGACGTCGCCGACCGCGGCGACCGTGAGCCGCCGCGCGCTCATGCCACCGCCGCCGATCGCGCGAGGGCGAGCCGGAGCTCCTCGAGGTAGCCGATCGTGAGCACGTTGACGCCCGCGAGGCGGCGCATGCCGGGGACCGCATCCGGGTCGCACACGACCGCGACGACCTCGACGTCCTGCGGGAATCCGGCCGCCGCGGCACGGAGCTCGGCGGTGCCCGTGCGGGAGCCGCAGATGAGGAACGCGACCGAGATGCCGGGCGTGCCGTCCGCGACGATGCGGGCGACGTCGCGGACGGGGAGCGCGCCGACCGACGCGCCGACGACGGCGAGGTCGTCGAGCAGACGGTCGGGCTGGTGGGTCGCGAGGGGGTGCACGGCGTACACGCGGCGCTTCGCGAACTCGGGGGTGACGGCCGAGACGACGACGGAGACCGTGCGACCGTCGCGGATGGCGCGCACGCCGAGCGAGCCGGCGACGCTCACGGCGAGCTCGAACTCGTCCTCGCTCGCGAAGTCGTGCGTCGAGAGGCTGAGCGCGACGACGAGGTGGCTGCGCCGGGTCTGCTCGAACTGGCGCACCATGTAGGTGCCCGTCTTCGCGCTCGACTTCCAGTGGATGTAGCGGCGGTCGTCGCCCGACTGGTACTCGCGCAGCGCGTGGAAGGCCACGTCGCTCGCCGTCAGGTCGCGCGTCGGATTGCCCTCGAGGTCGCGGATGAGCCCCGTGCTCGTCGACGGCACGCTCACCGTGCGGGGGTGCACGACGAGCTCGAGGCGCTCCGTCCAGCTGATCTCGCGGCGGATGAGGCCGAGCGGGTCGCCGCGCACGGTGCGCACGGGTCCGACGCCGATGACGCCGCGCCGCTCGGTCGGGATCGCGAAGTCCTGCGTGTGGGCGGTCCCCCGCCGCAGGCCGGGGAGAGGCAGCTCGACGACGGACTCGCCGACGGGCACCTCCATGACGGTGCCGAGTCGACGTCCCGCCGGGTTCTCGACGGTCACCGCGCCGCGCGCGGCCTCGCCGACGACGGCACGGCGGTGCGGGAGGGTGAGCGCCATCCGGTAGGGCGCACGACCCACGAGGAAGCACGCGGCCGCGAGGGCGAGGAGCACGGCGCCCCAGCCGACCGCGACGAGCTCGAGCCAGCCGAGCAGGTAGCCGGCGCCGAGCGCCGCGGGGATGAGCGCGAGCACGACCCAGCCGAGAGGCGTGATGACGCCGCTCAGGCGCCGCCCGACGTGCGCGAACCCCCGGCCGACGGCGCGCGCGCCGCGCACGACCGCGACGACGCTGTCCGCGAGCACGCCCGTGCGCGCACCCACGATGCGGGCGCGCGTCGTACCGAGCCCCGCGGTGTCGGCGCTCGTCGACTCCCGGGACCGAGTCGGACGGGACGTGCGGGTCACACGGCCTGCCGATCGCTCGGGGGCGGGGTCTCGAGGAGGAGCTGGCCGATGATGCTCGACGCCGTGACGCCGTCGAACTCGGCCTCCGGGTCGAGCACGAGGCGGTGCGCGAGCACGGGCTCGGCGAGCGACTTGATGTCGTCCGGCACGACGTAGTGGCGTCCGCTCGCGGCGGCGAGCGTCTTGGCCGCCCGCACGAGCGCGAGCGCGCCGCGCACGCTCACGCCGAGCCGCACCTCGACGGCCGAGCGGGTCGCCTCGACGAGACGCGACACGTAGTCGTTGATGGTCGGGTCGACGTGCACCGTGCGCACGAGGGCCGCGAGCTCGACGACCTCCGCGGCGGAGATGACGGGCGGGATGACCGTGTCGTGGGCGCGCACGCCCGCACCCTCGAGGATGCGCACGGTCGCCGCGTGGTCCGGGTAGCCGATCGAGGCCTTGAGGAGGAAGCGGTCGAGCTGCGCCTCGGGCAGGCGGTAGGTGCCGGCCTGCTCGATCGGGTTCTGGGTCGCGATGACCATGAACGGCGCGCCGACGGGGTGGGTCGCGCCGTCGACCGTCACGCGTCCCTCCTCCATGACCTCGAGCAGCGCGGCCTGCGTCTTCGGGCTCGCGCGGTTGATCTCGTCGGCGAGCACGACGTTCGCGAAGACCGGCCCCTCGTGGTACTCGAACTGCCCCGAGCGCTGGTCGTAGACGCTCACGCCCGTGATGTCGCCGGGCAGGAGGTCCGGCGTGAACTGGATGCGGTTGCTCGATCCGTCGACGCTCTGCGCGATCGCGCGGGCGAGCGAGGTCTTGCCGGTGCCCGGGAAGTCCTCGAGGAGCAGGTGCCCCTCGCTGAACAGCGCGATGAACCCCAGCCGCACGACGAAGGTCTTGCCGAGCAGCACCTGCTCGACGCCGGACACGAGTCGGCCGAACGTCTCGTGGAAGGCGCTCGCCTGCTCGGGCGTCATCGTCATGGGGTGTCCTCTCGCGTCGGGATCGGGGTCAGTGGGGGGTGCTCGCCCAGTTGTATGTTCGCGTATACGTCGTGCCGTTGGCTCCCACCGTCACGACCAGGTCGGGGTAGTCGGCGCCGAGCAGCCCCGCCCCCACGACCTCGCACTGGGTGGGCGTCCCGGGGTCGTCGGCCGGGCCGCACGTGATGCTCACGCTGTCGTAGCCGGGGCCGCCGTCCGCGACGGCCGGGGCGCCCGTCCAGGTCCAGTAGCCCTCGCCGGGGTCGAGCAGCGTGAGCGGCGGCTTGGTGACGATCGCCTGCAGGCCGCTCATCTGGATGCTGACCGGCCGGCCGAGGTGGAACGGCGTCGACCAGTTCTCGCTGCAGAGCAGCACCTCGTACTGGCGGCAGGCCTTCACCTCGACGGAGACGTCGTTGCCGTAGTGCGTGACGCCCGAGGTCAGGAAGGTGTTGAACGGCACCGGACCGTACTGGGTCGTGTCGGTCGTGCCGCCGCTCAGGCGGTACACGAACGAGTCGGGCGAGGAGCCGCCCGAGGTCGTGAGGCTCGTGAGGCGGAAGTCCCAGTACCCGCCGTCGCGCGCGGTCGGCGCGTCGACGGCGACCGACACGACGGTGCCGGGCTGCGCGCGCGGGATCGCGGTCACGGTGCCGGACGCCGTGCAGCCCTGACCGTTGTAGGCGTAGACGGTGAAGTTGTAGGTCTCGTCGGGCGAGAGGCCGGTGAACGTCGCGGTCGTCGCGGTCCCGACGGCCTGCACGCCGGGCCCGGACGGCGGTGTGAAGCTCGGGGCGCCGCTCTCGACGCCCGTGACGGTGCAGGCGGGCGGGGTGCCGCCGTGCCGCGCGACGTAGTAGGCGGTGATGGCGCGGCCGTTGGCGGTGAACGAACCGGCCCAGGTGACGGTCGCGCTCGTGCCGTCGGTCATCGACGCCGCCGCGCTCGGGCTCGCCGTGAGGATCGGCGGCCCCGCGGGCGTCGCCGTCCCGCCCGCCTCGTTCCAGGTGGCGAGCGAGTTCGGCGCCTTGTTGCGCGCGCTCACGGTGAAGCCGACCGCGCTGCCGTTGGCGATCGCGGGGTTCGTGACGACGCGGCTGTACTCCGTGCCGACCGCGTCGCCGGGCGACACCGACACCGTCGACGAGAAGCCCCCGACGGTCACGACGTAGGAGTCGATGGGCGTCCCCGCGCCGGCGGCGGGCTTCTGCCACACGACGCGCAGGCCGTGGTCGACGGGCGTGGCCGTGACGGCGGCGGGCGGCGGCGGGATGACATCCGACCAGATCGTGCCGGGCAGATGCGTGGGATCGGACTCGCCGAGCGCGTTGACGGCGACGACCGAGAGCCGCAGCGCGTGGTCGGGACCGTTGCCCGGGGTCGTCACGGCGCAGCCCGCCGTGATCGTGCACACCGTCGTCGACGCGACGGCGCCGGTCGTGTCGAGCGCCGTCACCCGGTACTCGGTGATGGGCGAGTTGTTGAACGGCCCGGGCACCCACGAGAGCCGGAGCAGGCGGTCGCCGAACTCGGTGACGCGCAGGTTGCTCACCGGGTCGGGCACGTCCTGCACCGAGATCGTCACGAGGCCCCACGTGTAGCGCTCGGGGTCGCCCGTGGCGTCCGCCACCTGGTACTGCAGCGTGACGTCGACGGGCTCGGCGGTGTCGGAGACGGTCACCGAGAGGCGCGAGCGGTCGGCGTTCGGCGTGATGTTCACGCCCGGCGGGAGGCTCGCCCCGTCGAGGCCCTGGATCGCGACGACGCGCAGCGGCACGTCCGGGAACGGGTTGGTGGCGTAGTCGTTGGCGAGCACGTCGACGACCGTCGTCTGCCCGCGCTGGGTGACCGCGCGGTCCGGGGCGGGGCGTGCGAGCGGCCGCGTCGACGGCACGACGCGCAGCTGCACGCGGCCGCTCTGGCCCTCCGAGAGCGCGTCGCGCACGGCGAGGGTGATGCTCGTCGTCGTGCCCTTCACGGTGGTCGGGTCGGCCCTGAGCAGGAGGCGCTGGCCGTTGAGCTGGTAGCTGAAGCCCGTCGGGAGCGGCTCGAGCACGGTGTAGCTGAGCTCGTCGATGTCGTCGTCGTACGGGTACTTCGTGAGCTTGACGAGGTCGAGCTCCTTCTGCTGCCCGGGCTCGAACTCGACGACGCCGCCCGTGAAGATCGGTGGCTGGTTGTCGCGCGGCTCCACCTGGATGGGCAGCGAGAGCGTCGTCACGTGCCCCTCGGGGTCGCTTGCCGACCGCCCGTCCGTCACCTCGAAGGTGATCGAGGCCGGACCCCAGTAGCGGTCGGCCGAGCGGTACTGCAGCGTGCTCTCGTCGACGACGAGCGGCCCGCCGTCGGCGTGGGTCGCGCGCACGGTGCTCGGGTCGGTGATCCGCACGCGCGATCCGCCGAGCGCGACGACGTACTTCGCGAGGTCGATCCGCAGCGTCGACTCGCTCTTCACGACGAGCGGCGGCGCCTTCGTGTTGATCTGCGGGAGCGCGTCGTCGTAGCCGGGCACGCGGATGAACGCGTAGCCGCGCACCGCGGGGTTCTCGGGGTGCACGACCGCGAACGGGATGATCTGACTCCGGTCGCCGATCTCGACGCGGACGCGCTTGTCGGGGAGTACGCGGGCCGAGTCGCCGAAGCCCGGCACGAGCTCGACCCCGAGGTCGCCCACCTCGCCGTCGGCGAAGAACACCCGGTCGAGCACGGCCACGTCGACGGTCTCGCGGTCGAGCACGTCGGTCACGCTCAGGATGGAGTCCTGGACGCTCGGCCGCGAGAGCGGCGCGTTCTCGTCGACCGTGACGCGGATGAAGTTCGAGCTCGTGCCGCCCGTCTCGTTCTCGATCGTGTAGATGACGCTGTAGTCGCCCGGCTGGCGCGGCGGTGTGATCCGCACGATCTCGTCGTTGACGATCTCGGCCGTCACACCGACGGTCGTCGGCTCGACCTGACGGATGCGCAGCGCCGAGCCGTCTGGGTCGGAGTCGTTGAGGAGCGCCCGCACGGCGACCGTCCGCCCGGGCCGCACGAGCACCGAGTCGAGGTTCGCGACGGGGTTGCGTCCGCCCTCGAGCGCGGGCGAGATGCCGACGCGCACGGTGCCCGTGGCCCGGGCACCGAGACCGTCGACGACGGCGTACTGGAAGACGTCGGTGCCCGAGGAGTAGTCCCCCGCCTGGTAGACGATCGTGCTGCCCTCGACGGCGAGCACGCTCCCCTTCTCGGGGTTGGTCGCCTGGCCGACGAGCTGCACGGCGTCGCCGTCGGGGTCGATGCCGCTCGTCGGGATCTCGATGCGCACGGTGTTGCCGGCGAGCACGCGCGCCGTCACGGGCCGCGGCACGGGCGGGTTGTTGGTGGCCGCGTTACGCTCGCGCACCGAGATGACGACGCGGGCCTGCGCCGTCTGGCCGTCGGGCCCCGCGATGGAGTAGACGGCCGTGTAGTTGCCGGCGGTCTGCGGGGCGAGGTAGCGCAGACGGTCGCCCGAGACGAAGAGCAGGCCGGCGTCCTCCGCGAGCTCCTGGGCGAGGTCGGGCAGGAGCGTGATGTCGAGCCCGTCCGGCTGCTCGTCGTTGTCGAGCACGGGGATGTCGACCGTGTCGCCCACGCGCACCGTGACCTGATCGTCGGTCGCGATGGGCGGCTGGAGGCGCTGCGGCGTCGGGATCTCGACGACCGTGATCGTGCCCTCCGCCTCCGCGAGGCCGTTGCTGATCCGGTAGTTGAACGCCACGGGGGCCTCGAGCGGGGCCGTGAGGGTCACGCGGATGAGCCGCTGGTCGAGCACCTCCGCCTGGATGCCGGACCCCGCCGGGATGTTCATGACGCCCGTCACGACGAGCACGCCGCCCGCGGGGTCGATGTCGGAGGTCGGCGGGTCCACGGTCTGCGAGCTCTGCGACGTGATGAACATCGTCTTCGGCACCGTGATGGGCCGCGTCGAGGCGTCGGCGGGTGCGGACACGTCGATGCGCACGGTGCCGGTGGCCGTCTGCGTACCGTCGGTCACCGTGAACTCGACGTAGTGGGTGCCGACCTGCTCGGACTGGAAGGTGAAGGTGCCCGCCTCGAAGCTCGCGACGATCGTCGTGCCGGCCTTGGGCGGGACGCCGCCGAGGCGCAGCGTCCCGTTGCCGCCGCGGGCGTACCGCAGGGGACGCACCGTGATCTCGTCGCCTGCGGTCGCGAGGGCGACCCACGGCTCGATGAGGATCGGCACGTCGCCGCGGGCGCGCACCGTCACCTGGAGCAGGCCCGCGGCCTCCGCGCGTCCGTCCGAGACCGTGAGCGCGACCGTCTTCTGGCCGGTGACCTCGCCGCCGTCGGTGAAGACGACGACGCCGTCGGGCTTGTACGCGACCTGGTCGGGCGCCGCGATCGACGCGCCCGTGAGGTACACGGCGTCGCCGTCGGGGTCGACCCAGTCGTTGATGACCTGCGTCGACACGCGACCGCCCTGGCCGACCGTCGCGGTGGAGGTGCGCACCTGGCGCGGCGGCGAGTTCTCATCCTCGCCGCGCACCTCGAGCGTGACCGTCGCGCTCGCCGTGCCGCCGCGTCCGTCGCTGATCGTGTAGCCGAAGGTGAAGGATCCGGATGCCGTGGGGCTCAGCGTGATCTGCAGCTGCTGGTTGCGGCTCACGAGGTCGAGCCGGCCGAGCGCCTCGTCGATCGGGGTGAACGACGTCACGACGAGCACGTCGCCGTTCGGGTCGTAGTCGTTCAGGAGCACGGGCAGGATGCTCGAGCGGCCCGGACGCGCGCCGAAGACGTCGTCGACGGCGACGGGCGGCTCCTGCAGCTCCTCGAGCTCGGGCGGGGTCTCGTCGTCCGCCTCGGGCTGCTCCTGCTCGGTCTCCTCGTCGGTGATGAGCTCGTCCCAGTTGTCGATGAGCTCCCCGCGCGACTGCACGGCCCACGTCGAGCCGCTCAGGGCGTCGGTGAGGGCGACGCTCGCGCCGTTGACGGCGAACGAGAGCTGGGCGCCACCGTCCATCCCGGCGAGCGAGAGCGTGTCGGCCTGGTCCGAGCCGCAGCGGCGCCACGCCTCGCCCGTGGTCCACGCGGCGAAGCGGCAGCCGGCGACCACGACGGGACGCGCCGGCACGCCCGCCGCGTCCTCGACGAGCACCGTCGGCTCGCCGCCCTGCATGTCGGCGCCGAGGAGACCACCCGAGTGGGCGATGAGCACGCGCGCGTTCGCGGGACCGGGCTGCTGGATGCGCACCGAACCGCCGAGCGCGTCGTCGTCGAGGGCGCGCACTCCCGCCTCCGTCGCGAGCTCGCGCGTCGTGACGTCGAGCACCGCCCAGCGCTCGCCGACCACGGTGAGCTGCACGGCGTCCGTGGGCTCGGCCTCGCCGCCCCACTCGACGTCCCAGCGCTCCCCCACGACGGCGTCGCCGGGCGCGACGCGCCACACCTGTCGCGTCTCGGGCACGTACGCGAGCATCGCGCCCGTCTCGCTCACGGCGACGACGGCGTCGGCGCCGAGGCTCAGGTTCGAGGGCGCGGCCGCGTCGAACGAGGCGAGGTCGCCGAGCGGCACGAACCAGACCTCGCCCGTGCCCTGCGCGACGATGATGACGCGGTCGTCCGCGAGGAACAGCTCGGGATCCTGCGGAGGAAGGGCGACGTCGTCGCCGAGCTCGGCCGACGCGGGGTCGATCGCGCGCACCGTCGCGCTGCCGGGGTCGACGAGCAGCACGGTCGAGCCCGACTGCACGACCTCGGGCGCGTCGGCGTCGACCGGCAGCACGCTGTCGAGCTCGAACACCTGCGTGTTGGCGCGGCCCACGGCGCCCTCGTCACGCGACGAGACCCACACCGAGGGGTCCGTCAGATCCATCCGCTGTGCCGTGTAGCCCGTCGACACGACGGCGAGGGTCGCCACGAGGGCCGCGACGACCGTGCCGCTCGCGAGGGCCGCGAACGAGGAGCGGTGGGCGGACAGCCAGCGGCGCACGGTCAGCCTCCGACCGCGTCCACGCACTTCTGCGCGCTCGCCGGGCCCGTGGTGCCGTTCCGGTTGACCGCGACCGACAGGCAGACGGTGCTGCCGGGGTCGGCGTCGACGACGAAGCGGTCGGCCTCCTGCAGGGCCGGCGTCGAGGCGATGCCGTCCTCCGTGACGGTGATCTGGTAACGGTCGCCCGGGTCGAGGCCGGGGTCGCTCCAGCTGAACTCCACGCGGCCGGCGGCACCGAGGTCGGCGCGGATGTCGGACACCGTCGGGATGTCCGAGCCGAAGGCGCGCACGAGCACCACGAGGGCCACGACGCCGAGCACCGTCACGAGCGCCGCGGCACCCGCGAGCAGCCACGCCATCCGCCGGATGCCGGGCGACGCCTCGGGGGCGCTGCGGGAGAAGGGACTGGCGGACCCGCTGCGGTCGCGCACGGTGCCGACGGGAGCGTAGTTCTCGGCCGACGTGGCCGCCGCGCGACGACGCCGGCGGCCGGGCCGCGGGGCCTCGCCGCCCGAGCTCACGGGACGCAGCCGTGTGCGCTCCTCCTGGTCGCCGACCGTGCCGAGCGCCCAGTCGTCCATCGCGATCTCGGCCGCGGTCTGCGGCAGTCCGAGCTCCGTCTCGACGAGCTGGAGCTCGCGCACGAGCTCGAGCGCGCTCGCGGGCCGGTGCTCGGGGCGACGCGACATCGCCTTCCGCAGCACGGCCTCGAGGCTCGCCGGCACGTCGGGCCGCCCGATCGGCTGCGGCTTGGCGCGCGCGATGCGGCCCATGAGGTCGCTCGAGGTGTTCGCGCCGCCCGGGATCTCGAACGGCGAGCGTCCCGCGAGGAGCGAGTACACGGTCGCGGCGAGCGACCACACCTCGCTCGCGACGGAGCCGGGCGTCTCGTCGAGCAGCACCTCGGGTGCCGACCACGGGATCGAGAGCCCCACGGAGCTCTCGTCCTTCTGGCTCCCGAGCGTCGACGCGATGCCGAAGTCGGAGAGCA
Organism: Microbacteriaceae bacterium; assembly: GCA_003852775.1. Lineage (GTDB taxonomy): Bacteria > Actinomycetota > Actinomycetes > Actinomycetales > Microbacteriaceae > Homoserinibacter. The sequence goes on along the minus strand of RDDZ01000035.1, from coordinate 12,795 downwards.
CGGGGTGGCCGTACGCCGTCTGCAGGATGTTCGACGGCTTGATGTCGCGGTGCAGCACGCCCGCGCGGTGCGCCGTCTCGACGGCGGAGCCGATCTTGATCGCGATCCGCAGCACCTCGGGCACCGGGATGGGCTCGCGCCGGTAGCGCTCCGAGAGCGACGACGAGCACAGCTCCATGACGAGGTACGGGCGGCCGTCGCTCGACACGCTCGCCTGGTAGACGGTGAGGATCGACGGATGCGTGCTCAGTTGCGCCATGAGGTTCGCCTCGGCCTGGAACATCTGGCGCACCTGGTCGTTGACGACCTCGCTCAGCATGACCTTCACGGCCACCTGGCGACGAGGCATGTTCTGCTCGTAGAGGAACACGTCGGCGAACCCGCCCGACCCCAGGACGTGGACGTGCGAGAAGCCCGGGAGGACGGGCGGCTGGGACGGCAGTCGTCGTGCCACGGCTACCCCCTCGCCCCCGTCGAGCCTTCATTGTAGGCAGACCGGTCGGTCGTCTCCGGTGCGTCGAGCACGTCGATCACGATGACCGTTATGTTGTCGCGACCGCCCGCCGCGAGCGCGGCGTCCACGAGCGCGCCGGCGGTCTCGGTGGCCGAGAGCCGGGCGGCGAGGTGCAGGCGCAGCCGCTCGGCGCCGAGCTCCTTCGTGAGCCCGTCCGAGCACAGCAGCAGGCGCAGGCCAGCCCGGATCGGCACGCGCCAGTAGTCGGGGCGCGGCACCTCGCGGAAGCCGAGCGCGCGCGTGACGACGTTCGACTCGGGGTGCCCCTCCGCGTCGTCCGCGGAGATGAGTCCCGCGTCGACGAGCTCCTGCACGACCGAGTGGTCGTGGGTGACCTGCGCGAGGTCGTTGCCCTCGAAGCTGTAGACGCGGCTGTCGCCCACGTTGAACACGACGAAGGAGGGATCGTCGGCGGAGGCGAGGTCGAGCACGGCCCCCGTGACCGTCGTCCCCGCACCGAGCTGCAGGTGCTCCGCGAGGTCGTCGATGTCCTGCGCGGCGAGCGTGAGCGCCTCGGCCACGACGCCGCTGTCGACGTCGTCGCGGTCGGCGAGGGCGTGGAGCCGGTCGACGGCGGCGGCGCTCGCGCGGTCCCCTGCGGCGTGGCCGCCCATCCCGTCGGCCACCGCGAACACGGGTGGCTGCACGATGAGGCTGTCCTCGTTCGCCTGGCGTCGGCGACCCACATCCGTGACCGCCGCCCACGCGAGCGTGACGCTCTCACCCGAGCGCCCCGGGATGGGGAACTCGCGGCGCGTCTCGTCCGCTCCGTGACGGGTCATACCCTGCCTCCTGCTCGCGGCACCGGGCGGGCTGGGCCGAGCACCTCGACGACCACGCCCTCCCCCAGGTCGATGCGGGTGCCCGGGGTGACCACGACCGACGCCCCGCGCTGGAGCGCCTGCACGGGCGATCCCGGCACCATGACCTCGCTCCCGTTGAGCGTGCGCATGTCGGTCGCGACGACGACGGCCCCCTGCTCGCGGAGCTCGAGGTGGGTCGACGAGATCCCGCCCTCGACGCTCGCGACGCTCACGAGGCGCGGCGGCACGCCCGACGGCACGCGACCGGGGCGCGGCCTGCGGCCGATGAGCACGGGGCGGTCGAGCTCGACCGGCTCGTCGCCTCCCACCCGGATGCGGTGGCGCGGACGCAGCGCCGCCGGGACGGGCGGCAGCTCGGGCGCCTCACGCTCGTGCGCGGCGGCGCGCTCGGGAGCACCCGGGGCGGCACGGACGACCGTGTCGCCCAGCGCGACCTCGACCTCGTCGACGTCGACGACCGCACGGGCGAGCCGTTCCCGCACGGCGTGCGGGATCGTGTCGTCGGTCTCCTCGTGCACGGCGCGGCTCACCCCCCTCCCTGGGTCGAACATCCATTCTGTCGCGAACGACCCGGGTCGCCCTATCCCCAGAGGGGGAGGTGCGATGACTGCCGCCGACTACTCGCCGATGTAGGACATGACGTGCTTGATGCGCGTGTAGTCCTCGAAGCCGTACATCGAGAGGTCCTTGCCGTAGCCCGAGTGCTTGAAGCCGCCGTGCGGCATCTCGGCGACGAGCGGAATGTGGGTGTTGATCCACACGCAGCCGAAGTCGAGGCGCTTCGCGAAGCGCATCGCACGGCCGTGGTCGCTCGTCCACACGCTCGACGAGAGGCCGTACTGCACGCCGTTCGCCCACGCGAGCGCCTCCGCCTCGTCGGAGAAGGTCTGCACCGTGATGACGGGGCCGAAGATCTCCGTCTGGATGGCGTCGTCGTCCTGGCGCAGCGCGTCGACGATCGTCGGCTCGATGAAGTAGCCGGCGCCCTCCTTGCGCGTGCCGCCCGTGACGATCTGCGCGTGCGACGGCAGGGCGTCGATCATGCCCATGACGCGCTCGAGCTGGTTGGCGTTGTTGACCGGGCCGAAGAAGGTGTCGGGGTCGCTCGGGGCGCCCGTCGTCACGTTCTCCTTCACGTACGCCGCGAGCGCCGCGAGGAAGTCGTCGTGGGCGTCCTTGTGCACGAGCACGCGCGTCGCGGCCGTGCAGTCCTGACCGGCGTTGAAGTAGCCCGCGGTCGCGATGCCCTCGGCGGCCTTCGCCATGTCGGCGTCAGGGAAGACGATGACGGGCGCCTTGCCGCCGAGCTCGAGGTGCACGCGCTTGAGGTCGGAGGCCGCGGCGCGCGCGACCTCCATGCCGGCGCGAACCGAGCCCGTGATCGAGACCATCTGCGGCGTCTTGTGCTCGATCATCTTCGCGCCCGTCGTGCGGTCGCCCGTGATGACGTTGACGACGCCCGGCGGCAGGAACTCGGCCGCGATCTCGGCGAGCAGCAGGGTCGTCTGCGGGGTCGTGTCGGACGGCTTGATGACGGTCGTGTTGCCCGCGGCGACCGCGGGGGCGAACTTCCACACCGCCATGTTGAGCGGGTAGTTCCACGGGGTGACCTGGCCGATCACACCGATCGGCTCGCGGCGGATCGAGCTCGTGTGGTCCTTCATGTACTCCGCGGTGGCGCGGCCCTCGAGGTTGCGCGCGGCGCCCGCGAAGAAGCGGATCTGGTCCACCGAGAGCATGATCTCGTCGTCGACGAGGGTCGTGCGGGGCTTGCCCGTGTCTTGGGACTCGAGGTCGGCGAACTCCTCGGCGCGCTCCTCCATGCGGTCCGCGATGCGGAAGAGCGCGAGCTGGCGCTCCGCGGGCGTCGACTCGCCCCAGGTCTCGAAGGCGGCGGCCGCCGCGGCGAACGCGGCGTCGACATCCGCCTGACCCGAGACGGGCGAGCTCGCGTAGCTCTGCTCCGTCGCGGGGTCGATGACCTCGAAGCTGTCGTCGGCGCGGGCGTCGACGTACTCGCCGTTGATGAAGTTGCGCAGGATCCGTTCGGCCATGTGCACACACTAACCGGTCGGCGGCACGCTCGGAACTTCTGATTCCGTCGCGATGACCCGCCGACGTTGCGGATTCGCTTGTAGCGGCCTCGTCATGATGAGAGAATCGAGCGCATGACGCCGCGCAACCGACCCGTCGCCCTCGACGACGTGTCGAAGGGGATCATCGAGCAGCTGCAGGAGGACGGTCGCCGCTCCTATGCGGAGATCGGCAAAGCCGTCGGCCTGTCGGAGGCCGCCGTACGCCAACGCGTGCAGAAGCTCACGGAGGCCGGCGTCATGCAGGTCGTCGCCGTGACCGACCCCATGCAGCTCGGCTTCTTCCGCCAGGCGATGGTGGGGATCCGGGTCACCGGCGACAGCCGGCAGGTCGCGGCAGCCCTCGCCGAGATCGACGCCGTCGACTACATCGTCCTCACGGCCGGGAGCTTCGACCTCCTCGCCGAGGTCGTGTGCGAGGACGACGACGACCTCATCGAGCTGCTGAACGAGCGGATCCGACGCATAGAGGGCGTTCAGGCGACCGAGACCTTCGTCTATCTCAAGCTGCAGAAGCAGCACTACAACTGGGGAACCAGGTGATCACACCATGACACAGACCCTCAACACCCTGAGCGCGCAGACCGAGGCGGACCTGCAGCAGAAGGCCAAGGACCACCTCTGGATGCACTTCGCGCGCCAGTCGGTACTCGAGGAGCACGGCGCCCCCATCATCGTGAAGGGCGCCGGCCACCACATCTGGGACTCGCACGGCAAGAAGTACTTCGACGGACTCTCGGGCCTGTTCGTGGTCAACGCCGGACACGGCCGCAAGCGCCTCGCGGAGGTCGCGGCCAAGCAGGCCGAGGAGCTCGCGTTCTTCCCGCTCTGGTCGTATGCGCACCCGGCCGCGATCGAGCTCGCCGACAAGCTCGCCGACTACGCCCCCGGCGACCTGAACCACGTCTTCTTCACGACGGGCGGCGGCGAGGCCGTCGAGACCGCCTTCAAGCTCGCCAAGTACTACTGGAAGCTCCAGGGTCGGCCCACGAAGCACAAGGTCATCTCGCGCTTCGTCGCCTACCACGGCACGCCGCAGGGCGCCCTCGCCATCACCGGCATCCCGGCGATGAAGGAGATGTTCGAGCCCGTCACGCCGGGCGGCTTCCGCGTGCCGAACACCAACTTCTACCGCGCCGACGAGATGGGCTTCCCGGGCGGCACCGAGGAGGAGTTCGGGCTCTGGGCGGCCAACCGCATCGAGGAGATGATCGTCTTCGAGGGCCCCGAGACCGTCGCGGCCGTCTTCCTCGAGCCCGTGCAGAACTCGGGCGGATGCTTCCCGCCGCCGAAGGGCTACTTCCAGCGCGTGCGCGAGATCTGCGACAAGTACGACGTGCTGCTCGTCGCCGACGAGGTCATCACGGGCTTCGGGCGCATCGGCGACATGTTCGCGTCGACCACGCTCGGCATCGAGCCCGACATGATCACGTGCGCGAAGGGCATGACGAGCGGCTACTCCCCCATCGGCGCGTGCATCGTGAGCGACCGGCTCTACGAGCCCTTCCGCCACGGCACGACGGCGTTCTACCACGGCTACACCTTCGGCGGTCACCCCGTCTCGAGCGCCGTCGCGCTCGAGAACCTCGCGATCTTCGAGGAGGAGGGGCTCACCGAGAACGTCAAGCAGAATTCGCCGCTGTTCCGCGCCGCCCTCGAGCGCCTGCTCGACCTGCCGATCGTGGGCGACGTCCGCGGCGCCGGCTACTTCTTCGGGATCGAGCTCGTCAAGGACAAGGCCACCAAGGAGACCTTCGACGACGACGAGTCGGAGCGCCTGCTGCGCGGCTTCCTCTCGAAGGCGCTCTTCGACGCGGGTCTCTACTGCCGCGCCGACGACCGCGGCGACCCCGTCATCCAGCTCGCACCCCCGCTCACGATCGGCCCGGCCGAGTTCGACGAGATCGAGGGCATCCTGCGCGGCGTCCTCACCGAGGCGTGGGCCCGGCTCTGATCCGCGCGTGACGCAGCCGGCGACCGCGGGCTACCGCGGCCTCTCCTACTGGCACGACTCCGTCGGGGCCGCGGGCGACGCCCTCGCGCACCGCCCCGGCCTCGACGGGGACACGGATGCCGACGTCGTCGTCGTGGGCGGCGGCCTCACCGGCCTGTGGACCGCGTGGTACCTCTCCGAGCGGCAGCCGACTGCGCGCATCCTCGTGCTCGAGAAGGAGATCGCGGGCTTCGGCGCCTCCGGCCGCAACGGCGGCTGGTGCTCGGCGCTCTTCCCGCGCTCGACCGCCTCGCTCGCCAAGAAGCACGGGCGCGAGGCCGCCCTCGCGATGCGGCGCGCGATGATCGAGACCGTCGACGAGGTCGGCCGCGCGGCGTCCGAGGCGGGCATCGACTGCGACCACGCGCGCGGCGGCACCGTCGTCTACGCGCGCTCAGCCGTGCAGGAGCGCGCGGCGCGCGCCGAGGTCGCGGAGGCCGCCGAGTGGGGCGTCGACCCGATCGAGTGGTGGGGTCCGGACCGCGTGGGCGCCTCCGGTGCGCTCGGCGGCGCCTACGACCCGAACTGCGCGCGCCTCCATCCCGCGAAGCTCGTCCGGGGCCTCGCCGCCGCGCTCGAGGCGCGCGGCGTGCGGATCGCCGAGGGCACGACCGTCACACGGGTCGACCCGGGACGCGTCACGACCGACCGCGGCGTCGTCGCGTGCGACCGCGTCGTCATCGCGGTCGAGGGCTACGGCGCCGCGCTCGAGCAGACGCACCGCCGCATCCTGCCGCTCTACTCGCTCATGATCGCGACCGAGCCGCTGCCCGCGACCTTTTGGGACGAGATCCGCATCCCGCACGGGCGCACCTTCAGCGACTACCGCCACCTGCTCGTCTACGGGCAGCGCACGGCTGACGACCGCTTCGCCTTCGGCGGCCGCGGCGCGCGCTACCACTTCGGGAGCGCCATCCGCCCCGACTACGACCGCGTCGAGCGGGTGTTCGCCCACCTGCGGCGCACGCTCGGCGAGCTGTTCCCCGCGATCGGCGACGCGGAGGTCACCCACAGCTGGGGCGGACCCCTCGGGGTGCCGCGCGACTGGCACGCGGCCGTGCGGTTCGATCCCGCGACGCGCATCGCGTGGGCCGGCGGCTACGTCGGCGACGGCCTCTCGACGACCAATCTCGCCGGCCGCACGCTCGCCGACCTGCTCACGGGCGCCGACACCGAGCTCACCCGCCTGCCGTGGGTCGGGCACCGCTCCCCCGACTGGGAGGTCGAGCCGCTCCGGTTCCTCGGCGCGAACGCGGGGCTGGTCGCGATGACGGCCGCCGACGTCGAGGAGCGGGTCACTCGTCGCGGCTCGCTCGTCGCGCGCGTCATGGGGCCGCTCATCGGGCACTGAGCCCGGCGTGCCGCCCCCTCTCTCAGGAGGCCGGGAAGAGCGCCTCGATCGCCGCGACCTCGTCGGGCGTCGGGCGCCATCCGTCCCCCGCGCGCGCGTTGGCCACGATCTGCTCGGGCCTCGTCGCGCCCGCGATGACGCTCGACAGCTCGGGCCGCGACAGCAGCCAGCCGAAGGTCGCCTCGAGGATGCCGATGCCCCGCTCCGCGGCGAAGGCCTCGAGCGCCTCGATCGCGTCCCACGGCGCCTGGTCGGCGATGTGCGGTCGCTGACGGGCGATGCGGGTGTCGGCCGGGCGCTCGGTGCGGCTGAACTTGCCGGTGAAGAGACCGTTGGCGAGCGGGAAGTAGGGCAGGAAGCCGAGGCCGCGCTCCCGCACGGCCGGCAGCACGTCCGCCTCGACCCCGCGCGCGAGGAGGCTGTACTCGTTCTGCGCCGACGCGAAGCGCGCGGTGCCGAGCGCGGTCGCGGCGTCGTCGGCCGCTCGGATGGCGGGGCCGTCGAGGTTCGAGTGCCCGATCGCGCGCACCTTGCCCTCACGCACGAGCTCGGCGAGGGCCTCGAGGGTCTCCTCGATCGGCGTCGCGGGGTCCGGGGTGTGCAACTGGTAGAGGTCGATGCGGTCGGTCTGCAGACGCGCGAGCGACCCCTCGACGGCCGCGCGGATGTAGGCGCGCCCGCCGCGCGGTCCGAGGTCGGCGAGCGGCGAGGCGTAGTCCTGGTGGCCGAACTTGGTCGCGACGACGGCTTCGTCGCGGCGGCCCCTGAGGGCCTCGCCGAGGAGCGTCTCGCTCAGCCCGTAGCGCGCTCCGTAGATGTCGGCGGTGTCGAAGAAGGTGACGCCCGCGTCGAGTGCCGCGTGCACGACGGCCGTCGCGCCGTCCTGGGTCTCGGTGCGCGTGCCGGGTCGCCCGAGGTTGTTGCAGCCGAGGCCGACGACGGAGACGCGGAGGTCGGAGGGTCCGAGCTGACGGGTCTGCATGCCTCGACCCTACGCGTCCTCTCCTCCCCCATCGGCGCCCGCGCGGCCGTCCACGCGATGTCCGATTCCCGCCGGTGACCGTCGCCGGCCCCGGTTACGCTCGTGCCATGACCACCGCCCCCGACGCATCCGTCGCCCCGCCGCTCCCCGCCGAGCCCGTCGCGCTGCAGCGCCTCGAGAGCCCCATCGGCCGCATCGAGGTCGTCGGCGACGGCACGGCGATCGTCGCCCTCGCGATCGAACGCGACGGTCTGCTCCCTCACGACGAGCTCGACGTGCGACCCGACGAGGTCACCCGGCGCGCGGTCGCCCAGCTCGAGGAGTACTTCGCGGGCGAACGTCGCGCCTTCGACGTCCCCGTCGTGCTGCACGGCACGGCGTTCCAGCGGGCCGTCTGGGAGCAGCTCGTCGAACTGCAGTGGGGCGAGGTGATCTCCTACGGCGAGCTCGGCCGCGGCACGGGCCGCGCCACGGCCGGACGCGCCGTGGGGGGCGCGGTGGGAGCCAACCCCGTGCCGATCATCGTGCCGTGCCACCGTGTGCTCGGCGCGAACGGGGTCATCACAGGCTACTCGGGAGGCGAGGGCATCCCCACCAAGTCGTGGCTGCTCGACCACGAGGGCATCCCGCACAGGGTGCCCGCCGGGCCGGCCGACCCGGCACCCACGCTCGACATCCCGGGCACGGAGTCCGCCGCGTGAGCCGCGCCGACCTCGTCGTCGGCGCGGACGGGCTGGCCCGCTGCGGCTGGGTCGGCGACGACCCGGAGTACCGCCGCTACCACGACGAGGAGTGGGGTCGCCCGCTGCACGGCGACCGGGCGCTCTTCGAGAAGCTGTCGCTCGAGGGGTTCCAGGCAGGCCTGTCGTGGATCACGATCCTGCGCCGCCGCCCGGCCTTCCGCACGGCCTTCCGCGATTTCGACATCGCCGCCGTCGCCGCGTTCGACGACGCCGACGTCGAGCGCCTCCTGGGCGATGCCGGCATCATCCGCAATCGGGCGAAGGTCGAGGCAACGATCTCGAACGCGCGCATCACGCGAGAGCTCGTGGCCGACGAGCCGGGCGCGCTCGACCGGCTCATCTGGTCGTATGCGCCCGCCCCGGGCGCGCGTCCCTCCGCGCTCTCCGACGTCCCCGCCGTCACGCCCGAGGCCACGGCGCTCAGCACGGCCCTCAAGCGCCTCGGTTACCGCTTCGTCGGGCCCACCACGACGTACGCGCTCATGCAGTCGGCCGGCCTCGTCGACGATCACGTCGCCGGCTGCTGGCGCGCCGCCTGATCGCACCACGGGCTGCGGCGCGGCTCCCGACCTCACACGACGAGGTCGAGCTCGCCCGGTGCCCCCGGCTCGAGCCGGATGCCCTCCCCCGCGGCCCAGGCGACGAGCGCGTCGAGGTCGGGGTGGTCGATCCCCGCCAGCACGAGGGCGCGCGTGAGACGCCCCTTGCCCGCCTTGTTGAAGTGGTTGAGAGCCCGCCGACGGCCGCCCTCGTCCGCGACGACCCTCACGAACGCGGCGTCTGGGCGCGCCGGCACAGGCCCCAGCGCCGCATAGGCCTCGGAACGGAGGTCGAGCACGACACCCGGCTCCTGCGCGATCGCCTCCGAGATGACGGGGGCCCACAGCTTCTTGAGTGCGACCCCCGGCAGTCGGGAGTCCGCCGACAGGCGATAGGCCGGGATCGCGTCGAGCGCCCGGGTCAGTCCGAACAGGGCCGAGGCGATCGCGACATGACGGTGCGCGAAGGCGCGCGCGTCGTCCGGGAGCGTCGACGCGTCGAGAGCGTCATAGAGCACGCCGTCGTAGCGGTCGATCGCCGGAAGCAGCTCCGCCGAGCGGATGCGGCGGTTGCGCTCCGCCTCGTGCCCCTGGCGCGGCCCGAGCGTGAGCGCCTTCATCGAGGCGTCGATGTCACCGGCGAGCCGCTCGAGCGCGGCGAGCGCTGCCTCGCGCGCCTCGCCGAGCGTCGGGAACGACAGAGCGTCCGCCTCCAGACGGCTCCCCGCGATCCCGCCCTCGCGCTTCGTCTCGGAGGGCGGCAGCAGGATCAGCACGTCAGCGCTGCAGGAACGCGAGCGCGCGTTCCACGTTGACGCCGAGCGGTTCGATCGAGTCGAGCGTGATGCGCGCGATCGCGCCGCTCGCGCCCGACCAGTCCTCCCACTCGTCGAGGCTCTGCTCGACGGCAAAGGCACCCGGGAGCGCGGTCTTCTCGAGGCGAGCCGCACGCGCAGCGAGCCGCTCGCCGTGCAGCTCGCCGTCCGAGCAGATCACCTCGATGAAACGGATGTCGGCCTTCTGCCGCTCGGCGAGCGTCACCCACTGCTCACGCGCCGGGTTCACCGCGTTCACGGCGTCGACGATGATGCTGCCGCCGCCCGTGAGCACCGCGTCCGCGAACGCCTCCGCGACGAGGTACGCCGCGAGACCCGTGGGCTGGTCGGCGTCGATCCCTGCGGAGAGGATGGCGGCTTCGATCGGATCGACCGACACGACCGGGACGCCCAGGCGATTGCCGATGACCTCGGCGATCGTGCTCTTGCCGGCCGCGGGCAGACCCGCCATCACAATGAGCATGGCTCTACTCTACGATCCGCGCGCGTCTGCGCATCCCTGTGCGGGGACGCTCAGACGAGCTCGGTGTTGCCCGCGACGAGCGTGACCGTGTCGCCCTGCACCGAGAGGAACCCGTCCTCCAGGCGCGCGGTGATCACGGACCCGTCGGTCGCGGTCACGCGCGACTCACCCGGCGCGAGGATCGCGAGGACGGGCTCGTGACCGGCCAGGATGCCGATCTCACCCTCCGTGGTACGGGCGACGACCTGCGTGGCCTCGCCCGACCACAGCTCGCGCTCGGCCGAGACGACCGCGACGTTGAGCGCCATGATCAGCTGTTCTCCTTCTGCAACTGCGCCCAGCGCTCCTCGACGTCCGAGATCGAGCCGACGTTGAAGAAGGCCTGCTCGGCGACGTGGTCGAAGTCACCGCGGACGATCGCGTCGAACGACTCGATGGTGTCGCGCAGCGGGACGGTCGAACCCTCGACGCCCGTGAACTTCTTCGCCATGTAGGTGTTCTGCGAGAGGAACTGCTGGATGCGACGCGCGCGGGCGACGGTGATCTTGTCCTCTTCCGAGAGCTCGTCGACACCGAGGATCGCGATGATCTCCTGGAGCTCCTTGTTCTTCTGGAGGATCGCCTTCACCGAGGTGGCCACGCGGTAGTGGTCCTCACCCAGGTAGCGCGGGTCCATGATGCGCGAGGTCGACGTCAGCGGATCGACCGCCGGGTACAGACCCTTCGACGCGATCTCACGCGAGAGCTCGGTCGTCGCGTCGAGGTGCGCGAAGGTCGTGGCCGGGGCCGGGTCGGTGTAGTCGTCGGCCGGCACGTAGATCGCCTGCAGCGAGGTGATCGAGTGGCCGCGCGTCGAGGTGATGCGCTCCTGCAGGATGCCCATCTCGTCGGCGAGGTTCGGCTGGTAGCCCACCGCGGAGGGCATGCGGCCGAGCAGCGTCGACACCTCGGAACCCGCCTGCGTGAAGCGGAAGATGTTGTCGATGAAGAGGAGCACGTCCTGCTTCTGGACGTCGCGGAAGTACTCGGCCATGGTGAGCGCCGAGAGGGCGACGCGCAGACGCGTCCCCGGGGGCTCGTCCATCTGACCGAACACGAGGGCCGTCTTGTCGAAGACGCCCGCGTCCTCCATCTCGTGGATGAGGTCGTTGCCCTCGCGGGTGCGCTCGCCGACGCCGGCGAACACCGACACACCACCGTGGTCCTGCGCGACGCGCTGGATCATCTCCTGGATGAGGACCGTCTTGCCGACGCCCGCACCACCGAAGAGGCCGATCTTGCCACCCTGCACGTACGGGGTGAGGAGGTCGATGACCTTGATGCCGGTCTCGAAGAGCTGCGTCTTGGACTCCAGTTGGTCGAAGGCCGGGGGCTTGCGGTGGATGGGCCAGCGCTCGGTCACCTCGAAGGTCTCGCCCTCACCGAGGTTGAGCACGTCGCCCGTGACGTTGAAGACCTTGCCCTTGGTGACATCGCCGACGGGCACCGAGATGGGAGCACCGGTGTCGCGCACCTCCTGACCGCGGACGAGGCCGTCGGTCGGCTTGAGGGCGATCGCGCGGACGAGGTCGTCGCCGAGGTGCTGGGCGACCTCGAGCGTGAGCTTGGTAGTCGTCTCGCCGATCGTGATCTCGGTCTCGAGAGCGTTGTAGATCTCCGGGATCGCGTCGTGCGGGAACTCGATGTCGACGACGGGGCCCGTGACGCGCGCGATGCGTCCGACGCCGCCCGCGGCGGGAGCCTCCGACGCCGTTGCCTTCTTGGTAGCGGTAGCCATGGTTTCTCTTCCTGTCGTATTACTTCGCCGAGCCCAGGGCGTCAGCGCCGCCCACGATCTCGGAAATCTGCTGGGTGATCTCCGCCTGGCGCGCGTTGTTCGCGAGGCGGGTGTAGTCGCGGATGAGCTTGTCGGCGTTGTCGCTCGCGGACTTCATCGCCTTCTGCGTCGCGGCCTGCTTGGAGGCGGCGGACTGCAGGAGGGCGTTGAAGATGCGCGACTCGATGTAGACCGGAAGCAGAGCGTCGAGCACCGCGTCGGGCTCCGGCTCGAACTCGTAGAGCGGGAAGATCTCGGCGTCGCCGGGCTCCTCCACTCCCTCGACGATCTCGAGCGGCAGGAGGCGGACGACCTCGGGCTCCTGCGTGAGCATCGACACGAAGCGGTTGTAGACGATGTGGATCTCGTCCACGCCGCCCTCGTCGGTCGGCTGCACGAAACGGGCGACGATCTCCTCGCCGATCTCCTGCGCCGTCGCGAACGACGGGGTGTCGGTGTCGCCGATCCAGGCGCGCTCCGGGGTGCGCTTGCGGAAGTTGAAGTAGCTCACACCGCGGCGACCGACCACGTAGTGGACGACCTCCTTGCCCTGCTCCTTGAGCAGCTCGGTGAGCTCCTCGCTCTCCCGCAGCACGTTCGCGTTGAACGCGCCCGCGAGGCCGCGGTCGGAGGTGAAGACG
>RDDZ01000006.1 GCA_003852775.1 Microbacteriaceae bacterium | reverse complement strand
CGTGCGGATCACGGCGACCGCCGGGAAGCCAAACACCAGGTTGGCTCCCGACACGACATAGTCCAGATCGCCCAGGGCGTCCGCCGCTTCGACCAGGTCAACGGCATCGTCCTCCGCGGTCGCTTCGACCCGCACGCGCCATTCCCCGTCCTGAGCCGAACGGATGATTTCCAATTCCACGCCCAAGGCATCGCACAGCTCCGTCAGCTCCTCCGCGATCAGCTTCACGCGGAGTTCGCGCAGCTTCTTCGTTCCCGGGGTCGGGGCCTCCGCGACCGGGTGGCCGAAGGCTTCATGGAACTCGCGGACCAGCTCCACGGTCGGGCGGGCCGGTTCGGCGTCCAGTTCCTTCAGCGCGGCCCGGACTTCGCCGGGGACTTCGTTGAGCAGGCGGATCGCTTCCGCGTCCAGGGCCGAAGCCCCATAGTTGAATTTCGGCAGGGCCTTGTCGAACAGTTCCAGAGCCCGCGTGAGGGCTTGGCGTGGCGTAACAGCAGTCATGATTGCTTCTCCAGTAGTGGGTAGATGCGGTGCGGTTGGTAGGGCGGCAGCTTGGAGGCGCGGAGCACCACGCCGTCCTCCACATAGTAGCGTTCACCGTAGGCTTCCGACAGTCGGTCAGCGATCTGCTGCCGGCTTATCCGAAGGATCGCCCAGGTCACGGCCTTCGCTCGCGCCCGGGTCAGTTCGCATTGGAGGCAGTCCACTTCAGTCCTCCTCATCCTCGCGCGGTAGCGGTTGCGTCCGCGCCGTCCACAGGACAATCGCCCAGACCGCGAGGGCGGCGACCGCCCCGGCGATCACGCCGACTCGCCAGTCATTCTCGTTCCCCAGGCCCGCGAGCGGGAACATGACGCTCATCGCCGTCGCCACGGGGACGCCCGGGTGATTCTTGAGCCGCTTCCAGTAGGTTTTCATGATCAGTGACCTCCGTTCTTGTTCAGGGGCCGCGGCCCCGTCGATTCCCCGATCAGCGCGACCGGACCGGCAGCGTTGAGCTGGGCGTTGAATTGCTGCTCCGTTTGCGCCCGGTTCTCCGGCTTCATCGCGCACTCGAAGCAGACCCAGGCCCCGTTCGGCCCGTAGGGTCGCAGGTCCTGCGTTGTTGGGCAGTAGTGGCATTTCACAGCACGTCCTCCGGCTTGATCCGCAGGACGGCCCGACCGAACCAGCCCACGAACTCCTCCGCCCAGTCCGCCCGGGCGCGGCTGAATTCCGCATGAATCCGGTCAAAGTCCGAAGGATGGACTGGGCGGATCAGGTAGTATTCATGCTGAGGCGCGAGCCAGCCCAGGGTCACTTCGCGGTAGGTCCCGGCGGCGAGGTCGTGGACCAGATAGTGGAGGATCGGGAAGTCGCCATCCACATAGATCGTCTCCACGATGCCCAGGCGCTCGCCGGGGCGGTCGCGCACGTACTGGACGCAATTCTCATGGCAGCGGAAGTTGAACATGCCTTGGGTCGGGATCGGCTGGATCATTTCATAGCGCGTGCGTAGCCGCCGGATCAGGGCGCGCTTCGCCCGGTCGATCAGTCGTTGTCTCATAGTCGGTTCTCCATCACGTCAAACACCACATCGTCAATCCGCGCCCGCTCCGCCTCCGTCAGCTTCCGCTCCAGCCAGGGCGCGGGGCGTCCCCGGCGGTCCAGCACACGCCATTCGCCGCAGCCGCCTTCCGCCGGGTAGCAGCGCCCAGGCGGCCCCGAAGTCCGCGCGGGCACGCAGGGCCCCCAGGACCCAACCGCGACCAGGCAGGGAACCCCCGCCCCGGCCGGAG
>RDDZ01000062.1 GCA_003852775.1 Microbacteriaceae bacterium | reverse complement strand
TGCGGCCCGGAAACACCGCCTGATAATCCCCTCGCCCAGCCAGCGACGGCGGCCCAGACGCCGGTGCGCAGGATCATCGCGCCCATGGTGCGCGCCTCCCATGCGCCGCCGGACAGAACATGCCATAGGAAGGCGGCGGAGACCGCGGCCGTAGCCACCGCAATGCCGAGGGATAAGATCGGCGCCCAGCCCGCGCCCCGCCACAGGCCGATCCCGGCGAGGACATAGGCGAACCCGGCGACGAAGTTGAACCACAGCACGAACGGCACCACCGCGCCCATGTCGACGCCGCCGAACAGCGTCCTGCCGCCCGAGACGACGGTCAGCAGGCCGAAGATCGCGGCGACGATGGCGGCGATGGTGAGGGTTCGTGATCGACTTGCGGGCATGGGACGGCTCCGGATCAGACGTCGGCGAGGCGGCCGTCGCGCAGGTGGATCAGGCGGTCGAAGCGGTCGAAGATCTTCTCGTCATGGGTGACGGTGACGATGCAGGCCTCCTGCTCGACGGCAAGCTTGCGCATGAGGTCCATCACCAGCCCAGCCCGCGCGCCGTCGAGCGCAGCGGTCGGCTCGTCGGCGAGGATGATGCGCGGACGGTTGGCGAGCGCGCGGGCGATGGCCACGCGTTGCGCCTCGCCGCCCGAAAGCAGCGCCGGCTTGACCGTGGCGCGGTGGCCGACCTCGAGATAGTCCAGCAGTTCGCGCGCCCGCGCCCGCGCTTCCTCGGCGGGGCGGCCGGCGAGGTGGAGCACGACCCCGACGTTCTCCTGCGCCGTCAGGAACGGAAGCAGGTTGTGGCTCTGGAAGATGAAGCCGATCTTGTCGAGCCGCAGACGCCGCAGGTCGCGCCGCAGCCATCCGCCGTCGAACACCGGCTCGCCGTCGAGCGCCACCCGCCCCGCCGACGGGGCGAGGATGCAGCCGATGATGTTGAGCAGCGTGGTCTTGCCTGACCCCGACGGCCCAAGCAACGCGACCACCTCGCCGGCCCGCACGATGAGATCGACCGCGCGCAGGGCGTCGACGCGGGTCTCGCCCTCGCCGAAATGCTTGGCTACGTTCGAGACCTTGATGAGGATGTCGCCGAGCGCCATGTCGGTCAGCTCCCGAGCGCTGTGGCCGGGTCAACCTTCATCGCCGCCCGCACGCCGAGCGCCGAGGACAAGAGGCAGACGGCGGCGATGATGCCGGCTAGAACCATGACGTTGAACGGCTCCAGCACCACGCGGCGGGGAAAGTAATCCTTCACTGCAAGGATCAGCATCAGGCCGATCCCCCAGCCCGAGGCGCCGAGGATCAGCGCCTGCTGCACGATCAGCGCGATGATGGTGCGGTCGGGCGCACCGATCAGCTTCAGCGTGGCGATCTGCTTCAGCTTCTCCATGGTCATCGTGTAGATGATGAGGGCGATTACCACGGCGCTGACGGACAGGAGGATGCCGAGGAAGAGGCCGATCTGGCGGCGCGCCTTGTCGACCACGGAGGCGAGCAGCAGTTCCTCCTGTTCGGCCTGGGTCATGGCGGCGAGGTGCTTCCACTGGCGCACGGTCGCGGTCAGCAGATCGACATCGGCGCCCGGCGCCATCCGCGCGATGACGGCGGCGACAGAGGCGGACTTGACGGAGACAGCCCCGCGCGCAGCCTGCACCCGCTGGGCGGCGGGGTCGAGTTCAGTCTGAAGCGTCATCGCGTCGGCCAGCGTCACATAGACCGCCGGATCCCCGCCCGAGTTCATCGCGCCTTCCACCAGCCCGACCACGGTAAAGCGGTTGCGCCCGAGCCGGATCGTCTCGCCGGGCGAAAGGCCGGTCTTGCGGTCGGCCACGATCTCGAAATGACTGGCGCCGATGCCGCGCCCCTCGGCGATCTGG
>RDDZ01000088.1 GCA_003852775.1 Microbacteriaceae bacterium | reverse complement strand
TATGCCGCACATGGATCAGATCGTCTTTCTCGACTATGCGGGCGTGGCGGTCTTCGCCGCCACGGGCGCGCTGTCGGCCTCGCGCAAGGAGCTTGACTTCATCGGCTTCCTGTTCCTCGCCGGCGTCACCGGCGTCGGCGGCGGCACGGTGCGCGACCTGATCCTCGGCGTGCCGGTGTTCTGGGTCGCCAACCACGACTATCTCGCGGTCTGCGCCGCCATGGCGGTAATCGTCTACGTCACCGCCCACCTGATCGAATCGCGCTACCGCCTGCTGCTGTGGCTCGACGCGGTCGGGCTCGCCGCCTACTGCGTCTACGGCGCGTGGAAGGGGCTGGTGGTGACTGGCTCGGCGCCGGTGGCAATCGTCATGGGGCTCCTGACGGCGACGCTGGGCGGCATATTGCGCGACCAGCTCGCGGGCGAGCCCTCGGTGCTGATGCGCCGGGAAATCTACGTGACGGCGGCGATGGCCGGCGCGGTCACCTTCGCCGTGCTCGACATCGCCGGCCTGCCGCTGCTGGCGGCGGCGATTCCGGCGTTCCTCGCCGCCTTCGCGATCCGGGCGGGCGCGATCCGCTACGGCTGGTCGATCCCGCCCTATCGCGGCAGGCCCGGCCGGCGTCCGGAGGACATCACATGAGGCCGGCCTGCTCGGCCTCCTGCCTGAGGTTCTGGCGCGGGCGCGGGCCGACCTGCGCGATGACCAGCCCCGCGGCGAGCGAGCCCAGCGCGCCGCAATCGGCAAGGCCGCGGCCGGCCGTGTAGCCGGCGAGGAAGCCGGCGGCATAGAGGTCGCCGGCGCCGGTCGTGTCCACCACCGCCTCGACGGGCGCGGCGGCGATCTCGACCGTCTCGGCGCCGCGCACCGCGATCGAGCCCTTTTCCGAGCGGGTGACGGCGGCGAGCCGGCAATCGTTGCGGATCGCGTCCAGCCCCGCCTCGAAGGAGGCGGTCTCGTAGAGCGACTTCAGCTCGCTCTCGTTGGCGAAGACGATGTCGACCGTGCCGGAGCGCATGAGCTCGAGGAACTCGCCGCGATAGCGGTCGACGCAGAACGGGTCGGACAGCGTCATCGCCACCTCGCGGCCGGCGGCGTGCGCCTGCGCGGCGGCAAGGCGGATCGCCTCCTTGGCGCGCGGCGGGTCCCACAGATAGCCCTCGAAATAGGTGACTTTCGCGGCCTCGACCTTGTCCTGCTCCACGTCTTCCGGCCCGAGTTCGACCGAGGCGCCGAGATAGGTGTTCATCGAGCGCTCGCCGTCGGGCGTCACGAAAATCATCGAGCGCGCGGTGGGGGCGCCGCCGTCGAGCGGCGCCGAATCGAAGGCGACGCCCTGGGCGCGGATGTCGTGGGCGTAGACGCCGCCGAGATGGTCCTTCGCCACCTTGCCGAAATAGGCGGCGCGCGCGCCGAACGAGGCGATGCCGGCGGCGGTGTTGCCGGCGCTGCCGCCCGAAGCCTCGATGGCCGGGCCCATGCGAGAATAGAGGAGCTCGGCGCGCTCCGCGTCGATCAGGTTCATCGCCCCCTTGATGATGCCGTTGTCGACCAGGAACGCCTCGTCGCAGCGGGCGATGATGTCGACGATGGCGTTGCCGATGCACAGCACGTCAAACTGGCTCATGAACCTCTCCGGGAAGCGCGCCGGAGAACCCCGGCGGTTGGACATGCGCCGGGTTTAACGGCCGAAGCCGCAAATGCAAGCGCGATCAGGCCGCGAGCGCCGGCCCCGCGAACCACGGCGCCTGCGCATAGAGCCTGAGCCACGGCGTGTAGCGCGGGGCGGCGGCCGCGATGTCGGCGCGCAGCGCGGCGACCTCGCGCCAGCCGAAATCCTGCACCTCGTCGGGGTCGGGCGAGACCTCGCCCGCCTA
>RDDZ01000063.1 GCA_003852775.1 Microbacteriaceae bacterium | reverse complement strand
CGTCGAGGAGATCCTCGTGGCCGAGGACGAGACCGTCGAGGTCGGTGCGCCGCTGCGGGCGCGGGCTCGGCGGCGGGCGCCTCGGCGGCCGGAGCCGCCTCGCCCCCACCCGAGCCGTCCCCGATGCGCACGAGCGGCGCACCGACCTCGACGGTCTCGTCCTCGGCCACGAGGATCTCCTCGACGATGCCGGCGACGGGGGACGGGATCTCGGTGTCGACTTTGTCGGTCGAGACCTCGAGCAGAGGCTCGTCGACCTCCACGCGGTCGCCGACCTTCTTCAGCCAGCGCGTGACCGTACCTTCCGTGACGCTCTCGCCGAGCGCGGGGAGGCTGACGGATTCGCTCATCGGTGATGCTCCTTATTCAGCCGTGTCGTTCTAGCTTAGCCGCCGGACTCAGCCGTGCAGAGGCTTGCCTGCGAGAGCCAGGAAGGCCTCGCCGAGCGCCTCGTTCTGAGTCGGGTGGGCGTGGATGTAGGGTGCGATGTCCTCGGGGTAGGCGTCCCAGTCGACGACCAGCTGCGCCTCGCCGATGAGCTCGCCCACGCGGGCACCGATCATGTGCACGCCGACGACAGGGCCGTCGTTCACGCGGATCGCCTTGATGACGCCCGTGGTGCCGATGATGTGGCTCTTGCCGTTGCCGGCGAGGTTGTACTCGACGGCCGTGATGTTCTCGGCGCCGTACTGCTCCTCCGCCTTCGCCTGCGTGAGACCGACCGAGGCGACCTCGGGGTCCGAGTAGGTGACCTTGGGGATGTTGACGTCCTCGACCTTGATCGGGTCGAGGCCCGCGAGCACCTCGGCGACGTAGATGCCCTGCTGGAAGCCGCGGTGCGCGAGCTGCAGGCCGGGGACGATGTCGCCGACGGCGTAGACGCCGGGAACGGTGGTCTGGAGCTTGTCGTCGACGACGACGAAGCCGCGGTCGAGCTGGACGCCGACCTCCTCGAAGCCCATGTTGGCGGTGAGGGGGCCGCGGCCGACGGCGACGAGGAGGATGTCGGCCTCGATCGTCTCGTCGTTCTCGAGCGACACGACGACGCCCGACTCGTTCTGGGTGACGCCCGCGAAGCGCACGCCGAGCTTGAACTCGATGCCGCGACGGCGGAAGGCGCGCTCGAAGTGCTTCGAGATCGACTCGTCCTCGTTGGGGACGAGGTGGGGGAGCGCCTCGATGATCGTGACGTCGGCGCCCCAGCTCTTCCAGACGCTCGAGAACTCGACGCCGATGACGCCGCCGCCGAGGACGGCGACCTTCTTCGGGACGAAGTCGAGCGAGAGGGCCTGCTCGGACGTGATGACGCGGCCGCCGATCTCGAGACCGGGGAGCGTGCGCGAGTAGGAGCCCGTCGCGAGGAGCACGTTGGTGCCGCGGACGACCTGGTCGCCCACCTGGACGGTGTTGGGGGAGGTGAGGCGGCCGGTGCCCTCGATGAGGGTGATGCCGCGGCCCTTGATGAGGCCCGAGAGGCCCCTCCACTTGCCGTTGACGATGCCCTCGCGGTACGCGGTCACCGCCGCGATGTCGATGCCGCCGAACTGCGTCGTGACGCCGTACTTCGCCGACTCGCGGGCGACGTCCGCCACCTCGGCGGAGTGGAGCAGAGCCTTCGTCGGGATGCACCCGACGTGGAGGCACGTGCCGCCCACCTTGTCCTTCTCGATGAGGGCGACGGACTTGCCGAGCTGGGCGTAACGCAGGGCGGCGGCGTAGCCGCCGCTTCCCGCTCCCAGGACGACGAGGTCGTAGGTCTGCTCTGACACTGGAGAAACTCCCTTGCGCTTCGCGTGTCGGATTCCCCGCGAGATCGATGGTGTCGCGGAGCGGGAAAAGGCAAGGCGTTCCTTGCCGAATCGACCCTACTACGCTCCCGCGAGGTCCGCCGTCAGCGCGACGAGCGTGCGCACCGCGACCCCCGTCGGCCCC
>RDDZ01000110.1 GCA_003852775.1 Microbacteriaceae bacterium | reverse complement strand
ACCGTGACACAGCGAGGCGTCTCGCCTCGGAGGAGACCTGAATGCCCCCGACGACTCGTGAAGCCCAGCGTGCCGAACTGCACAAGTCGATCTGGCGGATTGCGAACGACCTTCGCGGTGCGGTTGACGGGTGGGACTTCAAGAGCTACGTGCTCGGGAGAGCGGTTGCTCGCCGAGTACCCCCCTCGGTGAGCCGGTCGTCGGGGAGCAGGCTCAGAAGGACTTCATCGCGCTCTTCGGCGCCATCCTCCGCCTCGAGACCATCCTCACCGCGTTCGACGATTTCGCCGGCAACGAGCTGCTCACCGAGCGCCAGGCGCAGGACTACCGCAGCGTCTACCTCGACCTGTACGCCGACTACCGCGCGGCGCGCGACACCGAGAAGGAGACGATCAACGACGACGTCGTCTTCGAGATCGAGCTCATCAAGCAGGTCGAGATCAACGTCGACTACATCCTCATGCTCGTGCAGAAATATCGGGAGGCGCGGGGAGACGGGGATGACGTCGAGATCCGCGCGGCGATCACACGAGCCGTCGACGCGAGCCCGACCCTGCGCAACAAGCGGGACCTCATCATTGCGTTCGTCGACTCCGTGAGCGTCGACGGCGACATCGACGACGAGTGGCGTCGCTTCATCGAGACCCGTGGGGCAGCCGAGCTCGACGAGATCATCGGGGAAGAGAGTCTGCGCCCCGACGAGACCCGGGCGTTCATGCGCACGGCGTTCCGCGACGGCGCCATCCAAGAGACCGGCACCGCGATCATGAAGGTGCTGCCGCCGGTGTCGCGGTTCGCGGCGCAGGGCGGGCACGGCGAGAAGAAGCAGCGCGTACTCGAGCGGCTCGGTGCCTACTTCGAGCGGTACTTCGGCCTCATCGTCGACCGCGACGTGTAGCCGAGGCGCTGCCGCTGTGTGGCACTGTCGCGAGTCCCTCCAGGGGCGCAGTTGCCCAGCGGCTGCGTCCGGTGGCCGGATGCCCCCAGGACGAGCGACATGATGCCCGTCGCCGGGCCGCTATCTTGGTGCCATGGCGACGAGGGCGGACAGGAAGC
This sequence comes from Microbacteriaceae bacterium, assembly GCA_003852775.1. Taxonomy (GTDB): domain Bacteria; phylum Actinomycetota; class Actinomycetes; order Actinomycetales; family Microbacteriaceae; genus Homoserinibacter. The sequence continues at coordinate 10,925 of RDDZ01000110.1, read as the reverse complement.
GCGCGCGCGATCTCGTCGACACGCTCGTGTGGGACCTCCCCGAGATGAGCCCGCGCCTCGGCACCCTGCCGCCGAACCCGCAGGGCCTCGAGCACGCCGCCGAGTTCGACGTGCTGCCTGGCATCAAGGCGCTGTGCTTCCCCGACGGCGACGCGTGGCGCGGCCTGCTCGTGCAGTACGACGCGACCACCGGCCAGGTGACGGGCACGATGGAGCACCAGATCCGCGCTCACTCGGACGAAGACGCCCCGCGCTGGGCGCAGCTCGTCATCTACGACATCCTCGCGAGCGCCGTGAAGAGCGCCCCGAGCGAGGCCGCCGCCGCGATCCCGCGCGAGCGCCTCACGAAGGTGTCGCAGCTGCTCGAGCGTCTCTGACCGCTCGCGGTTGACCCCGCCGACCGAGCGGGCCAGGCTCGGGGCATGGGCGAGATCATCGTCAAGCGCGTCTACGACGACGCGGACGCCGCGGACGGCTTCCGCGCGCTCGTCGACCGGCTGTGGCCCCGCGGGGTCTCGAAGGAGCGGGCGGGGCTCGACGCCTGGTGGAAGGAGCTCGCCCCCTCGGCCGAGTTGCGCACCGCCTGGCACGCGGCGCCCGACCGCTTCGAGGAGTTCGCGGCCGCCTACCGCGCCGAGCTCGAGGGGCGCGACCTGGCCGAGGCGCTCGACGTCATCCGCTCCCACGACCGCGTGACCCTGCTCTTCGGCGCCCACGACACCGAGCGCAACCACGCGGTCGTGCTGCGCGACCACCTGCTGCTGCAGGCCTGAGCGCGCGGAGCTCGACGTCGGGCGCGGCGGGTCCTGCGTGCGGGGCATCGGATGCGCCCCGGAGTGGGGAGCGCGCGCCGTACACGTGCCGCCTAGCCTCGTCACCGTCGAGGAGGGCTCATGACGGATCTGCGGACACGGATGCCGGCGCACGCGCTGGTCGAGAAGGTGGTATCGCTGCGCGGCACCCGCGACCTGCGCGAGCTGCCCCTCGGCATCGTGCGCCCGTCGCGGGATGCGATGGCGTGGCTGCGCGGCATCCGCGGCGAGCAGGAGGCGGCACGGCGGCTCGCCGCGCTCGGCCCGGAATGGGTGGTGCTCCACTCGATTCCCATCGGGCAGAAGGAGAGCGACGTCGACCACCTCGTCATCGGTCCCGCCGGCGTCTTCGTCGTCAACAGCAAGCGCCACCGGAATGCGCGGGTGTGGGTGGCCGGCGGGCGACTGCTCGTCAACGGCCGGCGCACCGACCACATCCGGAACTCCGCGTTCGAGGCCACCCGCATCGCGGCGATCCTGCAGCGGGCCGGGCACGCGGTGCCCGTGACACCGATCGTGGCGATCAGCGGCGCGCGAGACCTCACGGTCCGGGCGACGCCCGAGTGGAAGGGCACCGTCGTCGAGGTCCTGCACATGCCGGGGCTCGTGCGCTTCCTCCGTAAGCGCGGACGCCGCCCCGCAGCCTCCGTCGACGTCGCGACGCTCGCCGCGCTCGCCGCTCGGCCGGAGACCTGGAGCACGCGGCCGGTTCCGGAGTCCGAGCTCGAGACGCTCCGGCGCGACTACGACCTCATCGACCGGGGGACGACGCGGTGGAACGTGCTCGTGGGCGTCATCGGCGCCCTGGTCGCGGTGGGTATCGTCGCCCTCGGCTACACCCTGCTCGGGCAGGTGGTCTCGGGCCTGCTCATGTCGCTCACACGGTGAGCGCGAGCGCGAGCGTCGCCGCCACCACCGTGAGCGGCGCGGCGACGAGCCCGAGGAGCATGTAGCGGCGCCACGGCAGCTCGACGCCGAGCGCGCGCAGGCGGTCGTGCCACAGCAGCACGGCGAGCGACGCCCAGGGCGTGACGAGCGGGCCCGCGTTCACCCCGATGAGCAGGGCCGCGATGCGCGCGGGGGAGTCGGCGAGCGGCTCGAGTGCGAGGTAGGCGGGCAGGTTGTCGATCGCGTTCGCGCCGAGCATCCCGGCGAGCGACATCCGCAGGAGGGCGAGGGGGTCGTCGCCCGAGCCGGTGAGCGTCGCGAGCACGGATGCGAGCCCGAGGGAGTGCGCCGCCTCGACCACGAGGAAGAGGCCGCTCGCGAACAGCAGCAGGCCCCACGGCACGAGGCCGGCACGCACGGCGACGCGATCGCGCACGGCGAAGGCGACCACGAGCACGACGGCCGCCACGGATGCCGGGATCCACACGGGCATCCCGCTCACGAGGAACGGGATGAGCACAGCGACGACCGCGCCCGACAGCCAGAACAGCACGGGGTCGTGCGGCTCTTCGGCGGCGACCGGCAGGTAGCGCGTGCCGATCGAGCGGCGGAAGACGACCGCGACGACGGCGCATGGCACGAGCACCGCGACGAGCGCCGGCGCCCACAGGAGCGCCGCGAAGCGGCCGGGGTCGGCGAAGCCCAGGGCGTGCTCCGCGAGCAGGTTGGTGAGGTTCGACACCGGCAGCAGCAGCGAGCCGGTGTTCGCGAGCCACACGGTCGTGAGCGCGAACGGCAGCGGCGGGTAGCCGTGGCTGCGGGCGAGCAGCACGACGACGGGGGTCAGCAGCACGGCCGTCGTGTCGAGCGACAGGAAGATCGTCGACGCCACGGCGAGCAGCACGATGAGGGTCCACAGCACCCACCCGCGTCCGCGTCCACGGCGCGCGAGCCGCTCGGCGACTGCCGCGAACACCCCCGCACGGTCGGCGAGCTCGGCCACGATCGTCACCGCGACGGCGAAGAGCAGGATCGGCCAGACGCGCTCGGCGACGGCCACCGCATCCGCGAGCGGAAGCAGCCCTGTGGCGACGGCGAGACCGCCGACGAGCAGGAGGCCGCAGCCGACGATCGCGAGACGCACCGCACGAGATTACGTCCTCGTGTATGCCCCGGATGACACGGAGGCATGACACGTGCCCGAAACGTGCGCACGCCATGATGAGAGCACGATGAACGCCCCCGTGATCGCGCCCGGCGACCTGACCGACCCGCGCGTGCTCAAGCTGCTCGAGGACCACCTCGCCGACATGTACGCGACGTCGCCGCCCGAGAGCGTGCACGCCCTCGACGTGAGCGGGCTGCAGCATCCGTCCGTCACCTTCTGGGCGCTCAGCGACGGCGACGACGTGCTCGGCTGCGTGGCGCTCAAGGAGCTCGCCCCCGACCATGGCGAGCTCAAGTCGATGCGAACGGATGCCGCGGCCCGCGGCCGGGGACTCGGTCGGATGCTGCTCGCCCACGTGCTCGACGAGGCGCGCGCCCGCGGGTACCGGCGGGTGAGCCTCGAGACCGGCACGGAGGACTTCTTCGCGCCCGCGCGCGCCCTCTACGCGCGCGCCGGCTTCGTCGAGACCGGGCCCTTCGCCGACTACGCGCTCGACCCCAACTCGACCTTCATGACGCTCGAGCTCGACCCCGCGGCGCAGTAGACAGACGGATGCGTTTCGCTCCCGGGATACGGGGCGGAGGCCACCTATCGTGGCCGTGTGTGGCCTGCCAACCGTCGGGATGACGACTCCGGGGAGATTCCTGTGACCCCTCACGCATCCGCGCAGCCGGCGACAGCGCCGCTGCTCGTGCCCGCCCCCGCCCCGCGTGCGGTGGCCGACCCGGCGCGCGACGCCTGGCGCGAGGAGCTGTCGCGCCTCGGCGGCACCTCGCCGCTGCTGCACTTCGTCGACTCGCCGACGACGCGCATCGAGCTCTCGACGACCCACCCGGGCGGTCTCGCGCGCTTCATCACGGGCAAGCCCACGCTGCTCTCGCAGCTCATCCGCGACGACCTCGCCCTGCGCGCCGCGCGCATCGCGGCCGAGCGCATCACGGCGAAGGGCCTCGAACTCTCGACCACGCGCGGTCTCGACAGCGTGCACCTCGGCATCGGCATCGTGCGCTGGACGCACGAGCGCGTCGACCACTGCGCGCCGCTCCTGCTGCGCCCCCTCGCCATCCGCCGCCACGGCCGCGACTACGAGCTCAAGCTCCGCGGCACCGCGGTGCTCAACCCCGCGCTCGCGCGCGCCCTCGAGAAGCAGTACGGCATCGTGCTCGACGCCGCGACGTTCGTCGCGCTCTCGGACGACGACGGCACCTTCAAGCCGAACGCCGTCATCGACCAGCTGCGCCGCCTCACCGGCCACCTCGGCGAGATCACCGTGCAGCCGCGGCTCGTCGTGTCGTCGTTCGAGGAGGTCGCCCAGGCGCTGCTCGCCGACGCGAAGAACCTCGAGCACCCCGTGCTCGACGCCGTCGGCGGCGACGCGACCGCCAAGTGGGCGCTCGAGGAGGCCTACCAGGCTGTCGAGCAGGGCGACCCCGACCGCCGCGACCCATCGGTCGACACCCTCCTGCTCGACGCCGACGCGGAGCAGGAGCACATCGTCGCGCAGATCGCCGCGGGCAACTCGCTCGTGGTGCGCACGATGCCCGGCACCGGCGCCACGCAGACGATCGTCAACGCGCTCGGCATGCTCGTGAGCCAGAACAAGCGCGTCCTCGTCGTGAGCCCGCGCCGCGCGAGCCTCCGCGGCATCGCCCAGCGCCTCTCCGAGGTCGGGCTCGCCGGCCTCGCCGTGACCCCCTCGACCCTGCGCCGGGACGTCGTGCGCGGCATCGCGCGCAACGAGAAGGCCCAGCAGCCCCAGCTCGCCGAGATCGACGAGGCGCTCGTGCGCCTGCGCAGCGTGCTCGTCGACTACCGCGAGGCGCTCTCGCGCACCGACGAGACGCTGTGGGTGTCGGTCTTCGACTGCGTGGCCGAGCTGTCGCGCCTCGCGCTCCTGCCGCATCCGCCCACGACGACCGCGCGCCTGTCGCCCAACGCCGTGCGCGCCCTCGCGGGCGACCGTGCGAGCGTCGCGAACACGATGGTCGAGGCCGCGCGCCTCGGCGAGTTCCGCTACGGCCCCGGCGACTCGCCGTGGTACGGCGCCCAGTTCGCCACGGGGGAGGACGCCGCGCGAGCCCACGGCATCGCCAAGCGCCTCCACGCCGAGACGCTGCCGCGCCTGCTCGTGAAGGCGAACGAGGTCATCGGCAAGACCCGGATGCGTCCGTTCACGTCGGTCGCCGAGCTCGGCATCTACCTGCGCCTGCTCTCCGACCTGCGCGACACCCTCGACAAGTTCGAGCCCGCCGTCTTCGACCGCTCGCTCGCCGAGCTCATCGTCGCGACCGCGCCGCGCCGCGAGGCCCCCGAGATGTCGGGCGCCAACCGCCGCCGCCTCAAGAAGCTCGCCAAGGAGTACATCCGCCCCGGCATGCACGTGGGAGACCTGCACGAGGCGCTCACGGCCATCCAGCAGCAGCGCATCCTGTGGCAGCGCTACGTCGCCGCGGGCGTCACGCCCGAGGTGCCGACGGGCATCTCGGATGTGCAGGTCGCGTGGCAGCAGGTGACCGCCGACCTCGCCGAGCTCGACGCGCCCCTCGGCCGCACCGCCCCCGGCTCGCAGCTCGCGGACCTGCCGCTCCACCAGCTCTCCGACCTGCTCGAGCAGCTCGCGGCGGAGTCCGACGTGCTCAACAACCTGCAGGAGCGCAGCGCCCTCATGCAGCGTCTGCGCGACCTCGAGCTCGACGACTTCCTCGCCGACCTCGCCGCGCGCCACGTGCCCGAGGAGCAGGTCGCAGCGGAGCTCGAGCTCGCCTGGTGGCGCTCGGCGCTCGACACCCTGCTCGTCGACGACCGCGCCCTCCTCGGCGCGAAGACGGATGTGCTGCAGCGTCTCGAAGCCGACTTCCGCCTCGTGGACGAGGCGCACCAGCAGGGCAACGCGGGGCTGCTCGCGTGGCAGCTCGCCGAGAGCTGGCGCATCGGCATCATCGACTGGCCCGACGAGGCGGCCGCGCTCAAGCAGCTCATCACCTCGAACGGGCTCACCTCGGAGTCGCTCCAGCGCCTCGCACCCCACCTGTCGCGCACCGTCGCCCCCGTGTGGCTCGTCTCGCCGTACGAGATCGACCAGGTGAGCGACACGATGCCCGTCGACGTCGTCGTGCTCGTCGACGCGGGCGCCACCACGATCGCCGAGAACGTCGGCGCGATCCGTCGCGCCCGGCAGGTGATCGCGTTCGGCGACCCCGTGACGCAGACACCCGCCCCCTTCCGCATCGGCCTCGACGAGGGTGAGGAGTCGCCCGTCGCGGTCGCGTACCCGTCGCGGTTCGGCATGCCGGTGCGCCCCGTGAAGACGGAGGAGCCGGAGGTCGTCGAGGAGGCGGAGGCCGAGGTCGAGAGCGACTCGGAGGCTGAGCTCGACACGTCGCCGTCGGCGGCAGCTCGACCGGCGGCTGACGCCGACGACGAGGAGACTCCGGAGGAGGCTGCCGCGGAGGCCGCCGAGACCGACCTGCACGGGCGCTCCGCGTTCGCGCAGCTGGCATCCGTGCTCCCGACGCTGAGCCTCACGCGCAGCTACCGCGCCGGCGGCGAGGACCTCGCCGAGCTCGTCAACCGCCGCTTCTACGGCGGACGCATCGACGCCCTGCCGTGGGCGGGCTCGTTCCTCGGGCACGGCAGCCTCTCGCTCGACTACATCGAGAACGGCACCGGTCTGCCCGACCCCGACACGGGCGCCGTCGAGTCGGTCGACGCCGAGGTCGCCCGCGTCGTCGAGCTCGTCATCGACCACGCCGAGACCCGGCCGCGCGAGTCGCTCATGGTCGTCACGGCCTCCGACAAGCACGCCGTGCGCGTCATGGACGCCGTGCTCGCCGCGATGGGAGCGCACCCCGCGCTCAGCGAGTTCCTGCTCGGTGAGCGCGCCGAGCCGTTCGCCGTGCTGCCGGTCGAGCGCGCCGTCGCGCAGAGCCGCGACCGCGTCGTGTTCTCGCTCGGCTACGGGCGCACCCCGCACGGCCGCGTGCTGAGCGACTTCGGCGCCCTCGGACTCCCCGGCGGCGAGCGCCTGCTCGCGGTCGCCATGACCCGCGCCCGCCGCTCGCTCGTCATCGTCACGTGCGTGCAACCCGAGGACCTCGACGAGACCCGCATGAAGCACGGCGCCGTCGCCCTCGCCGAGTTGCTCGGCGAGATCGCGTCGCGTCGTGCCGAGCCGCCGCTGCCGGACGACTCCGACCCGATGCTCGTCGACCTGTCCCGTCGCCTCGAGGCGCGTGGCCTGCGCGTCGCCCTCGGGCACCGCGGCAAGCTCGGCCTCGTCGCCGCGAACGGCGGCATGTGTGTCGTCGTCGACACCGACGCCGTGTTCACCGGCCGCAGCCTGCGCGAGGCCCTGCGCCTGCGCCCCGAGGTGCTGCGCCGCCTCGGCTGGCACTACGCGCGCGTGCACGCCTTCGAGCTGTTCACCGACCCGGACGCCGTGGCAGACCGCATCGCCCTCATGGTCGGGCTGCCGGGCGGCCCCGTGACCGAGGAGATCCCCGTCGTTGCCGGACACACCGCGCCCTGACGAGGAGCAGCCCGTCGAGCCGCGCCCGCGGCGGAGGCGACGCGTGACCACGCCGCCGCCGCCGGGGAGCGACCCGCATCCGCTGCCCGAGCCGCCGCGTCACTCCCCGACGGAGAACGACGAGCGGATGCGGCGGGAGAAGCCGCCGCACTGGTGAGCGCCCGCTGACCGGGCGGTCCGCAGCGGCACCGCCCGCTGGGTCGCCCGCGCAGCGGCACCACCCGCTGATCGAGTAGCCCGCGCAGCGGGCGTGTCGAGATCAGCCCGACGTCGAGCGCGGGCTGGTCTCGACACGCGCCCCGCGGGCGCTACTCGACCAGCGGGTTGCGCCCCGCGGGTGCTCAGCTGGCGGTGTTCTTCCGCTCCGCGAGCAGGTCGCGGATCTCGGCGAGCAGCTGCGTCTCGGTGGGGCCGGCCTCCTCCTCGACGATGCCCTTCTTCGCGGCCTGCCGCTCGCGCAGCTTGTTCACCGGCAGCACGAGCACGAAGTACACGACGGCCGCGATGATGAGGAAGTTGATGACCGCGCCGATCACCGCGCCGAACGACAGCGTCGCGACGCTGCCGTCGGTGGTCGGGATCTCGACGAGGAGCGCGTTGTCGAGCGAGTCCGCGCGGAACAGCGCACCGATCGCGGGGTTGATGACGGCGTCGACGATCTGGTTGACGATGAGCGTGAACGCCGAGCCGATGACGACGGCGACCGCGAGGTCGATCACGTTGCCACGGAGGATGAAGTCTCTGAAGCCCTTCACGGTTGCTCCCATTCTGTGTCCGGGGGTCGGCGGCTGAGCCGTAGCCCCCAGGCTAGAGGTCGGTCAGCGCTTTGCGAAGGTGAGGATGCCGCCGGGCGTCACGACACCGTCCACCGGCATGTCGTGGCGCTCCACGGGCACCTCGTCCACGAGCTCGTCGTCGTAGATGACGGCGTACAAGGGCGGGCAGCCCTCCATCGAGCCGAGGGTCTTGTCGAAGTAGCCGCGTCCCCATCCGAGCCGCATCCCGTCGCGCGCGACGCACGCGGCCGGGACGAGGATGAGGTCGACCCCGTTGATCGCGATCGGCCCGAGCAGCTCGCTCGACGGCGTGGGCATGCCGAGGATGTCCTGCTCCTCGTCGGCGCCGTCGTACGGCGCCCAGTCGAGCAGGCCGTCCTCGCGTGAGATCGGCAGCAGGACCCGGATGCCCTGCTCGTCCGCCCAGCGCAGGAAGCCACGGGTCTCCGGCTCGTCGGGCGTCGACAGGTACGCGGCGATGAAGCCCACGTCGAGGTCGGACGCGAGCTGCACGAGGTGGCGGGTCAGTGCCTCGGTCGCGCGCTCGCGCTCGGTGGCGGTGCGGATGCGGCGGCGCTCGCGGAGCTCCGCGCGCATCGCGCGCTTCCTGTTCTCCGCTTCGTCGGGCACGTGACCGATTGTAAGAGCCTTGACATTTCGCCGACACACCCCGCTGATAGCCTGGCCCGCATGCCTACCAAGATCACCAAGGCGGTCATCCCTGCGGCGGGACTCGGCACGCGCTTCCTCCCGGCGACCAAGGCGATGCCGAAGGAGATGCTCCCCGTCGTCGACAAGCCCGCGATCCAGTACGTGGTCGAGGAGGCCGTCGAGGCGGGGCTGCACGACGTGCTGATGGTCACCGGTCGCAACAAGACCGCGCTCGAGAACCACTTCGACCGCGCCGGCGAGCTCGAGGCCGTGCTCTCCAGCAAGGGCGACGACGAGAAGCTCGAGAAGGTCAACTACTCGACGGGCCTCGCCGACGTGCACTACGTGCGCCAGGGCGACCCGAAGGGTCTCGGCCACGCGGTGCTGCGCGCGAAGATGCACGTCGGGCACGAGCCCTTCGCGGTGCTGCTCGGCGACGACATCATCGACAACCGCGACCCGCTGCTCTCGCGCATGCTCGAGGTGCAGGAGGCGCTCAACACGACCGTCGTCGCGCTGCTTGAGGTCGACCCCTCGCAGACCCACCTCTACGGCATCGCGACCGTCGAGCCGACCGACGAGGACGACGTCGTGCGCATCACGGGCCTCGTCGAGAAGCCTCCGGCCGGTGAGGCGCCCAGCAACCTCGCCATCATCGGCCGCTACGTGCTGCGCCCCGAGATCTTCGAGGTGCTCGAGCGCACCGAGCCGGGCAAGGGCGGCGAGATCCAGCTCACCGACGCGCTCGAGACGATCGCGACGGGCACGGCGGATGCCGGCGGCGTCCACGGCGTCGTGTTCCGCGGCCGCCGCTACGACACGGGTGACCGACTCGACTACCTCAAGGCGATCGTGCAGCTCGCGAGCGACCGCGACGACCTCGGCCCCGACTTCCGCTCGTGGGTGAAGGACTTCGCGCAGACGCTCGGCGCCGACGAGTCGGGCGGCCAGGACGGCGAGGACGGCTGACGCGCCTCACCTGCGCCCCGCAGCACGGCAAGTAGTCTGGCGCCGACATGGCCACACCGACCCTCAGTGACGGGCTCGTCACGATCCGGCCCATCCGCATCCGGGACGCCCGGGCGCTCGAGAACGAGCTCATGGGCAACCGCGGATGGCTGCGCCAGTGGGAGGCGACGAACCCGCACGGGCCCGCGGGCTTCGACGTGAAGGCGTCGATCCGCTCGCTGCAGGCGCACGCCCGAACGGGCGCCGGCCTGCCCTTCGTCGTCGAGTACGAGGGGCAGTTCGCGGGGCAGCTCAACGTGTCCGGGATCGTCTACGGCTCGCTGTCCTCGGCGACGATCGGCTACTGGGTCGCCGAGCGGTTCGCCGGCCGCGGCGTCACGCCGACGGCCGTCGCGCTCGCGACCGACCACTGCTTCTTCGGGCTCGGGCTGCACCGCATGGAGATCTGCATCCGGCCCGAGAACGCCCCGAGCCTGCGGGTCGTGCAGAAGCTCGGCTTCCGCTACGAGGGGCTGCGTCGGCGGTACATCCACATCAACGGCGACTGGCGCGACCACTTCTGCTTCGGCCTCGTCGTCGAGGAGGTGCCGACGGGCGTGCTCCGCCGCTGGAAGGACGGACGCGCGCCCGAGTCGGCGGCGCGCATCCCGGAGGCCGACATCCAGGCCGCGGCCCGGCCGCTGCGCTACTAGCCGCGCGCGCCTCCCGGGGCGGCACGGCATCCGCTCTACCCTGGGCGACATGGACTTCTCGGGTGCGGGTACCGCGATCATGCTCGCGCTCGCGGCCGTGCTGTGGTTCCTCTACCTGCTGCCGAGCTGGATCCGCCGCCGCGAGTTCCTCGCGACCGAGCGCAACGCGACGCGGCTGCAGCGCGCCATCCGCGTAATGGCGGAGACCGCCGAGGCGCCCGTCGAGCTGCGCGTCGAGGCGACGGCGCGCGACGTCGCGCGCACCGAGCGCCTGCTCGAGCAGGAGCGCCGCCGCGCCGAGGCCCTCGAGCGCGCCGAGATGCGCGCCGCCGAGCTGCGTGCCCGCGCTGCGGAGGCGCAGGCGGCCGAGCTCGGGCGTGCGGCCCGCGCCGCGCGCCGGGCCGCGCCCGCGGCGCCCAGCGCGCCGTCCACGGCGGGGCG
>RDDZ01000040.1 GCA_003852775.1 Microbacteriaceae bacterium | reverse complement strand
GCGGCGACCAGATCATCGACGGATCAAACCAGATCGTCAGCGAGCCACGTCGCTTCAGGGCAGAATTATAGGACGACCAGTTCGTGGTCTTGTATCTCGTCGGGGTCCAGCTGCTCATGCCCAAAGGTATCACGCTGGATTCGCAAGATGAATCCCGTCAGCCATTTGCGCAACAAAGCCAGGGCAAGGGGATCAAGACGATCTGCCGCGACCTGAAGCTGTCGAAGAAGGTGGTGCGCAAGGTGATCCGCACCGGGATAACGGAGTTCACCTATAGCCGGACGGTTCAGCCACGCCCGAAGCTGGGCGCCTGGCTTGAGGAACTGAGCCGGCTGTTGGCGATCAACGCGGCTCGTGGGCGCCGGGAACGCCTGACGCTGATCCAGATCTACGAGGAACTGCGCGGCCTTGGCTATGAAGGCGGGTATGATGCGGTCCGCCGCTACGCCTCGGTCTGGGCGCGCACTCAAAGCTCCGGTGCCTCGTCCGCCTTCGTGCCGCTGAGTTTTGCCCCCGGCGAAGCCTATCAGTTCGACTGGAGCCACGAGGTTGTCCTGATCGATGGGGCAACCACCACGATCAAGGTGGCGCATGTTCGCCTGTGCCACAGCCGGATGTTCTTCGTGCGGGCCTATCCTCGCGAGACGCAGGAGATGGTGTTCGATGCCCATGATCGGGCTTTCGCCTTCTTCAAGGGCACCTGCACCCGCGGGATCTACGACAATATGAAGACGGCGGTGGAGACCATCTTCGTCGGCAAGGAACGCCTCTACAATCGTCGGTTCCTGCAGATGGCCAGCCATTATCTGGTCGAGCCCGTCGCCTGCACCCCGGCCTCGGGCTGGGAGAAGGGTCAGGTGGAGAGCCAGGTCGGCACGGTCCGCCAACGGTTCTTCTCACCCCGGGTCAGGGTCAAGAGCTACGAGGAACTGAATGCCTGGCTGCTGGACAAGTGCATCGCCTCGGCCAGGAGCAGCAAGCATCCCGAACTGACGGACAAGACCGTCTGGGAAGTCTTTCAGCAAGAGCGCCCGCACCTCGTCCCTTATGCCGGGCGCTTCGACGGCTTCCACTCGCTGCCTGCGGCGGTATCGAAGACCTGCCTCGTGCGGTTCGACAACAACAAATACTCCGTCGCGGCAACGGCTGTCGGGCGGCCGGTCGAGATCCGGGCCTATGCGGAGCGGATCGAGATCCGGCAGGAAGGGCGGCTGGTCGGGGACCATCCCCGTCACTTCGGGCGGGGCCGGACAATCTACAATCCCTGGCACTATGTGCCGGTCCTGCTTCGCAAACCCGGGGCGCTGCGCAATGGCGCACCGTTCAAGGACTGGGTTCTGCCCGGCGCCCTCGAGCAGATCCGCCGCAAGCTGCAGGGCTCCTCGGACGGCGACCGCCAGATGGTGAAGATCCTCGGCGCCGTGCTGACGGAGGAGGTTCCCGCCGTGCAGAAGGCCTGTGCCGAAGCGCTCTCGCAGGGCGTCCACTCCGCCGATGTGATCCTCAACATCCTGTCCCGCAGGCGCGACCCGGAGCCGCCACCCTTGCTGCTCACCTCTCCGGCCCTGCGCCTGACCCATGAACCGAAGGCAGACTGTGCCCGCTATGACCTGCTGCGGAGGGCCGGCTGATGGATCGTGCAGAGATCATGGCAGCGATGGGCGAACTGAAGCTCTACGGCATGCGCGCCGCCTACGACGAACTCATGGCGGTGGCTGTGCGCCGTCAGCATGAACCCCGCCAGATCGTTGGTGATCTTTTGGCCGCCGAGATCAACGAGAAGAAGGCGCGGTCGGTCAAATACCAGATCACCACCGCCAAGCTGCCCTATGCCCGGGAGATCGAGGAGTTCACCTTCGATGATACGCCGATCAACGAGACGCTGGTGCGCGATCTGACCAGCGGGGAATTCCTCAGCCAGCAGCGCAATGTCGTGCTGGTTGGTGGCACCGGGACCGGCAAGACCCATATCTCCGTGGCGATCGCGCGAGCCATCAGC